>NZ_CP021744.1:6007500-6307500 GCF_002192455.1 Streptomyces albireticuli
CACCAGGGTGCCGACCTTGGGGGCGCCGCCCAGGAACTTCAGGTAGTAGCGCGGCATCATGCCGCCCTGGGAGTGGCCGACGAGGTCGACCTTGGACGCGCCGGTGTCGGCTAGCACCTTGTCGACGAACGTGGAGAGCTGCTCGGCGCCCTTGTCGACGGGGCCGAGTCCGTAGAAGACGGGGACGCCCGGCAGCTGGCCGTAGTCGAAGGAGAAGACGCAGTAGCCGCGGTCGACCAGGTAGGGCGCGAGCGACCACCAGTTGTTGGTCTTGTTCTCCATCGTGCCGTGCACGAGGACGACGGGGCGCGGGTGCGCGGCCGAGGGCTTGCAGGAGGTGTCGTTCCAGCCACTGGTCACGCCGGCGGCGTGGGCCGGGGTGGCCGTCGCGACGGTGGGCGCCACGGCGGCCGCCACGGTCAGCGCCACGGCGGACAGCAGGGTGCGGAGGGATCTCCGGCGCAGGTGCATCTGAACTCCTCGCAGGTGGGGGGTAGTCACGCCCAAGGGCAGGCCGAAGCGCACGGCGAACCGTGTTGCGGGTGCGTTACGAGGGCATGAACTTACTTGCGAGTAGACTGCGGGGAATTTCTTGCTTTCGTCAAGCAAATCCGCAGGAATCGCACCAAGTGAATCAGGCCACTTCCAGGCTGGCCGCGGGCCCCACCGCGGCCGCGCCGAAGCGTGCCCGCGCCTTGTCGACGGCGGCCTCGACACGGCGCGCCTTGTCGTCGGCGGGGTCGAACGTCAGCTGGTGCGCGGCGAGTCGGGCGTCCCCCAGGTCCTCGGCGCGCAACGCCACGGCCCGCACCCGGGCCCGTTGCAGCCCCAGCGCGCCGTGCAGGGCGTACGCGGTGGTGGTCAGCGCCGGTGTGTGCGCGGTCGGTTCGGCGAGCGACCGGGTGCGGGTGGTCGAAGAGCCGTCCGCGTAGCGGACGGTGAGGGTCAGTCCGCGGGCGACCTGGCCGGTCCCGCGCAGCCGCGCGCCCAGTCCGTCGGCGAGCGTGAGCAGCGCGCGCCGCCGGTGGTCCGGGTCCAGCTCGTCACCGGCGAAGCGGTGCTCCGCCCCCATCGAGCGGGCCCGCGCGCCGGGGGTGACGGGCGTCGGGTCGATGCCGCGCGCCCGCTCGTGGATCCGGCGGCCCGCGGCCGCGCCGAGGATCCGCTGGAGCGCGGGGAGCGGCGCGGCGGCGATCCGGCCGACGCTGTCGAGCCCGTACGCGCACAGGGTGCGGGCGGTGGCGGTGCCGACGCCGTCCAGCGCGGCGGCGGGCCTGCGGGCGAGGAAGGCGGTCACGGCGTCCGGGTCCGCGGGGAGCGCGTGGACCGAGCCGGGCGCCCCGTCCCGCGCGGCCATCCGCGCCAGCATCGGGTTGCCCGCGATGCCGACCGCGCAGTCGGCCCCGTAGCGGAACAGCGACCGCAGCCGTACGAGGCGGGCGAGTTCACCCGGGTCGTGGCCGAAGTAGCGCACGGCGCCCCGTACGTCCATGAGCGCGGCGTCGGGCGGCAGCGCCTGCACCACGGGGGTCACCTCGGCGAGCAGCCCGAGCAGCCCGTCGTAGGCGTCCTCGCCGAGGGCCGGCCGGCCGACGGGGTGGAAGCGCACGTACAGGACGGCACCGGGCGCGAGGGGGGTGGCGAGTCCGGTCATCCCGCGCTTCCGGGGCTCGCGTGCCACAACTTGCGCCCGGTGGGCGCGCCCTCGCCCGCGGGCCGAAGGTCGGACCAGGGGTGCATGGTGTAGCCGGTGGACAGCCGGATGCGGCGGCCCGTGCCGCCCGGAACCGGCTCCTCCGCCGAGGCCGTCAGCAGTGCCGCCACCGCGTCCAGGCCGCCTTCGGCGCGCAGCGCGGTGAGTTCGGCCAGGTCCCACGCCGCCGCGCCGACGACGCTGAGGCTGCGCGGGCCGCGGCGCTGGACGACGCCGCGGACGAGCAGCAGCCAGGAGTGGAAGACGGTGTGCGCGCACACGGCGTGGCTGTCGTCGAAGAAGGCGCAGTCGACCAGGCCGGTGCCGTCGTCGAGAGTGGTGAAGACGACCCTCTTGCCGGAGCGGACCGGCGGGGTCTGGATGGCGGCCTTGGCCCCCGCGACCAGGACGGTCTCGCCGTGCCGGGCGTCGCGCAGCCGCCGGGCGGGGAGCGCGCCCAGCTCCGTCAGGAAGGCCCGGTGGTCGGACATCAGATGGCGGGAGACGTCCATGCCGAGGACGCCGAGCTCCGCGCCGAGGCGCTCGCGCGCGTCGAGGTCGGGGAGGCCGGCCGGCTCGGGGCGGGCGCTGTCGACCAGCGGTAGCTGGGCGGCGGATCCGGTGGACTCCCGGCGCCGCCGGTGCAGTTCGGCGATGTGCAGCAGCAGGTCGCGGCGGTTGGCGCCGAAGGCGTCCAGCGCGCCGACCCGCGCGAGCCGCTCGGCGACGGCCCGGCCGGGGCGGGCGCGCAGCCACAGGTCCTGGAGCGAGGTGTACGGGCGGCCGGCCGCGATGCGGTCCGTCTCCGCCTCGGTGATGCCGTGCACCTCGGAGAGCGCGAGCCGGATGCCGTAGGTCTTCGCGCGGGAGGCGCGGGAGGAGCGGGGAGCCTGGGAGGCTCCGGTGGTCCGGGAGGTTCCGGCGGTCCCGGGAGCCTCCGCCCCGGCACTTTCATCGGACACCAGTTCGATCCGATAGGCCGCCGCCGACCGGTTCACGTCCAGCGGCAGGATCGGCACCCCGCGCCGCCGCGCGTCCGCGAGCAGCAGCCGCTTCGGGTACATCCCCGGGTCGTGGGTGAGCAGCCCGGCGTAGAAGGCCGCCGGGTGATGGGCCTTCAGCCAGGCGGACTGGTAGGTCGGCACGGCGAACGCGACGGCGTGCGCCTTGCAGAAGCCGTAGCTGCCGAACGCCTCGACGATCTCCCAGGTGCGGCGGACGACCTCGGCGGAGTAGCCGCGCCCGCGCGCCCGTTCGGCGAACCAGGCGCGCACCCGGCCCAGCAGCGCCGGGTCGGACAGCGCGCGGCGCGTCTCGTCCGCGAAGTGCCGGTCGCAGCCGGTCATGACGTGCAGGATCTCGATGATCTGCTCGTGGAAGACGACCACCCCGTAGGTCTCGCGCAGCGCCTCCTCCAGGTCCTCGTGCGGGTAGCGGACGGGCACCTTGCCGTGCCGGGCCTCGACGAAGGGCCGGACCATGTCGGCGGCGACCGGGCCGGGCCGGAAGAGCGAGATGTCGACCACGAGGTCGTGGAAGGTCGAGGGCTGGAGCCGGCCGATCAGGTCGCGCTGGCCGGGCGACTCGATCTGGAAGCAGCCGAGCGTCTCGGTGGAGCGGATCAGCTCGTACGTCCGCCGGTCGCCGGGCGGCACCTGGGCGGGGTCGTCGAGGTCCAGGCGGTGCCCGGTGGCCCGTTCGACCTCCCCCACCGCGTACGCCATCGCGGACTGCATCCGCACGCCCAGCACGTCGAGCTTGAGCAGCCCGAGGTCCTCGACGTCGTCCTTGTCGAACTGCGCCATCGGGAAGCCCTCGCCGCTGGTGGGCACGACGGGGGTGCGGGCGCGCAGCGTCGCGTCCGACAGCAGCACCCCGCACGGGTGCATGGCCGTGCCGCGCGGCAGCCCGTCCAGCGCCTCGGTCAGCTCCCACAGCCGGCCGTGCTCCTCCTGGGCCACCCCGCGCAGCTCGGGCAGTTCCCGCAGCGCGGCGCGGGCGTCGCGGGCCCGGATGTGCGGGAACGCCTTGGCGAGCCGGTCCACTTCGGCGGGGTCCATGCCGAGGGCGGTGCCCACGTCCCGGATCGCGTGCCGCACCCGGTAGGTCTCGGGCATGGCGACGGTCGCGACCCGGTCCGCGCCGAAGCGTTCGAAGATCGCGCGGTAGACGTCGAGGCGGCGCGCGGACTCCACGTCGATGTCGATGTCGGGCAGCGCGGTGCGGCGCGCCGACAGGAAGCGCTCCATCAGCAGGCCGTGCTCGACGGGGTCGGCGTGGGCGATGCCGAGCAGGTGGTTGACGAGGGAGCCGGCGCCGGAGCCGCGGGCGGTGACGCGGATGCCGAGCGCGCGGGTGTCGTCGACGACCCGGGCGACGGTGAGGAAGTACGAGGCGAGGCCGCGCCGGGCGATGACGTCCAGCTCGTCCTCCAGCCGGTCCCAGTAGCGGCGGTCGCGGTCGTGGCGGCGCAGCACCATGCCCGCCGCGCAGCGGGAGGCGAGGACGCGGTCGGCGGTGCGGTGCCCGGCGCCGACCAGGTGCGGCTCGGGGAAGTGGACGGTGCCCAGGCCCAGGTGGTCCTCGGGGTCGACGCGGCAGGCGGCGGCGGTCTCCTCGGTCGCGGTGAGCAGCCGGTGCGCGCTGTCGCGGCGGAAGCCGGCGGCCTCCGCGATCCGCCCGGCGAGGGCGGCCATGTCGCGGGGGCCCTTGAGCCAGCGCTCCCCGCCGTCGAGGGCGTCAGGCCTGCGGGGGTCGAGGGGGACGAGCCTGCGGGCGGAGTCGAGCACGTCGGCGACGGGCCCCTGGCCGGGGTCGGCGTAGCGCACGGCGTTGCTCAGGACGGCCCGTACGCCCGTCTCGGCGGCGAGGCCGACGGTGCGGGCGGCGAGCCGCAGCGAGCCCGGGCCGGTGCCGGCGCGGCCGTGGCAGACGACCTCCAGGCGCAGCTCGTCACCGAACATTTCACGCCACGGTACGAGCAGTCGCGCGGCCCGGTCGGGGCGCCCGGCGGCCAGCGCGCGGCCGACGTCGGAGTCGGGTCCGAGGAGGGCGGTCAGCGGGGCCCGGATGCCGGGCGCGGCCGCCGCGAGGTCCTCCCGCCCCAGCCCGGGCCGGGCGGCGGGGGCGCCGGGCGCGGGGTCGGGGGGATCGCGTGGGCGGCCGAGACCAGGCCGCACAGGGCGGCCCAGCCGGCCGCGCCGTCGCGGGCGAGGAAGGTCACCCGGGGCGCGGACTCGTCGAGGAAGGCACCGCCGCGCACGGGGGTGCGGCGGCGTACGGCCCGGTCGGCGGCGGGTGCGGGCTCCCGTACGGCCAGGTCCGCGCCGAACAGCGGCCGCACCCCGGAGCGGGCGGCCGCCTTGGCGAACCGGACGGCTCCGGCGAGGCTGTCGCGGTCGGTGAGGGCGAGGGCGTCCATGCCGCGCTCGGCGGCGCGCTCGGCGAGCCGCTCCGGGTGGCTGGCCCCGTAGCGGGCCGAGAACCCCGACACGGTGCGCAGATGCGTGAATGCCGTCATCGCGCGCCTCCTGCCGTTCCCACGTGGTCCTCGCTGTCCCCTCACCCCCTGGCCGATTTCCGCCCTTCCTTCTCCACCATAGACCACGACTCGAACATTCGTACGAACACCGAGGTGGGGCGGCTCCGGCCCGGCGGGAGGTCGCCCGAACGGCCCGCACCGCCTGCGACGGCCCGGCGGACCCCGCAGGCTCGGGACATGGACCGCACCCCCGGCGACGCCGCCCGCCCCACCTTCGTCGAGGAAGTACGGGAGGCGGTGACCGGCCGCGCCGCGCTGCTGGTGATCGGCGCGCTGGTGCTCCAGCTCGCGTTCATCACCTCCTACGTCGGGGCCTTCCACGCCCCGAAGCCGAAGGACGTCGCGGTCGGCGTGGTCGCGCCCCGGGAGCTCAGCGCGCAGCTGGTGGAGCGGCTGGGCAGGCTGCCGGGGCGCGCCCTGGAGGTCCGCGCGGTGCCCGACCGGGCGGCGGCCGTCCGGCAGATCCGGGAGCGCGACCTGGAGGCCGCGCTGGTCGTCGACCCGCGCTCCGACACCGACACCCTGCTCGTCGCCGGCGGTGCGGGCTCCTCGCTCGCCCAGGCCACCGAGGCGGTCGTCGCCCGTGCCGAGGCCGCCGAACAGCGCTCCCTCAAGGTCACCGACGTCGCCCCCGTCGCGGCCGGCGACTCCCGCGGCCTGAGCTCCTTCTACCTGGTGGTGGGCTGGTGCGTGGGCGGCTACCTGTGCGCGGCGATCCTCGCGATCAGCGCCGGCGCCCGGCCCGCCAACGCCCGCCGGGCGGGCTTCCGGCTCGCCGCGCTCGCGCTCTACGCGGCGGTCGCGGGGCTGCTCGGCGCGGTCATCACCGGGCCGGTCCTGGGGGCGCTGCCCGGCAGCGTCCTCGGCCTGTGGGGGCTGGGTACGCTGGTGGTCTTCGCCGTCGGGGCCACCACGCTGGCCCTTCAGGGGCTGGCCGGGATCGTCGGCATCGGCCTGGCGATCGCGATCGTCGTGGTACTGGGCAACCCGAGCGCGGGCGGCGCCTACCCCTACCCGCTGCTGCCACCCTTCTGGCGCGCCATCGGCCCGGCCCTGCCGCCGGGCGCGGGCACCTGGTCCGCCCGCTCGATCGCCTACTTCCAGGGCAACGCGCTGACCTGCCCGCTGCTGGTGCTCTCCGCCTGGGCGGTGGCGGGCACGGCGGTGACGATGGTGTGCGCGGTGTTCCGGCGGAGGGCGGAGGAGCCGGCGGGGGGATAAGGAAGCCCTCCCCTCTCCGCCCCGGGGCGTGGACGCCCGCCCGTACGCGTCGCCGTTCCGGCGGGCGCGGGCTCCGCCGTGGCGTCCGCGACGGCGCGGCGCTCACCCCGCCCGCCGCCTCCCCGCGTACGCCACGAACCCCCAGGCCGCCACCGCCAGTCCCGCCGGTATCAGCAGCAACACCCCCGCGAACGCCAGCACCACCGTCGTGAGCAGCGCGCTGGCCCCCGCCGCCCACCACAGGAGGGTGCGGCGGGGGAGGAGTGCCAGGGCCGACAGGAGGCCGGCGAGGGTGACCGAGGCGAGGCAGGCGGACGTGGCGCGCATCAGGCGGTCCAGGTCCGCCGCGCCCAGGGTGACCGCCGTGCCGACCGCCGCGCACGCCACCGCCAGGACCGCCAGGCTGTACCGCGGTACCTGGCCCGGTCCGCCGCCGGCGGCGAGCCGGCGCGGGGCGGCGCCGTCCCGGCCGAGCGCGGCACCGAGCCGGGAGGCCCCCGCCAGATAGGTGTTGACGGTGCCGAAGGTGAGGAAGAGCGCGACCGCGGCGGCGACGGGGCGGGCCACGGTGCCCATGCTCCGCGCCAGCAGCTCCGTCAGCGGGGTGTCCGTGCCGGCCGCGGCCGGGCCGAGCGCCCCGATCGTCGTCACCGCGAGCCCCAGGTAGAGCACGGAGACCACGGCCAACGTGCAGGCCGTCACCCGGGGCAGGTCGCGCGCCGGGTCCGCGAACTCGCCCGAGAGATGGCTCGCCGCCTCCCAGCCCGCGAAGGCGAAGAACAGGACGGCGGCCGCCGAGCCGACCGAGCCCCAGCCGTGCGGCATGAACGGCGTGAAGTGCGCGGCCCGCATCCCCGGCGCCGCGGCGAGCGTGGCGCCCAGCAGCACCGCCACCAGCAGTCCCACGAGCAGCAGTTGCACCCGGCCGGACAGGTGCAGGCCCCCGCAGTTGGCGGCGGCCGACGCGGCGACGACCAGCGCCCCGACCGCCGTCGCGCCCGCGTCCCCCCAGCCCATCGCCCCGGCCACGTACTGCCCGCCGATCAGCGCCGCCGACACCACGCCCAGCGGCACGGCCCCGTAGAACCACCAGCCGACCACCGCGGCCGCCCGTGGCCCCGCGGCCCGGTGCACGAAGGTCGCCACCCCGCCGCCGTCCGGGAACCGGGCGCCGAGCGCGGCGAAGGAGACCGCGACCGGCACGCTCGTGACGAGCAGGACGACCCACGCGAGGACCGACGCCGGCCCGGCCGCGTCGGCGGCGAGCGCGGGCAGCGCCAGGACACCGGGGCCGAGGACGGCGCCGGCGCACAGGGCCGTACCGCCGGCGACGCCCAGGCGCCGGACGGGCGGCCGAGGAGGGGCGGGAGCATGAGTGGTTCGTACGGTCACGGGGGCCGAAGCTAGACCTATCGACGAGGCTCCAGGGGTCCGGCCGAACGAAATTCGGTCCGTACGTCACCATGGGGCCCATGGACGACATTGATTCGGCGATAGTCCGCGAACTCCAGCGCGACGCACGGCAGACCAACCGCGACCTCGCCCGCACCCTGGGCATCGCGCCCTCCACCTGCCTGGAACGCGTGCGCTCGCTGCGGCAGCGCGGCGTCATCACCGGCTACCGCGCGACCGTCGACCTCAAGGCGCTCAACCGGCCGGTGCAGGCGCTGCTCTCGGTCCGGATCCGGCCGATGAGCCGGGAGGTCATCGAGGGGTTCAAGGCCTACGCCATCGGTCTGCCCGAGGTGCTGAACGTGTACGTGGTCGCGGGCGGCGACGACTTCCTCGTCCACGTCGCCGTCCCGGAGGTGAACCACCTGCACACCGTGCTGATGGACCGCTTCTCCGGGCGCCGGGAGGTGGTGGACTTCCGCAGTTCGGTGATCTACCAGCACGTCTCCAAGGATGTGGTCGAACCGTTGGCCCCCTGACACCCCGCCGGGCCCGCCGCCGTGGCAGGGTGATCGACATGACTGAGAACCGCCCCCGTACGTCCGCCCGCGAGCTCGTCGAGGCGGTGGTCGACCCCGGCAGCTGGCAGTGCTGGGACGAGCCCGTCGAGGTGACCACGGACGACCCCGCCTACCGCGCCGACCTCCTCGCCGCCCGCGAGCGCACCGGGCTGGACGAGTCCGTCGTCACCGGCGAGGGCCGGATCCGGGGGCGCCGGGTGGCGCTGGTCGCCTGTGAGTTCCGCTTCCTGGCCGGGTCGATCGGGGTGGACGCGGGGGAGCGGCTCGTACGGGCCGTCGAGCGGGCCACCGCCGAGCGGCTGCCGCTGCTCGCGGCGCCCGCCTCGGGCGGCACCCGGATGCAGGAGGGCACGATCGCCTTCCTCCAGATGGTCAAGGTCGCCGCCGCGATCACCGACCACAAGGCGGCCGGGCTGCCCTACCTCGTCCACCTCCGCCACCCCACCACGGGCGGCGTGCTCGCCTCCTGGGGCTCGCTCGGCCACCTCACCTCCGCCGAGCCGGGCGCCCTCATCGGCTTCCTGGGCCCGCGCGTCCACGAGGCCCTCTACGGCGAGGAGTTCCCCCAGGGCGTCCAGCTGGCCGAGAACCTCCTCGCGCACGGCCTGGTGGACGGGGTGCTGCCCGCCGAGCGCCTCGCGGAGGTCGCGGCGCGGGCACTGGCGGTGCTGTGCCGTGACGGTGCGGAAGGTACGGGCGTGACGTCGGCTCCCGCGCCCGTACGCCCGTCCGGCGACGGCCCCGGCGCCGCCCCCGACGTCCCCGCCGCCGAATCGATCCGCCGCTCCCGCCGGCCCGACCGCCCCGGCGTCGCGGAGCTGCTGGCGGCCGCCGCGACCGAGGTGACCCCGCTCAGCGGCACGGGCGCGGGCGAGCACGACCCGGGGCTGCTGCTCGCGCTGGCCCGGGTCGGCGGCACCCCGTGCGTCGTGCTCGGCCACGACCGGGGCAGCCACACCACCCCCGCCTCGGGCGTCCCGGCCGCCGGCCAGGCGCTCGGGCCGGCCGGGCTGCGCGCGGCCCGGCGCGGCATGCGCGTCGCCGCCGAGCTGGACCTGCCGCTGCTCACCGTGGTCGACACGGCGGGCGCCGCGCTCTCGCGGGACGCCGAGGAGGGCGGTCTGGCGGGGGAGATCGCGCGGTGCCTCGCCGACCTGGTGACGCTGCCGGCCCCGACGCTGTGCCTGCTGCTCGGCCAGGGCGCCGGCGGCGCCGCGCTCGCCCTGCTCCCCGCGGACCGGGTGGTGGCCGCCCGCCACGCGTGGCTGTCCCCGCTGCCGCCCGAGGGCGCCTCGGCGATCCTCCACCGCACCACGGAGCGGGCGTTCGAGGTCGCCGCGCGCCAGGGCGTGCGGTCCGCGGACCTGCTGGCGCACGACATCGTGGACCTGATCGTCGAGGAGGAGACGGGGGAGACGGGGGAGACGGGGGAGACGGGGGAGGCGGGGGAGGCGGGGGAGCCGGCGGACGGGGGGTTCCTGCCGCGCCTCGGCGCCCTGCTCGGCACCGAGCTCGCCGCCCTCTCGGCGCGCGACCGGGCCGAACGCCTTGCCGCCCGCCGGGCGCGCTATCGACGCATCGGCCTGAACGGGTGACGGCCCGGCGGGGATGAACGGAGCATAACGGGTATACGTCGAAGGGGAATTGACAAGGTAAGGCTTGCCTAACCTAGGGTCTTCCCCGTGAAGGAGACCGCTCCCGCCGCCCCCGGTCCGCCGGCGGGCGGCCGGTGCCGACGCGCCGTGCCGCACCTCCCGCCGTCGGCGGGGAGGCCCCCGGCGGACCTCCTTCCCGAGCCCCACGCCATCCCCCGCGGCCTGCCGAAAGGCGTACCCCCATGCGGCTCCACCTCCTCGCGCTCAACCCCACGGACTCCGTCACCGACGGCTTCCTGCCCGCCGCCGCCCGGCTCGGACTGGACGTCACCCTGCTGACCGACCAGCCCGACGCGCACCGGCGCGCGTACGAGGAGGCCGGCGGGGGCGCGGCGGGCGCCCTCCCCGCGCTCGACGTCGTGGGCTGCGACGTACGGGACATCCGCGAGGTCGTCGGCCGGATCTCGCGGGGCGGGCCGCGGGCCCGGCCCGACGCCGTCTTCACCAACAGCGACCACCTCCAGACCCAGGCCGCCCTGGCCGCCGGCTACTTCGGGCTGCCGGGCAAGGACTGGAAGGCCGCGCTGCGCACCAAGAACAAGGCCGAGCTCCGCCGCGCCCTCGCCGAGGCCGGCGCCGACATCGTGCGGTCCGTGGAGCTCGGCCCCGGCGAGGACGTGGCCGCGTTCGCCGCCCGGGCGGCCCTGTCCGAGGGTCTCCCCTTCCCCTGCGTGGTCAAGCCGCGCGAGGGCGTGGCCAGTGAGGACGTCGTCCTCGCGGTGGACGCGGACGAACTCGCCGCCCGCTGCCGGGAGATCCGCGCCCGCCGCCCCGGCGCCGCGCTCGTGGCCGAGGAGTACCTGGACGGGCCGCTCCACACGCTGGAGACCCTGGGCGACGGCCACGTCCTGCACACCCTCGCCGCCTTCCGCACCCGCCTGTCCCCGCTGCCCCACTTCGTCGAGGAACGGCTGGAACTGCTCCCGGCCCCGCCGCGGCCGCACAGCGACCGGGTCCTCGCCCAGCTCCGCGCCCTCGGCGTCGGCTTCGGCGTCTGCCACACCGAATACGTGGCCCAGGGCGACCGCGCCCGCCTCGTCGAGGTCAACTACCGCGCCATAGGCGACCAGTGCGACCTGCTCCTCGCCGACGTGCTGGACATCCCCCTGTTCGCGCACATCCTGCGCACCCATCTCGGCGAACGGCTTCCCGCCGACCTCGGCGCGCGGGCGGACGGCCGGGCGCGCGTGGAGTATGTATGCGCCGGTCGCGGGGGTACGCTCGAAACGGCACCCCCGGCGAGCGACAGCGAGAACGACGGCGTGCGGCTGGTCTACCGGCCGCTGAGGCGAACCGGCGAGGCGCACCCGCTCTACCGCACCAACCGCGACTATCTCGGGGTATTGCGGGCGACCGGCACCGATCAGGGCCGGATCGACCGCGCCGTCGAGGAATTCCTGGCCACTCGGCGCTGGGAGATCGTGTCATGAGCCTGACCGGTACGGACGTGGTGGAAGGCGAGCTGCTCCAGCGCGTCCTCAGCACCCTGCTCCGCGAGGACGTCTACGGCCTGCGCGGCGGCGCGCGCCCCGAGGCGCGCCCCGACGGCGACTGGCTGCGGATCAGGGCCGGCGAGGAGACCCTGCTGCTGCCCGTCGGCCCCGAGGGCTTCCAGTGCGAGATCGCCGCCCGCAGCCCGGTGGTGGAGACCGCCGACGGCACCCTCACCGGGCTGCGGCCCGTCCTCGCCCGGTTGCGCGCCGCGGCACCCGACGAGGACCGGGCGGGCTACGACGCCTTCCTCGCCGAGTGCGACGAGGCCCTCGCCACCATCCGGTTGCAGGGCGAGGTCCGCGAGGACGTCCTCGCCCGGCTCGCCGGAGCCCACGGCCCCCGCACCGCGCACTGGACCGGACTACGCCATTCCGTCGCCTACGACACCCTCGCCGCCTTCCGCGACCACCCCGTCTACCCCACCGGCCGGTCCCGCGCGGGCCTCACCGAGCCCGAATTACGGGCCTACGCGCCCGAGTTCCACCCCACCTTCGCCCTGCGCTGGCTCGTCCTCCCGCGCGCCGCCGTCCAGGGCGACCCGGGCCGGCTGCCCCGCTGGTGGCCCACCCCCGCCTTCCTCGGCCTGCCCGCCCTCGACGCCACCCACCTCGCCCTGCCCGTCCACCCCCTCACGGCCGCGGGCCCCCTCGCCGCGGCCCTCCGCACGGGCGGCCCGACCCGCTCCGCGCACCTCGCCGAGCGGCCCTGGCTGGACGTGGTGCCCACGCTCTCCACCCGCACCGTCGCCGTGACCGCCGACCCGGCCACCCACCTCAAACTGCCGCTCGCCACCGCCACCCTGGGGCTGCGCAACCGCCGCACCATCAAGCCCGGCACCCTCCCCGACGGCGAGGCGGGCCAGCGCCTCCTCGAAGAGGTCGTCACCCGCGAGCCGCGCTTCGTCGGCGCCGTCCTCCTCGCCGACGAACGCACCCACCTCCAGGCCGGCCACGAACTCCTCGCCGCCCTCGTCCGCCGCTACCCGCCCGGCCTCCGGGGCGCCCACGTCGTGCCCGTCGCCGCGCTGCTCGCCCGCGCGCCGGGCGGCGCCCTCGTCGCCGAGGAGCTCGCCGACCTCTACTACGGCGGCTCGCTCACCGCCCTCCTCGACGCCTACCTCACCCTCCTCCTCGACTGGCACACCACCCTCTTCGGCTACGGCATCGCCCTGGAGTCCCACCAGCAGAACACCTCCCTCGTCCTCGACCGGAGCGCCGGCGGCACCCGGCTGCGCCTGCTGTTCAAGGACAACGACGGCCCCCGCGTGCACACCGCCCGGCTCACCGCCCGGCTCGGCGGAGCCGCCGGGGGCCTCCTCGGCTTCGACGACCGGCGGATCCTCGTCGCCGGGGACGCCCCCGTGGCCGACGTCTTCGCGACCATCGCCGTCCACCTGTGCGCCGGCGCCCTCGCCTTCGAGCTCGGCCGCCTCGGCCTCGCCCCGCTCCCGGACCTCCTCGCCCTGCTCCGCACCCGGCTGGCCGAGGCCGTCGCCCGCCTCGCGGACACCGCGCCCGGCGCCGCCACCGTCCTGCGCCTGCGGGTCCTGGACGCCGACCGGCTGCCGGTCAAGGCCATGATCACCGCCGGCACCCTGCTCACCAAGGAGCGCTCCGGCGCCACCGACATCAACAAGCACTACGTCGACGGCCCCAACTACCTCCGGGACGCGGCCCGGTGACGGCCTCCCCGTCCGGGAGGACCGGCCGCCCGGCTCCTCCGTCCCGGCCCCTCGCACCCCACCCTCCTCCGCACCCGCTGGAGCCGCCGATGTCCTCCGCACCCACCGCCCTCGCCGGGGTGGCCTCCGCCGACCACGTGGTCGCCCACACGCTCCTCAACTGCCTGCTCCGCGAGGTCTCCGGCCCCGAGCACCAGACCGCCGTCACCGACGGGCATCTGCTGCTGCGCCTGCCCCACTGCGGCGTCCTGCTCCGGGCCGGACTGCGGCGCGTCTCCCTCGTCGGCGCCCACCGCTTCACCGGACCCGTCGCCGAACGGCGCGGCGAGACCTGGACCGAGCTCGGCTGGCGGGCCCTCGCCACGCACATCCACCGCGAGCTGGAGCTGCGCACCGGCGTCCGCAACGACGAGTTCCTGGCCCAGGTGGCCGCCAGCCACGCCGGCGTACGGGCCGCCCTCGCCGCCGCCTGCCCGCCCGGCACCGGCGACGCCTACATGGACTCCGAGCAGTCCCTGCTCTTCGGCCACCGCTTCCACCCCACCCCCAAGGCCCGCTCCGGCGCCCCGGCCGACTGGAGCCGCTACGCCCCCGAGGCCCGCGCCCGCTTCCGCCTGCGCCACCTGGCCGTCCGCCGCCGGCTGATCCGCGAGGAGACCGCGGCCGAGGGCGCCCTCGCCCCGCTCGACCGGCAGCGCCCCGTCCCCGAGGGCTACGGCCTGCTGCCCGTGCACCCCTGGCAGTACGCCATGCTCGCCGGCCATCCCGTCCTGCGCGCCGCCCTCGGCCGCGGCGACGTCCTCGACCTGGGCCCCGGCGGGGAGGCGTTCGAGCCCACCGCCTCCGTGCGGACCCTCTACGACGGCCGGGACTTCCTGAAGTTCAGCCTCAACATCCGCATCACCAACTGCCTGCGCAAGAACGCCGAGTACGAGCTGGCCGGCGCCGTCGCCCTCACCCGTCTCCTGGAGCCCGTCGCCACCGGCCTCGCCGCCCGCTTCCCCGGCGCCGACCTGCTGCGCGAACCCGCCTACCGCACCCTCGACCTCGGCAGCCGGGACCTCGCCGAGGGCTTCGGCGTCATCGTCCGCGAAGGGCTCGCCGCCCGCCTCGCCCCCGGCCTCACCGGGCTCCTCGCCGCCGCCGTCGCCGACGAGTACCCCACCGGCGGCGCCCACCTCGGCCACCTCCTGCGCGGCGCCGGCCCCGAGCGGGCCCTCGCCTGGTGGAACGCGTACCTGAGACTGCTCGTCCCCCCGGTCCTCGCCGCCTACTTCGACCACGGCGTCGTCCTCGAACCCCACCTCCAGAACGTGATCGTCGGCGTCGCCGCCGACGGCACCCCCCGGCAGGTCCTCTTCCGCGACCTGGAGGGCACCAAGCTGCTCGCCGGCCACCACGCGGCCGCCCTCGCGGCCCTCCCCGCCGCCGTCGCCCGGCCCCTGACCTACGGCCGCGAGCGCGGCTGGGACCGCGTCGTGTACTGCCTGCTCGTCAACCACGTCGCCGAGATGCTCGCCGCCCTCGCCGACCGCCACCCCCACCTCGAACCCCAACTGTGGTGCGCCGTCCGCCGCGTCCTCGCCGCGCGCGCCGCCGCGCACGGCAACCCGGCGCCGCTGCGCGCCCTGGTCGCCGGGGCGCCCCTGCCCGCCAAGGCCAATCTGCTCACCCGCTGGGAGCGCAAGTCCGACCGCGACGCCGGCTACGTCCGCATCGCCTCCCCCCTGATGTCGGACCTGCTGGCCACGCTCACCACCACGACCCTCCCCACCACCACCACCGCCGACCGCGCCGAGCCCTGGAGCGCCACGCCGTGATCACCCCCCGCGTCGCCGGCCACGCCCGGCGGCTGCCCCCGGCCGACCTGCCCGCCTACGTCCACGACCTCGCCGCCCTGGGCGCGTACGCGCGCGAGGTCCGCGCCGCCCTCCCGGAGCGCGTCGAGCTGTACTACGCCGCCAAGGCCAACCCCGCCCCCGGCGTCCTCACCGCCCTCGCCCCCCACGTCACCGGCTACGAGGTCTCCTCCGGTGGCGAACTCGCCCATGTGCGGGCGGCCGTGCCCGGCGCGCCGCTCGCCTTCGGCGGCCCCGGCAAGGCCGAGGAGGAGCTCCGCCTCGCCCTCTCCCTCGGCACCGAGCGCTTCCACGTGGAGAGCGTGAGCGAGCTGCGCCTCCTCGCCGCCCTCGCCGGGGAACGGCCCGGCGGCGCGCCCGTGGACGTCCTGCTGCGGGTCAACCTCCCGGCCGGCGACGGCGAACTGGACGGCGCCGTGCTGGCCATGGGCGGCCGGCCCGGCCCCTTCGGCCTGGACCCGCGCGACGCCGAGGCCTGCCCGCCCCTGCTGCGCGGCGGCCCGCTGCGGCTGCGCGGCGTCCACGCCCACCTGGCCAGCGGCCTCGACGCCCCGGCCCAGCTCGCCGTCGCGGACCGGGTCGTCCGCTGGGCCCGCGACTTCGCCGGCCGGCACGGCCTGCCCCTGGACGAGGTGAACACCGGCGGCGGCATGGCCGTCGACTACGCCCGCCCGGACACCCGCTTCGACTGGGCGGCCTACGGCGCGGGCCTCGCCGCCCTCACGGCCGCCCACCCGGGCCTCACCCTGCGCGTCGAGCCCGGCCGGTCGCTGACCGCCCACTGCGGCTGGTACGTCACGGAGGTCCTCGACCTCAAGCACAGCCACGGCGAGGCCTTCGCGGTCCTCCGCGGCGGCACCCACCACCTGCGCACCCCCGCCGCCAAGGGGCACGACCAGCCGTTCACCGTGCTGCCCGCCGAGGAGTGGGACCGCCCCTGGCCGCGCCCGGCGGCCCTGGCCGAGCCGGTGACCCTGACCGGCCAGCTGTGCACGCCCAAGGACGTCCTCGCGCGCCGGGTCCCGGTCGGGCGGCTGCGGGCGGGGGACCGGATCGCCTTCGGGATGGCCGGGGCGTACGCCTGGAACATCTCCCACCACGACTTCCTCATGCACCCGAATCCGACCTTCCATTTCCTCTCCTGAGCGAGGTCCACCGGTCCGGCCGGCCGGTCCGGACCGGGCCGGTCAAGTGGGGGCAAACTCCGGCCGGTTGTCGCTCTCGAGTGCTCCTGGAACGGGACGTTCAGGTTTCGCGCACGCTTAGATGGTTAATGCATCTATATGGCGGGCGGTGATCACCGGACGCCCGCCGGCCGACGACGGAACGCGCTGCACGGGGGCAGAGCCACGCCCGGGTACCCCACCCGGGCGGCCTACCGAGAGGGGAGACCGCGACCATGTGCGGGATCACCGGATGGATCGCCTACGACCAGGACCTCACCACCGCCCGGGACACCCTCGACGCCATGACCCGGACCATGGCCTGCCGGGGCCCGGACGCCTCCGGCACCTGGCTCGACACCCACGCCGCCCTCGGCCACCGCAGGCTCGCCGTCATCGACATCGAGGGCGGCGCCCAGCCCATGCGCGTCGAGCACGACGGACGCACCCTCCTCGCCACCACCTACAGCGGCGAGGTCTACAACTACCGCGAGCTGCGGGCCGAACTGGAGAGCCGCGGCCACACCTTCCGCACCAGCAGCGACACCGAGGTCGTCCTCCACGCCCACCTCGAATGGGGCGAGGACGCCACCGAACGCCTCAACGGCATGTACGCCTTCGCCTTGTGGGACCCGCGCACCGAGGAACTCCTCCTCGTCCGCGACCGCATGGGCATCAAGCCGCTCTACTACCACCCGACCCCCGACGGCGTCCTCTTCGGCTCCGAGCCCAAGGCGATCCTCGCCCACCCCGCCGTCCGCCCCACCGTCGACGCCGAGGGCCTCGCCGAGCTCGTCGCCTTCACCAAGACCCCCGGCCACGCCGTCTACAAGGGCATGTACGAACTCCCGCCCGGCCACACCCTCCGGGTGCGCCGACAGGGACTCACCCTCCGCCGCTACTGGGCCCTGGAGGCCCGTGAGCACACCGACGACCTGCGCACCACCGTCCACCGCATACGTGAGCTGCTCGACGACATCGTCACCCGCCAGCTCATCGCCGACGTCCCCCTGTGCACCCTGCTCTCCGGCGGCCTCGACTCCTCCGCCATCACCGCGCTCGCCGCCAAGGGGCTCGCCGACGCGGGCCACGGCCCCGTCCGCTCGTTCTCGGTCGACTTCACCGGCTACACCGAGCACTTCACCCCCGACACCCTGCGCTCCACCCCCGACGGCCCCTACGCCCACACCCTCGCCGGGCACGTCCACGCCGACCACTCCGACATCGTCCTCGACACCGCCGCCCTGATGGACCCCGCCCACCGCGCCGCCGTCCTGACCGCCCGCGACGTGCCCCTCGGCCTCGGCGACGGCGACACCTCCCTCTACCTCCTCTTCAAGGCCGTCCGCGAACAGTCCACCGTCGCCCTCTCCGGGGAGTCCGCCGACGAGATCTTCGGCGGCTACCGGTGGTTCCACACCCCCGAGAGCGTCCACGCGGGCACCTTCCCCTGGCTCGCCCCCGGCGGCATCGACCACTTCTCGGGCCGGGGCGAGGGCCGCGCCGCCCTCCTCGACGGCGACCTCCTCACCAAGCTCGACGTGCCCGGCTATCAGGAGGCCCGCTACCGCGAGGCCCTCGCCGAAGTGCCCCGCCTGCCCGGCGAGACCGGCCTGGAACGGCGCATGCGGGAGATCGGCCACCTGCACCTCACCCGCTTCGTGCAGTACCTCCTCGACCGCAAGGACCGGGCGAGCATGGCCGTCGGCCTGGAGGTCCGGGTGCCCTTCTGCGACCACCGGCTGGTCGAGTACGTCTTCAACACCCCCTGGGCCATGAAGACCTTCGACGGCCGCGAGAAGTCCCTGCTGCGCGCCGCGACCCGCGACCTCCTCCCGCCCGAGATCGCCGACCGGCTCAAGAGCCCCTACCCCAGCACCCAGGACCCCCGCTACAACGCCGCCCTGCGCACCGAACTCGGCCGGCTCCTCGCCGACCCCGACGCGCCCGCCCGCCCCCTCCTCGACACCGCGACCGCCACCGCCTCGCTCGCCGAGGGCGGCGGGAGCCGCTACCGCACCGCGACCGAGCTCGCCCTCGGCCTCGACACCTGGCTGCGCCGCTACGGCGTCACGCTGGAGCTGTGACCGGACCCCTGGCGCACAATGGGGGCACGACCCACGCCCAGCCAGGAGTCCCATCGTGGCCTTGCAGATGACCGTCGACCCCGACGCGGCCGAACCCCCCTACGAGCAGATCCGCGCCCGGATCGCCGAACGGGCGCGCACCGGCGCCCTCCCCGTGGGCTACAAGCTCCCGACCGTACGCGGCTTCGCCGAGGAACTGGGCCTCGCCGCCAACACCGTCGCCAAGGCCTACCGCGCCCTGGAGGCCGACGGCGTCATCGAGACCCGGGGCCGCAACGGCACGTTCGTCGCGGCCCCGGGCGACACGGCCGCCCGCGAGGCGGCCGCCGCGGCCGCGACGTACGCGCAGCGCGCCCACCGCCTGGGCCTGGACCGCACGGCGGCCCTGGCGGCGGCGGAGGAGGCACTGCGTGCGGCGTACGGGGAGACGCCGTGACCGCCGGAACGAGCCGGACGGGCTGATACCGGCCCGTCCGGCGTTCGAGGACATCCGGGAAGGGGCGGGCAGGGCAAGTCCCGCCCGGAGGGCCACCGGCACCGGCCCCCGCCCCACCTCACAGATACAGACCCGCGTCCGCCCCCTCGGCCTGCGCCGGCACGGACGCCGGCCCCGCCCCCCGCCGCAGCGCGAAGAGCTCCGCGAGCGTCGCCCCCTCCCGCCCCGGACCCGCCTCCTTGCCCGGCGCCTCCCGCGCCAGCCAGTCCACCGACTCCTTGCGCGTCAGCGGCCCGACCTCGATCCGGGCCAGGCACCGCCCCGGCCGCACCACCGCCGGGTGCAGCCGCTCCAGGTCCTCGTTGGTGGTGACGCCGACGAGGACGTTGCGGCCCTGGCCCAGCAGGCCGTCCGTGAGGTTCAGCAGCCGGGACAGCGCCTGGCCGGCCGTGTGCCGGGCCTCGCCGCGGATCAGCTCGTCGCAGTCCTCCAGCAGCAACAGCCGCCAGCGGCCCTGCGCGGTGCCGTCGTCCTCGCCGATCGCGATGTCCATCAGATAGCCGACGTCGTTGAACAGCCGCTCCGGGTCCAGCACGCAGTCCACCTGGCACCACTCCCGCCACGAGCGGGCCAGCGTCCGCAGCGCCGACGTCTTGCCGGTGCCCGGCGGGCCGTGCAGGAGGAGCAGCCGGCCCGCGACGTCCGCCGGGGTGATCTTCATCAGCCCGTCCAGCGCGTCCGCCACCGGGGCCGTGTAGTTGGCCCGCACCTCCTCCCAGGTGCCGGCCGAGATCTGGCGCGTCGTCCGGTGCGGGCCGCGCCGCGGCGAGACGTACCAGAAGCCCATCGTGACGTTCTCGGGCTGGGGCTCGGGCTCGTCCTCCGCGCCCTCCACCGCCTGGGCCAGCACCGACTTCGCCAGCTCGTCGCCGGTCGCCGTCACGGAGACGTCCGCGCCGCGGTTCCAGCGGGACACCAGCAGGGTCCAGCCCTCGCCCTCGGCCAGGGTCGCGCTGCGGTCGTCGTCCCGCGCGGAGCGCACCACGGTGGCGGCCGGCGGCAGCAGCGTCGCCCCGGATCTCACCCGGTCCACGGAGTGGCTGTGCGCGTAGGGCTGCTCGCCGGTGGCGAACCGGCCCAGGAAGAGCGCGTCGATGACATCGGACGGCGAGTCGCTGTCGTCCACGTTCAACCGGATCGGCAGGGAACGCTCCGCGGGCGTGGGGTCCGCTTCGGTGGGCAGGGTCTGCCTCCTGGCTTCGGGTCGGCGCTCGGCACACATGGCGCCCATGATCCGGCACGTACCGCCCCCGCGCACCCGGGTTTTCGCCGGATCCGCCGGAGTTCGTCCGGAAGGCGCCCATACGGTTTCGGCCGCCGATACGCTTGCCGCAATGGGACGTCATCGCGTGGGACGGGTGATCGCCAGGGCGGGGCGGTGGCGGATCATCGCCCTGTCCGGCGCCGGCCTGGTCGCCCTGGCACTGCTGGTCACGATGCTCGCCGGCGGCTTCCCGGGGCTCGGCCCCGGCGGCACGGACGGGCGCGGCGGCAGCAGAGTCCCCGCCACCCTCGGCTGGGGCTTCACCCACACCCAGTACAGCGCCGACCACGGCGGCGACGCCGCCCGCCGCACCGTCGCCGAGCTGCTCTCCGGCAGCCCCATGCCGCAGAACCAGCACATCATGGGCTGGGGCGCGGACAACCCCGAGCCCAGGCCGGGCGCCTACAACTTCCGCGACCTCGACCGCCGCGTCGCCCTGATGCGCCGCACCGGCGGGACCCCCGTGCTCACCCTCTGCTGCGCCCCCGACTGGATGAAGGGCGGCGGTCCCCGCACCGACTGGTCCCAGAAGTCCCTGGAGACGGCGCCCGACCGGGCGCACTACAAGGACTTCGCCAAGCTCGCCGGAGTGATCGCCAAGCGCTATCCGGACGTCCGCCACTTCATCGTCTGGAACGAGTTCAAGGGCTTCTTCGACGAGTCCAGGAACCGCTGGAACTACGAGGGGTACACCGAGCTCTACAACCTCGTCTACCGCGAACTGAAGAAGCAGAACGGCGACAACGCCGTCGGCGGCCCCTATATGAGCCTGGACAGCAATTCCCCCGGCGAGGGCTCCAACGCCTCCTCCGTGCGCGGCCCCTGGGGCTCCGTCGACCAGCGGGCCGTCGACGCCCTCAGCTACTGGAACGACCACAAGGAGGGCGCGGACTTCGTCGCCGTCGACGGCTCCAGCTACACCCGCGACGGCAACCGCCTGCTGCCCGACGAGTTCGGCGCCACCCAGAAGTTCGCCGACACCACCGCCTGGCTGCGCAAGGCCACCGGCCTGCCCGTCTGGTGGTCCGAGTGGTACGTCGAGCCGGGCGACGCGAACGACGACCGCAAGGGCTGGACGGAGGAGCACCGCACCGCCGTCCAGGCCACGGCCATGATGCAGCTGGCGGGCGCGGGCGTCGCCACCGCGTTCTACTGGAACCCCCAGGAGACCACCGCCGACTGCCCCGGCTGCCTGTGGCGCAGCACCGAGCTGAAGGACGGCGGCACGGGCCTGCCGATGCTCGGCCTGCTGGCCCGCTTCGCGAAGGCCTTCCCGCCCACGACGGCCCTCCGCACCCCCGAGCTCGCGGGCCCCGGCCGCTCCGAGGTGCGGGCCCTGGCCTCCGAGGACACCGCCCTGGTCGTCAACACCCAGGACCGCCCCGTCACCGTCACGGTGGACGGCCGGGGCGTCGACCTGGGGCCCTACGAGGTCCGCTGGCTGGGCTGAGGCGCCCTCCGCCAGGGGCACCGCCACGGCCCGGCCGCACCCCTACGACATCGTCGCGAACCGCTGCACCAGCGCGGCCAGCAACACCACCAGCAGCGGCAGCGCGAACCAGAACGAGCTCTGGAGCCACCGCAGCCACCGGACGCCGGGACCCGCCACGACCCGCACCAGCTCCCGTGCCGTCAGCAGCACCAGCAGCGCCGCCGCCGCGAGCGCCCCGGCCACCGACACCGGCGTCCACGTTACCCGCGGGCCCGCCGGGCCCGGCCGCGGCACGGGCACCTCGCCCGCGGGCCGGTCCGTCAGTTCGTACAGCACCGCGTCGTCGTTCGAGAGCACCCGGCGGAGCTCCGGCCGGCCGTCGAGGGCCCGCCGCAGCCGGCCGTCCCAGTCGGCGGCGTAGCCCGCGTCGAACTCCAGATACACCGACTGGCCCCGGTTGACCATGAGGTACGAGCCCGGCCCGGCCGTCCGCAGCGCGCCCACCAGGTCGTCCACCCGCGCCGGGTCGCGCGGGGCGAGCGTCGGGCGGTAGTTCACCCGCTCCATGTCGCGGCTGCCCCACGGCACGGCCGGAGTGACGCTCTTGACGGGGTCGCTGCTCATCCACAGCAGCCGCACGGTCGGCCGGTCGTGGGCGTACACATAGTCCATGGCGGCGACCTCGCCGGGGCGGACGCGCTCGAAGGGCTCGTTGCCCCAGCGGGCCACCAGGAAGCCGAGGACGAGCACCAGGCCCGCCACCAGCGCGACCACCGGGCCCGCCACCGCCCGGCCGCCCGGCCGCCCGGCGCGCGGGAAGAGCGCGAGCGCGGCGAGGACACACGCCCCGGGCAGGGCGAACAGGAAGACGCGCAGCGCCACCTCGCCCCCGTAGGACTGCATCCCGAAGGCGAGGAACGGCACCGCCGTGAGCACCAGCAGCGCCGTGTCACCGACGCCCGCCCTGCGCCGGCGCCACCAGCCGAACGCGGCGGCGGCCAGCACCCCGCCCGCCAGCGCCACCCGGATGTACAGCACCAGCTTGTGGGTGGCGCTGCCGCCCTCGATCCGGCCCGAGACGGACGAGGAGACATTGCCGCCCAGCGAGCCCAGCCCGCCGAACAGCTCGTCGAAGTGGCCCGACCAGTACGGCTCGGCCAGGAACCCCACCCACACCGCCAGCATCACGCCGCACAGCAGTGGCAGCCCGCGCAGGGTGGAGCGGCGCACCAGGACCAGCGCGGTCAGCACCCCCAGCATCACGAAGGGGGTGAGCTGATGGCTGACGACCGAGGCGGCGAACAGCGCCACCAGCAGCGCCAGCAGCGCCCCGCGCTCCCGGCGGCCGGCCGGCGCCACCTCGGCCTCGCCCGGCAGCAGCTTCCCGCGCAGCTGCCTCGGCCAGCGGAACCAGACCAGCAGCACGGCCACGAACAGCAGGTAGAAGAAGTAGTTGAGCGCCTGCGGCGAGAAGTAGTCCTGCCCCACCCAGCCGCACAGGACGAACAGCCAGGCCGCCGTCCACTTCGCCCGCCACCCGGCCCGGACGGCCCGCAGCAGCAGTGCCAGCGGCGCCAGGCAGAGCAGCTGGAGGACGGTGGGCCACCAGCGCAGCACCTCGGACAGATCGCCGACGCCGCAGGCCCTGGCCGCGAAGGCGGCGACGGCGAAGAAGCCCGGCCAGCTCCAGCGGGCGTCCAGATCCGGCGCCGCCACCCCCGTGCGGTCGATGAAGTCCAGGAACCCCAGGTGCTGCCAGGCCGTGGCGAACCGGGGCTGCTCCTCCAGCACCGCCGGCACGGCGTGCAGGGAGACCACCGTCAGCAGCAGCACCGCGACCAGCAGCGGCCGGCGCTGCTCGCCCAGCCGCAGCGCGCCCACGAAGGCGACCACCAGCAGGGTCGCGCCCAGCAGTGTCGCCACCGGCAGGACGGACACCAGCCCGAGCCCGCCCATGCCGTCCAGATCCGCGCGGCCGAGGGACGCCAGCGGCGCCCAGTACAGCGCCAGGGCCGCCGTCAGCAGCAGCCAGACCCCGGCCTCGGGGCGCCGCCACCACGGCACCGGCCCGCTCGCCGCGACGGGCGCCTCGCCGCCGGTCGCCGGGGCCGCGGGCTCCCCGGCCGGGGGCCCGTCACCTTCGGGCGGGGCCACGGCGGACGCCTGCGCGGGCGTGGGCTTCGCGGCGTCCGGCCGCGCGGCACGCTCGGGCGCGGGGGGCTGCGGGGGCGGGGAGGTCCGGGAAACCTGGGAAGGCTGGGAAGGGGGAGCCGCCTTGGAGACGGGCGGCTTCGCGGCGGGGGACAGGTTGACCGCCTCCGGGGTGTGCCGGAGATCGGGGCGCCTCTCCAGATGGTCGAAGTCCAGCCGCACGCCCAGCGGCATCGTGTCGGCGTCCAGCGCCGCCCGCAGTGCCCAGCGGGTGCCGTAGCCGGCGCCCTCGCGCTGCCCGGCGGCGGGAGGCCCTGCCTCCCGCCCTAACCCCCGCGCGATACCGCGCCGGACCTCCCGCCTTTCGTCCGAGGGGGCGTCCCGCCGGTCACCCCGGACCGCCAGGTCCGCCAGATCGCCGTCCGGCGCCACATGCGGCGCGTACGCCACGGGACCCGCGAACTTCGCCGCCGACGTGGGCCGGAGGATCTTGCGGAGCTTGACCGCCGCGACGCTGACGATCACCGTGAGGCTGATGATCTCCGCCACCCCCGCGCCCGTCAGCCCCATCCGGGGCAGGAGCACCAGCGTCAGCCCCAGCACCAGCACGCACAACAGCCCCTGGAGATAGGCGAGGCCCGCCGTCCGGTTCTGCGCCCGCAGCACCGCGAAATAGACCTCCATCACCACCCGCAGCGCCGCGCCCACCGCGAACCACCGCAGGAGCGGCGTCGCCGCGTCGGCGTAGCCCCGCCCGAAGACCCCCAGGATGTACGGCGCGAGGACGAAGAGCAGCACGCACACCGGCACCATGATCCGGGCCATCCGGCCCAGTGCCGCCCGGCAGTTCTCCGCCAGCCGCTCCGGGTCGTGCGCGCCCTCGACGGTCAGCGACGCGCCCATGTTGATGGCCAGCAGGTTCACCGTGCCACTGATGGTGGAGGTGATGTAGAAGTAGGCGTTGTCGGTGGAGCTGACCTGCGAGGCGATGATCACCGGCACCAGATAGACCACGGCCAGCGAGAACAGCGAGCCGGTGTAGTCCCCGGCGAGGAAGCGCCCGATCTCCCGGGAGGACGCCGGCCGGGCCGTCGCCTCCGTCGCCGCCACGTGCCGGCGCACCAGCTTGCGGAACACCAGCCAGCCCAGCGGCAGCACCGACACGGCGATCGAGACGATCCAGGAGACGAAGACCCCGGACATCGGCAGCGCCGACGCCACGGCCACCAGCAGCGCCAGCTTCGCCGCCGAGAAGACGGTGTTGCCCACCGGCACCCAGAACGCGCTGCGCAGCCCGGTCAGCACCCCGTCCTGGAGGGTGAGCACGGACCAGGCCACCACGGCGAGGACGAACACGGACCCGCGCAGGCCGCCGTGCAGGAAGCCGTACGACGGGCCCCACAGATCGAGCGTCAGCAGGAAGACGCCCGCCGCGAGCGCGACGAGCAGCGAGCTCCCGGCGTACGTCCGGAACACGAGGCGGCCCGTCGTCCGCCCCGCGATGGGGATGAAGCGGGCCAGCGCCCCGGTCAGGGTGACCGCGGCGAGGCCCGCCAGGAGTTTCATCGCGGCGATGGCCGCGGAGCCCTGGCCGACCGCCTCCGCCGAGTAGTAACGGGCGGCGATCAGCCAGTACCCCACACCGAGGACGGCGCTGATGCCGGTGTTGAGCATCAGCGCGAAGGCGTTGCGGAACAGCGGGCTTCCGCCGCCCCGGCCCGGCAGCCGCAGCCTGCGGCCGGCCGGACCCGCCGTCTCCCGTTCCTGGGCGCGGGTGGACGTGTCAGACACGGGCTTCGCTTGCCTTCCTGACGACTTGTCGGGTTCTGCGGACGACGGCGTACCCCTTCGTCAGGACCCGGTCCCTGACGAAGAGCCGGCCGAGGCCCCGGCCCTCGACGAGCCGCTCGAACTCCCCGAGGCCGGTGGACCGGCGCACGGTCACCCGCTCCAGGGCGTACGGGCCCTGGGGGCGTTCGGCGAGGGCGTTGCCCACGGCCAGGGATATCGTGAAACCGGCCGCGCGCACGGTGTTCCGCACCCGCCGGTCGGAGTAACCGTAGGGATAGGCGAAGGACACGGGCGGCTCGCCCAGTTCCTCCGCCAGGATCTCCCGGCACCGGGCGACCTCGAACCACAGCTGCGCGTCCGTGAGCTGGTCGAGCTGGGGGTGGGAGTGGCTGTGCCCGCCGATCTCCACCCCGGCCGCGGCCAGCTCCCGCACCTGGTCCCAGCTCAGCATGAGATCGAGCGCGCCACCGGAATCGTGCGCGCCGCGCACCCACCCCGTGGAAGCGAACAACGTCGCCGCGAAGCCGTGCTCGACGAGCGTCGGGAGGGCGTGCCGGTGCACGCCCTCGTAGCCGTCGTCGAACGTGATCAGCACCGGTTTCTCCGGCAGCCCGGTGCCGGTGCGCCACGCCGCCGCCAGCTGCTGGGCCGTCAGCGGGGTGAACCGCCGCTCGGCCAGCAGCCGCATCTGGGCCGCGAACGCCTCGGGGGACACCGACAGCCCGTAGGTGGCCCGGGCCGGTGAGTGCGCCACCGAGTGGTACATCAGTATCGGGACACGGTCCACGCTCATGGGCCGGCCTCCGGTCCGGGCGGGTCGGGAGGCACCGCCGGCGTAGGAACGTCCGCCACGTCGGCGACGCCCGCCACCGCGTACCGGCCTCCGCCCCGGTACGCGCGGACCCGGCCGAGGGCGTAGCCCCCCGCCGCCACCGCGACGCCCGCCACGATCGCCCCCGCCCGGCCCGCGCCGCCGGCCCGGCCGAGCAGGGCGTCCCGCACCCCGCGCGCCACACCGGCGGGCAGCACGCGCGTGGCGTAGCGGCGCTCCGTCGCCAGCCCTTCCCGCGCCCCCACGCTCCGGGACACCAGGGCCTTGGAGAGGCCCTCGGCGTACGCGCGGGTGCGGAAATAGCCGAACCGCTCGCGGGCGGCCGGCACCCGGTGGTGGATCACCGCGCGGTCGTCGATCAGCAGCACCGCCTCCGGCATCGCCCGGGTGAGCCGGATGCACAGCTCCGTCTCCTCGCAGCCCAGCGGCAGCCGGTCGCCGTCGCGCCCGATGCCGCTGGCGAAGCCGCCGGCCACGGTGAACGCGGACCGGCGGAAGGAGGCGTTGCCCCCCAGGACGTTGCGCACCCGGACCCGGCCGGGCGGCAGACCGCGGTAGGTGCAGCCCACCACCCAGTCGAACTCCTCCGGGAACCAGGCGGGCCGCCGCCGGGACTCCCAGACGGGCTGGGTGCGCCCGCCCACCGCCATGACCCGGGGGTCGGCGTAGGCCTCGGCGAAGTGCCGCAGCCAGTCCCGCTCGGCCACCGCGTCGTCGTCGAGGAAGGCGATCACCTCGCCGGAGGAGGCCGCGATGCCGGTGTTGCGGCCGGCCGACAGGCCGCGGGGGCCCGCGTTGGCGAGCACCCGGACCCGGTCGGCCGGCGCGCCGGCGCCGTCGTCCCCGTACAGCTTGGCGAGCCGCCGCAGCAGGGCGGGGTTGTGGTCGACGACCACCAGGGTCTCCAGGGCGGGCCGGGACTGGTCGGCCACCGAGGCCACCGCGGCGAGGATGTCGCCCCAGCGGTCCTCGGTGTAGACGCAGATGACCACCGACACGCCCGGTGGGGAAGTGGTGCTCAAGACACTTCCCCGCGGTTCGCCGCCGGTGCGATGGCGAGCCGCTGCGGGCGGCGCCGGCGCCGGGCGCCGTGCTCCCGCAGGATGACCTTCAGGACCCGCAGTCCGTCGCGCACGGCCCGCAGATTGCTCGCGCCGTGGATGCGGACGAACTCGTGGCTCGGGATCTCCTGGACGCGCAGTCCGGCCTTGACGACTCTGATGTTCATCAGGGTCTCCACCTCGAAGCCCGCGCAGTCCAGGGCGATCTCGTCCAGGCAGTGCTTCCAGAAGGCGTTGTAGCCGTAGCACAGGTCGGTGTAGCGGGCGCCGAACTTGTGGTTGACGAGGGAGCACAGGACGCGGTTGCCGAGCTTGCGGATGGGCGTCATGTCGTCCGTGCCGCCGCCGTTGGCGAAGCGGGAGCCCTTGGCGAAGTCCGCGCCGCCGACCAGCGCGGAGACATAGCTGACGATCTCGTTGCCGTCGGCGGAGCCGTCGGCGTCGACCATCACGATGATCTCGCCCGAACAGGCCGCGAAACCGGTGATCAGGGCGTCGCCCTTGCCCTTGCCGAGCTGCTGGACGACCTTGACCCCCGGCCACAGGGAGCGGGCCACCCCGATGGTGTCGTCCGTCGAGTTGCCGTCGACCAGGACGACCTCGTGGATCCACTCCGGCAGCGTCTTGAAGACGTACGGGAGGTTCTCGGCCTCGTTCATGGCGGGGATCACGACGCTCACCGGTGGCGCTATCGCGAAATGCGAGCTCACGGGGCGATACGGGCCGGCCGTCGCCGGCTCCTGATCGGCCGCGGGCCGCAGGAAGGAACTCATGATGGAAGATTTCCCTCTCGTCCGGTGGACCGCTCTCCCCGAGCGGTCCGGTGACGTATCCGGTTCGAAAAGGGGGTATTCACCCAGGCCCGGGCGGCGTGAATCACCACATGGGCAAGGTGAGATGCAACGGCTGCCGTCCGCGCGGTACGCGACTCGGCGACTGTGGTCCTACCGAACGCGGCACCCCCCACCGCGCTCCCGCCCCGGACACCATCGCGACGCTTGAGCCCTCCCCTTGAGCCGCTTACCGATGGGCCGATGCGGGTGGATGTACGACGGTATTGATGCTTGAGACTGTATGGCAAGAGGTGGTGCGGTGACTCCTCCTTTGGGTGTTTTTTGCGCCCGATTCATACGTCCAGTTGACGTTGTGCGCCGTTGACGGCGCATTAGGGGCGCATTACCGGCGCAATGCGCCTCACCCTCCTTCGCGAATGCGCCCCATGCGTTTCAGCAATCGGTCCGCGGGCTCGAAGAGCTCCGGCCGGGCCAGCACGGTGTTGCGCAGCGCCCGCACCGGCGCACGCCGTATCCGGTGGCCCAGCGCGACGGGATGACGCCGGGTCACCCAGCCCTCCGAGACGCTGAGCTCCCGGGTCTTCAGCGAGTCCTTGTACGCCTTCTCGCCGCGCCCGAGGTCCAGATAGGCCAGGCCCGCGGCGGCGGCCCCCTCCGCCATCCGCAGGTGCAGCACCAGACCCGGGGAGTACTTGGCGAACGCCGGGTCGTACGCCGGGAACCAGCAGGCGAGCACCGACCGCGAGCGCAGCCCGAAGTGGGCCGCGAGCGGGCGGTCGCCGGCGTAGAGGACCGAGAGCAGCCCCGCGAACGACTCGGTGCGGGTGTGGAAGAGCTGCTCGACCAGGAGGGATATCCAGGGCCGCGCGAAGCGGTCGCTGCGTCCCGTTCTTCGGTACTGAGCCGATTTCCAGCCCACCAGGGTGCGCAACGCGTCCGGATCGCGCTCGTCGTGGACGTAGCGCACCTCGCCGAGGTCCCGGGCCATCCGGCGCTCCTTGGCGAGCGTGGTGCGGGTGAACTTGGGCGACTGCTTGCGCAGCGCCGCGAGGTAGGGGCCGAAGCCCTGCTCCACGTCGACGACCGGCGAGGCGTACGAGCCGGAGGCGCCGGTCTCGAACGGCTTCTGGCCCTCCACCAGGTGGTCGAACTCCCACACGGACAGCCCGCAGGCGAGCAGCAGCTCGCGGGCGTCCCACTGGAACCCGGGGCCGTGCACCAGCCCCTGGGCGTCCGAGACCCCGAGACCTATCGCCCGGCCGACGCCCAGCGCGGTCCGCTGGTAGGGGAAGAAGCCCACCGGCTCGCCGTCCTCGCGGACCACCGCTATCCGGGCGGAGGCCCGGCAGCGGCCCACGGCCAGGGCGAACTCCGGTGCGAGGAAAGGATTCGCGAGCTGCGGCGAGCCGTCCGCCACCGCCCGCGACTGGAGAGCTGTCCACGCCGCCCGGTCGGCTGCCGTGAGCTCGCCCGGGCGGTACACGCTGATGTTCACCTCAGGACGTCCGACTTCTCTCCGTGCGACCCCGATGGCGCCGCGCGTGTGCCAGCAGGAACAGAAGGAGGCTGACGGCCGCGACCGCGGCCACACCGCCCCGCACCGTCCAGACGTGCAGCGCGAGCATGGTCTGCGCGATCAGCAGATCGACGGCCACCGCACCGCCGGCCGCCACCACCGACCGGCTGAGCGGATCGAGCCCCCGCAGCGCGGCCCCCACGGCGCACGCGGGCGCGACGATCAGGAAGAACAGGGTGAGCGGTGCCCGCAGCGGCGAGCCGATGTCGGCGAGCGCGAGCACGGCGCCGATTCCCGCGATGGCCGCGGCGGCCCCCGCCACCATGGGGAGGGAATCCCCGGCCGGCGGTCTCCTCCCGGCGTCGCCGCATTCGTCGATCGAAGGTTCGGACGGACTATTGGGATCGGTGAGACCGGTGGGATCTGTGAAGCTCTGCATTGGCGACTTTGCCCCCCGAAGCGCCGGATGCCGAAGCCTTCAATGTCGCGCAATCGGCGGAGGCCCGTCAAGATGTGAAGGCTGTGCAAACAGCCTCCGGTTACGCCATCGAGGTGGAACCGGATCCTTTCCGCCGAATGAACTTCGGCGGAAAACTGGCGCCCCGTCAGAAATCTTTCCCGTCGCGAAGTCGACCGCTTCCCTTTCACCGCAGTTTTGACATGGACACTTCCGGCAACCCTCCGTGGCTGCTATCCAGGACACATCGGAAAACCCTGGTAAAGGAGAGTCCATGAAACTGTCCTGGTTCGTGAGTTCCGTCTCGGCGTTCGCCCTCACCGCCGCCCTCGCGCTCGGCGCGGGCGGGGCCGCGCACGCCGAGGAGAGAGCGCCGGGAGCGGAGCGGAGAGCCGCCGCCACCGGCTACGTGGCCCTCGGCGACTCCTACTCCTCGGGCGTCGGCGCCGGCAGCTACTACGGGGAAAGCGGCGCCTGCAAGCGCAGCGCCAAGTCCTACCCCGTCCTCTGGGCCGCGGCCCACACCCCGTCGAGCTTCGCCTTCACCGCCTGCTCGGGCGCTCGTACGGGTGATGTGCTGAGCGGCCAGCTCGGCCCGCTGAACGCCGGCACCGGGCTCGTCAGCATCAGCGTCGGCGGCAACGACGCCGGATTCGCCGACACCATGACGACCTGCGTGTTCAACGGCGACAGCGCCTGCCTGGGCCGCATCGACCAGGCGCGCGCGTACATCAGCGGCACCCTGCCGGGGCAGCTGGACAAGGTCTACTCCGCCATCAAGGCCAAGGCCCCCGCCGCCCACGTCGTCGTCATCGGCTATCCACGCTTCTACCGTCTCGGCGGCGGCTGTATCGGCGGGCTGAGCGAGAAGAAGCGCTCCGCCATCAACGCCGCGGCCGACCACATCGACACCGTCATCGCCAAGCGCGCCGCCGACCACGGCTTCACCTACGCCGACATCAACACCACGTTCGCCGGACACGAACTCTGCTCCGGCAAGCCCTGGCTCAACAGCGTGGCGCTGCCCGTGGACGAGTCCTACCACCCCAACGCCGCCGGGCAGTCGGGCGGCTACCTGCCGGTCTTCACCTCAGCCGCCTGAGCGACCCGCCCCTACGGCACCGCCGTAGGTCGTACCGCCGTCCGTACCTTCCGTACCCTCCGAACGCGCCGTCCCCGACGGCTTGCCCGCCGACGCCGACGGCTTGCCCTGGCCGCTCGGTGAGCCGGGACGTGAGGGTGAGGCGGGTGGTGAGGTGGGGTCCGTCGGCTCCTTCCTGCAAGCCACCGTGAACGGGACATGAGAGGAGGTCAGTCGCTGCGGGCTCCTGATCTCGACCGCGATCCAGTCCTTGCCCGGGTCCGATGCCCGGCGCCCGGACTCCGTGTGCCGTACGGTCGTGCGCCGTTCGGTGAAACGTTCGGTCCGCCAATCGCCGTCCGTGACTCTACCGCTGCCCGTCACCCAGCGGTAGGTGACCTCCACCGGCACCCGGCCGACGGTGACGGTCGCGGAGAAGGCCGGCGCGGACGCCTCCGGCGGCGGGCAGGGGCCGGTGTAGCGGTCGCGCACGGCGGTGAGCGCGACCCGTACCGGGCCGTCGCCGGAGGTGGCGCCCGTGGCCTGGGACGAGCCCGCCCCGGCGTCCTTGCCCTCGCCGGACGGGGTATCGCCGGACGGGTCGTCGTCACGGCCCGCCAGCGCCCATATCAGCCCGCCCGTCAGCGCGGCGGCGACCAGGACCGCTGTCGCCACCACGAGGCCGGTCCGCCTCCGCCGCCCGCCGGACGGGTCCACCGGGCCGGTGCCGCCGGTCCCGGACGGCGCGCCCCCGCCGGCGCGCGCCGTGCCCGGCGCCGGGGGCGCGGGGTGGGCGAGGACGGTCGGGGCGTACGGGACGTCCGGCGCCGGGCCGGGGACGTCCGGGGCGGTGCCCGCCGCCACGGCGCGCAGCATCCGCTCCGCCTCCGCCGCGCCGAGCCGCTCCGCCGGGTCCTTGCGCAGCAGCCCTTCCAGTACGGGCGTGAGGGCGCCCGCCCGGCGCGGCGGCGGGAACGCCTGGTCCACCACGGCCCGCATCGTGCTCAGCGGGGTGTCCTGGCGGAACGGGGAGAAGCCCTCCACCGCCGCGTACAGCGTCACCCCGAGCGACCAGAGGTCCGAGGCGGTCCCCGGCGGACGCCCCAGCGCGCGCTCCGGCGCGAGGTACTCGGGGGAGCCCACCAGCTCGCCGGTCCGGGTCAGCGCCGTGTTCCCCTGGACCGTCGCGATGCCGAAGTCGGTGAGGACCACCCGGCCGTCGTTCGCGACGAGGACGTTGCCGGGCTTCACGTCGCGGTGCAACACGCCCACCCCGTGAGCGGCTCGGAGCGCGGCCAGGACCTCCGCGCCGATGTGCGCCGCGCGCGCCGGTGCGAGCTGCCCCTCAGCCTCCAGGACATCGGCCAGCGACAGGCCGCGGACCAGCTCCATCGCGATCCAGGGGCGGCCGTCCTCGGTCGCCACGTCATGGACGGTGACGACATTGGGGTGCGCGATCCGCGCCGCCGCGCGCCCCTCGCGCTCCAGTCGCGCGTAGAGGAGGCCCACCTCGTGCTCCAGCAGGGCGGCCGGCGCGCGGACCTCCTTCACGGCCACCTCGCGGTCCAGCAGCTCGTCACGGGCCCGCCACACCACGCCCATGCCGCCGTGCCCCAGCCGGTCCACGAGCCGGTAACGGCCCGCCACCAGCCGGGCGCCCCGGCCCGCACCGGAAACCCCGGAATCCCCGCTCATCGCCGGGCTCCCTCCCGTAAGAGAGCGATTCCGGGTGAATGTACCGCAACGGAGCGTGATCGCCCCCGGATCCGTATATTCCGCCCCGGTTCAACTCGCCCACAGTGACGGCAGGTTCACGCCAGGTTCGTCAACGCCCTTGACGTAACGGTGAATCCGCACCGCCGATGCGTGGGTGACGGAAAGGGGCGGTAGGGTTACCCTGCCTGGGCCGGGTGCCTCGTACGGGTGGGGAGACTTCGATGGATCAGATAGCAATGCGCGGGCGGGCACGAGTGCCCGCCATCAACTGCAAAAGCAGCGCCTCGAGCGCGCGGCTCGACCGCCATCTCGCGGTGCTGGGCGGCCCTGCCGTCCCGCAGCGGGAGGCCGAGGGCGCGACCCTGCTCATGCGTGAGCTGACCTCGCGTGACCACAAGCGTGCCGAGCAGGGCAGGACCGCCAAGGTCTCGCTCTTCGCCCCCTTGAGACGGCTGCGCCGCTCGCTGTTCGGCAACCACGGCTGACCCGGACCCCGACCCGGATCGCGGAGCCCGCCGCACCGACCCGGCCCGGCGCCGTCGGCCGCGCACCCACTCCCCGGGGGCGGTCGCACGGCGCTGCCGCCCGCCCGCCCCGAGGCATCCCCGCCGCTCGCCGTCCGGATCCCCGTCGACGTGCCGTCAGGCCGAGTCGCGCCCGTACCGCCGGACGGTGAGCGGCACGAACACCGCCAGCAGCAGGACGCACCACCCGACCGACGCCAGGACGGGATGGGCGACCGGCCAGGAGGCGTCCGCGGCCGGGCCGCCGTTGCCGAAGAGGTCCCGGCAGGCGGTGACGACCGCGCTGATCGGGTTCCATTCCGCCACCGTCCGCAGCCACCCCGGCATCCCGTCGGTCGGCACGTACGCGTTCGACAGCAGCGGCAGCATGAAGGTGGCCGCGCCCAGCTGGCCCGCCGCCTCCTCGGTGCCCACCAGCAGCCCGAGGTAGTGCCCCGTCCACGCCGTGGCCAGCCGGAAGAGCAGCAGCAGCGCGAAGGCGCCCACCGCGGCGGCCGGCCCGCCCTCGATCCGCCAGCCGATCGCCAGCCCGCACAGCACCAGTGGCACCAGGCCGAGCGCCGCGAGCAGGACGTCGGAGGCGGTCTGTCCGGCCGGGATCGCGAAGCGGCTCATCGGCAGTGTGCGGAAACGGTCCATCACGCCCCGCTGGTAGTCCTGGGCGGAGGCCAGCATCGCGGTCATGACGCCGTTCACGGCGGTCGCCACGAGCAGGCCCGGCACCAGATAGGCCCGGTAGCCGCCGCCGTCGGCCACCACCATCGCGCTGCCGAAGACGTAGCCGAAGAACAGCAGCATGGTCACGGGCATCGTCATGGTGATGACGAACAGTCCGGGCGCGTGGCGCATCCGCCGGAGGTTGCGGCCGAGCATGGCCCGGCTGTCGGACAGGGCGAAGGCGGTCATGCGGCGATCCCCTCGGTGTCGGTGTCGGTACCGGTGCCGGTCTTCGTGCCGGCGGTGAGGCGCAGGAAGACCTCGTCCAGGGTGGGCCGGCGCAGCGCGGCGTCCACGATGGGCACGCCCGCCGCGTCGAGCTCGCGCACCAGGCGCGGCAGGGTGAGCGAGGCGTCCGCGGTCGCCGCGCCCGCGGTGCGGCGGCCGGTGTCCAGGGCCGGGCGGTTGCCGGTGAGCCGGTCCAGGACCACCGCGGCCCCCGGCAGCGCGGCGTCCTCGGCGACGACCACCTCCGCGTAGGCGCCGATCTCCGCCTTCAGCGCGTCGGGGGTACCGCGCGCGGTGCCCCGGCCGTGGTCGATCAGCACGACGTCGTCGGCGAGTTGGTCCGCCTCCTCCAGGTACTGCGTGGTCAGCAGCACGGTGGTGCCGGAGAGCGTCAGCTCGCGGACCACCTCCCAGATCGCGTTCCGGCTGGCGGGGTCGAGGCCCGTGGTCGGCTCGTCGAGGAAGAGCACCCGGGGCCGGGTGAGCAGGCTCGCGGCGAGGTCGAGGCGGCGGCGCATGCCGCCGGAGTAGGTGCGGGCCGGGCGGTCCGCGGCCGCGCCGAGGCCGAACCGGTCCAGCAGCACCTCGGCGCGGGCGCGCGCGGTGTCGCCCCGCAGCCGGTGCAGCCGGGCGAACAGCCGCAGGTTCTCGCGGCCCGTCAGATCGGTGTCCACCGAGGTGGCCTGGCCGGTGACGCCGATCGCGCGGCGGACCTCGGCCGGCTCCCGCGCGACGTCGTGCCCGGCGACCCGCGCGGTGCCCGCGTCGGGAGTGAGGAGCGTCGTCAGGAGGCGGACGGCCGTCGTCTTGCCCGCGCCGTTGGGCCCGAGCAGGCCGCACACGGTGCCCTCCGGCACGGCCAGATCGAGGCCACGCAGCGCGTGGACACCGGCGAAACGCTTCTCCAGACCTTCACTAAGTACAGCGTACGTAGTCATGGCGCGACCATACTCCACTACGTACGCCGTACGTAACTAGGATGGTGGGCGAGGTGATGATTCATGGCAGCCAGCGGCCGAACGGCCCGCCCCGAGGTGATCTGGGCGCGCCCCGAAAGGGCCGGCCGCGGTCCGCGCCCCGCGCACACCCGCGCCGAGATCGCGGCGGCGGCCGTGCGCGTCGCCGACGCGGAGGGGCTCGACGGCGTCTCCATGCGGCGGGTCGCCGCCGAGATCGGCTGCGGCACGATGTCGCTGTACAACTACGTGCCGCGCAAGGACGAGCTCTACGAGCTGATGGTCGACGCGGTCGTCGCCGACTACGACCTCTCGCGGGAGCCGTCGGGCGACTGGCGCGCCGACCTGAAGGCGCTCGCCGGGCAGACGCGCGCCCTGATGCACCGCCATCCCTGGGTGCCCCGGCTGATGTCGCCCGTCTACGGCTTCAGCCCGAACGCCCTGCGCTATTTCGAGTACGCGCTGTGGGTGATGGAACCGCTGGACGTCGAGAGCGGTACGAAGGTGGAACTGCTCGCCATGCTCAACGGCGTCATCACCACCTACGTCTCCAATGAGCTGTCGACGGCGGAACGGGCCCGCAACTCCCCGTACCCGCCGGGGGAGGAGGAGGCCGTGCGGGCGGCCTATCTGATGCGGGTGCTGTCGGAGGGGGAGTATCCGCGGATGGCGCGGACGCTGACGTCGGGGCCGGGGGTGATCGATCTGGACGAGGTGTTCGCGCGGGCGATCGACCGGATCCTGGACGGGTTCGAGGCGGAGAGCCGGCGCGGGGGGTAGGCGGGCGGGGCCTTTCCCCTACCCGCCCCTGCCCGATACCGGGGAGGTCCCCGGACCCCCGCGTCGGCGTCCGCCGCGCTGTGGTCCGGACCGCCGGAAGGCCCGGGCCCCGGCCGGAACTCCGGTCACAGGAGGGCGAACTGGCCCTCCGGGCCCTCTTCCTGGTGGTCCAGCACGGACGCGGGGCGACGCGAGGACGGCGGGGGTGGCAGGACGCCGGCCCGCGCGAGCTCGGCCGCCCCCACCCGTGGTCCCTCCGGCGGCTCCGGCGCCTCCGCGCGGAGTTCGGCCAGCAGCGACAGCACCGTGATCAGTTCCAGCAGCTCCGACGTCCACTCCCGCTGCCAGACCGAAGGCCGCAGCGCCTCCAGCGTGCCGGGCTCGGCCGGCCCCGCGGTCCGGGCGGTGAACCAGTCCTCCAGCACCCGCACCCCGCCCGCCCGTGCCTCCCAGGCCGCCTCCGGTACGGGCGCGATCCGGCCGTCCCCCAGGCACAGGGTCTCCTCGGCCGGTTCGTACGACAGCCGGCCGGGCAGCCCGGCGGTGGGCAGGGCCGCCCGGACGTACGGGCGTCTGCCGCCCGGCATGCGCGGGCGCTCGCCGGGCGTGGGGGCGCACCGCGCGCCGTAGGTGTGCAGCCACAGCGCGCGGCGGCCGTGCGCGACCCCCGCGTCCCACCGCTCGGGCGAGGCGGTGAGCGGCACGGTGAGCCCGGCGCGCGTGGGCGTGGCGGCGGTCGCGGTCCAGGCCAGGAAGTCCTCGGCGGAGACGGCCCGGCCGAGCCGGGCGGACAGGTGGCTCAGGAGACCGGGCGCGAGATTGGGCTCGGTGCCGCCGGGGCGGCGGTGGAGCGGGCGGATCCGGCCGGGCCGGCCGCCGGGGGAGTGGCCGTCCGGCAGCAGCGCCGAGAACGCGGGGCCGTCCGTGCCCGGCGCCGGCTCCAGGAGGTGGATCTGTCCGGTGCCGTCACCGGTGCCGGTCGCGTCGGCCGTGCCGGTGACCCGCCACAGCTCCGGCCGCGCCGCGTCGAGGAGCCGGTGGTCGGGCAGCAGCCACTGCCGGTCGTACGGGCCGTGGGCGACCCGCACCGGCTCCGGGCACGGCCCGGGGCCCCGCGCCAGGCGGCCGGTGGGCGTGGCCTGGCCGGGCAGCTGGGCGACCGCGCTGCGCGGGTCGCGGGCCCGGGTCGGCCGGAAGAGCGCGGTGCGCGCGGCCTCGTCCGGCGCCGCCGCGAGCGCCGCCCAACGGGCCCGCAGCGACGCGGCGTCGGGCGCCAGCACCCACGCCCGACCCGCCCGCAAGGGGGCCACCGACCACGGCATGAGATCGGCGAGCAGGGGCGCGTCGGGGTCCTGGGTCGCGGTCACGAGGCTTGTCCCTCACTGTCCTGTGCGCACTCTCGTGATGGTTCCGGTGCGGACTCCGGCCGGGTGCCGCACGGTCGCCGGAGGCATCGTAGCGGCGGACGCCGCGGCCCGGCGCGAGCGCGGCGACCGGGATCCGGCCCTTGAGGCCGTCACCTGGTCATCGGTGGGGGTTCGGCGGGTGCGGTGATGCCCGCGGTGAGCCTGGTGGCCCAGGCGTCGGCGCGGAGTCCGGCGCCACGGTGACGCCCTCCGCGCCGCCGCCTGGCGTGCGGCCCCGGGTCGGGCCCTGATGCCGGCACTTGGTCGTCGGGTGGGGGTTCGGTGGGCGCGGTGATGCCCGCCGCGAGTCCGGTGGCCCGGGGGTCGGTCCGTGATGACGGCCCCCGACCGCCGGGGCCGATCCGGCGCCACGGGGACGCCCCCTGTCGCCGCCCGGCACGGTGATGCCCGCCGCGAACCCCCGGCCCGGGACCGGTCCCGGCGCGGAATCCCGCGCCACCGTGACCCCGTCCGCGCCGCCGCCCATCACGACCCCCGACCGGTGCGCCCCGGGGCGGAGCCCTCAGTGCGCGTCCAGCGTGACCGTGAACGAGAAGCGGTCGCCCCGGTAGCGGATCCGGGCGACGTCGACGGCCCGGCCGCGGTCGTCGTAGGTGACGCCCGTGTAGTGCAGGATCGGGCTGAGCAGCGGCACCTGGAGCAGCTTGGCCGTCTCCGGGTCCGCCAGCCTCGCCTCCACCGTGTCCGTGATGCGGCTGATCGTCACGCCCACGGCGTCGCGCAGCACCTTCGTCATCGGCCAGCGGGTGAGGTCCGCGAGGTCGATGCGGGCGGCGAGCTCGGGGCGTACGAGGTTCTCCGCCCAGTTCGTCGGCTCGCCCGTCGACTCGTCGCAGCGCAGCCGCCGGTAGGACACCGCCTCCTCCAGGTCCGGGAAGTGCTCGGCCAGCTCCGCCGGGATCTTCTCCGGGCCGTGCTCCAGCACCTCCGTGCGCTCGCCGGACTGCTGGGCCACGATGGTGTCCACCGAGCCGAGCAGCCGCACGGGCGAGCCCCGCCGGGCGCTCGGCTCGATGAACGTGCCGCGCCGCCGGTGCCGGCTGATCAGCCCCTCCGCCTCCAGTTCCTTGAGCGCCTGCCGCATGGTCAGGACGCTGACGCCGTAGTGCGCGGCGAGGGCGTCCTCGGTGGGCAGCCGCAAGGGGTCGCCGGCACGGCGCCCGAGTATGGAGGCGCGCAGCGACTGCGACACCTGGTACCACAGCGGCAGCTTGCGGTTGAGGGCGAGGGAGTCGGGGGCGAAGGTGGTCACGGAAACTCCCTCACTGGCGGAAATGGCGTTCCAGACCCTGCCACACCGCGTCGTAACGCGCCTGGAGGTGGCGGGCGGTCCGGGCCTGCTCCGTCACGGTGATCGGCCAGCGCGTCTCGAACATGAAGGCGAGGCCGTCGTCCACCTTGTGCGGCTTCAGCTCGGCCGCGCTCGCCTTGTCGAAGGTCTCCCGGTCGGGGCCGTGCGCGGACATCATGTTGTGCAGCGAGCCGCCGCCGGGGACGAAGCCCCCCTTGCCGGCGGCCTTGGCGTCGTACGCGCCCTCGATCAGGCCCATGTACTCGCTCATCACGTTCCGGTGGAAGTACGGCGGCCGGAAGGTGTCCTCGCCCACCAGCCAGCGCGGCGCGAAAACCACGAAGTCGACGCCGGCCAGCCCCGGGGTGTCCGAGGGCGAGGTGAGCACGGTGAAGATGGACGGGTCCGGGTGGTCGTAGCTGATCGAGCCGATGACGTTGAAGCGGCGCAGGTCGTAGACGTACGGCACGAGGTTGCCGTGCCAGGCGACGACGTCCAGCGGCGAGTGGTCGTAGGTGGCGGCCCAGAGGTTCCCGCAGAACTTGTTGACCACCTCGACCGGGCGCTCCACGTCCTCGTAGGCCGCGACCGGCGCGCGGAAGTCCCGGGCGTTGGCCAGGCCGTTGGCGCCGATCGGCCCGAGGTCGGGGAGGACGAAGGGCTGGCCGTAGTTCTCGCAGACGTAGCCGCGCGCGGTGCCGTCCGGCAGCTCCACCCGGAACCGCACCCCGCGCGGGATCAGCGCCACCTCGCCCGGCGCGGCGCGCAGCAGCCCGAACTCGGTGCGCAGCAGCAGCGCGCCGTGCTCGGGGACGATCAGCAGCTCGCCGTCGGAGTCGCTGAACACCCGGTCCGTCATCGAGGCGTTGGCGGTGTAGAGGTGCACGGCCATGCCCGCGCGCTGGGTGACGTCGCCGTTGCCGCCCAGGGTCCACAGGCCGCTGACGAAGTCGGTGCCCTCGGCGGGCTCGGGCAGCGGGTCCCAGCGCAGCCGGTTGGGGTCGGGCACGGCGTCGGCGAAGGGCGCGCCGCCGAGGGCGCCGTTGCCGGTCCGGGTGAAGGGCGGGTGGGCGGCGGAGGGCCGGATCCGGTAGAGCCACGACCGCCGGTTGTTCCGCCGGGGCTCGGTGAAGGCGGTGCCGCTCAGCTGCTCCGCGTAGAGCCCGAGCGGGGCCCGCTGCGGCGAGTTCCGGCCTTCCGGAAGCGCGCCGGGTACCGCCTCGCTGCTGTGCTCGTTGCCGAACCCGGACAGATACGCCGGCTCCCCGGCCGGCGTCCGCGCGTGTCCGTTGCCCGTGTCGCTCATCGCGTGCTCCCAGCGCCGATGGATTCCTATGGGAGACCGTAGGATTCCGCGCCGGGCGCGTCAATGGATCAGCGCCGGCGGGCCGCGCGTCGGCGCCGACCTGTTACCGGCCGTACCGGAACGGATGCCTCTGGTGTGTCCCGGTCATCCCCATTAGGTTGAGACGGCACGGGGGTTCGGGGTCCGTCACGGGGCTCCGGGAGACCGACACCGCAAGGAGATGGCCAGTGAGCGCGCACGACGGCATGTACATCGACGGAGCCTGGCGGCCCGCCGCCGGCACCGGCACGATCGAGGTCGTGAACCCGGCCGACGAGCAGGTCATCGGTACCGTACCGGCCGGCACCGCGGAGGACGTCGACGCCGCCGTGCGCGCCGCCCGCGCCGCGCTGCCCGGCTGGTCCGCCACCCCGCCCGCGCGGCGGGCCGAGCACCTGACCGCGCTGCGCGACGCCCTGGAGGCCCGCGCGGACGAGATCGCGGCCACCGTCACGGCCGAACTCGGCTCGCCCGCCGGTTTCGCCCGCCGCGTCCACACCGGCCTGCCGATCGCCGTCGCCGGCTCGTACGCGGAGCTCGCCGCCACCCACCCCTTCGAGGAGCGGATCGGCAATTCGACGGTGCTGCACGTGCCGGTCGGGGTCGTCGGTGCCATCACCCCCTGGAACTACCCGCTCCACCAGATCGTCGCCAAGGTCGCCCCGGCGCTCGCCGCGGGCTGCACCCTCGTCCTCAAGCCCGCCGAGGACACCCCGCTCACCGCGCGGCTGTTCGCGGAGTGCGTGCACGCCGCGGGCCTCCCGGCGGGCGTCTTCAACCTCGTCACCGGCCTCGGCCCGGTCGCCGGCCAGGCGCTCGCCGAGCACCCCGGCGTCGACCTGGTCTCCTTCACCGGCTCGACCGCCGTCGGCAGGCGGATCGGCGCGATCGCCGGTGGCGCCGTCAAGCGCGTCGCGCTCGAACTGGGCGGCAAGTCCGCGAACGTCATCCTCCCCGGCGCCGACCTGGAGAAGGCCGTCACCGCCAACGTCGCCGACGTCTGCCGCAACACCGGGCAGTCCTGCAACGCCCTGACGCGCACGCTCGTCCACGCGGACCGGTACGAGGAGGCCGTCGCCCTCGCGGTCGCCGCCGTCGGGGCATACGTCCCCGGCGACCCGGCCGACCCCGAGGTCCGCCTCGGCCCGGTGGTCAACGCCCGGCAGCACGCCCGCGTCCGCGACTACATCGACAAGGGCGTCGCGGAGGGCGCGCGGCTCGCCACCGGCGGCTCCGAGGCCCCCGAGGGCCTCGACAAGGGCTACTTCGTCCGCCCGACCGTCTTCGCCGACGTCACCCCGGAGATGACGATCGCCCGGGAGGAGATCTTCGGCCCGGTCCTCACCTTCATCAAGTACACCGACGAGGACGAGGCCGCCCGCATCGCCAACGACTCCGACTACGGGCTGGGCGGCGCCGTCTGGGCCGCCGACGAGGCCACGGCCGCGGCCTTCGCCCGCCGCATGGACACCGGCCAGGTCGACATCAACGGCGGCGGCTTCAACCTCCTCGCGCCCTTCGGCGGCCACAAGCGGTCGGGTGTCGGCCGCGAGCTGGGCCCGCACGGCCTGGCGGAGTACCTGCACACCAAGTCGCTCCAGTTCTGACGGTTCCCCGACGTCCTCCGTCGGTCCCGACGCCGATGGTGCCCCCGACCCCGCAGGAGAAGGGACCGACATGGTCCGCGCCGTCGTACTGACCGCCGTGGGCGAGCCCCCGCGGACGGCCGAGATCGACCTGCCCGCGCCCGGCCCCGGCCAGGTGCGGATCGCCCTCGCCGCCGCCGGGGTGTGCCACTCCGACCTCTCGCTGTCGAACGGCACGCTGCGGCAGCCCGTACCGGCCGTCCTCGGCCACGAGGGCGCGGGCACCGTGACCGCCGTCGGCGAGGGCGTCGGCCATGTGGCGCCCGGCGACCGGGTGATCCTCAACTGGGCACCCTCCTGCGGCGCCTGCCACTTCTGCGGGCTCGGGGAGCCCTGGCTGTGCGCCGACGCGGCCGGGGCCACCACGACCCCGTACGCCACGCTCGCCGCCGACGGCACCCCGCTCCACCCGGCGCTGGGCACCGCGGTCTTCGCCGAGGAGACCGTCGTCCGGGCGAACGCCGTGCTGCCCCTGCCGGACGGGGTGCCGCTCGCCGAGGCGGCGCTGCTCGGGTGCGCCGTGCTCACGGGCTACGGCGCCGTGCACCACAGCGCCCGGGTCCGCTCCGGCGAGACCGTCGCCGTGTACGGCGTCGGCGGCGTCGGGCTCGCCACCCTCCAGGCGGCGCGTATCGCGGGCGCCGGGGCGATCGTCGCCGTCGACGTCTCGCCGGAGAAGGAGGCGCTGGCCCGTGCCGCCGGGGCCACCGGACTTCGTCGTCGCGGGCGCCGACGGCGACACCGCGAAGACCGTCCGCAGGCTCACCGGCGGCCACGGCGCGGACGTGGCGATCGAGTGCGTCGGCCGCGCGGAGACGATCCGTACGGCGTGGTCGTCCACGCGCCGCGGCGGGCGCACCACCGTCGTCGGCATCGGCGGCCAGGACCAGCGGGTCGTCTTCTCCGCCCTGGAGCTGTTCCACTTCGGGCGTACGCTAGCGGGCTGCGTCTACGGCAACAGCGACCCGGCGAAGGACCTCCCCGTGATCGCCGGGCATGTGCGCGCCGGGCGTTTCGACCTCTCCGCGCTGGTGACGGACCGCATCGGGCTCGACGGCGTCCCGGCGGCGTTCGACGCGATGCTCGCGGGGCGCGGCGGGCGCTCCCTGGTGGTCTTCCCGCAGCCCTGACGGCTCCGGCCCGGTCGCCGAGAGCGCCGCTCAGCGGTCCGGGCCGGACCGGCCCTCCGGGAGGGGCAGATGGATCACGACGAGCGCGAAGCCGCCCAGCGTGACGTTGCGCGCGGCGGCCGCCAGGCCGTTCCACTTCGCGGACTGCCACATCGCGAACCACTCGCCGCCGATGGCGAGGAACCCCATCCCGAACAGCAGCAGCACCATCACCAGCCCCAGCGTGCCGACCCGCCGCGCCGCCCCGAAGCCGCGGCGCCGGCCCCCGCGCGTGACCAGCCCGCGCACCCACAGGGCCGTCCCCGCGAGCAGCGCCAGCGCGGTGAGCGTCTCCCACACGATGATGGCGATGTAGGCGGCGTCCTGGAGCCCGCGGTCGGTGACCGCCCGCCACATCAGGTCGTCGTCCTGGAACGTCGTGTCCATCGCCAGGACGTGCCGGACGAACTCCTGGTTCGTGCCGAAGTCCGTGATGTTGCCGAACGCGACCAGCGCCATGTACAGCGCCACGGTCGCGGTGAGCGCGGCAGCCGCGAACGGCAGCGCGCGGGAAGCGGGGTGCCGGCCGCCGTCGGACATCGAGCCTCCCCGTTCCGCTTCCCCCGCCCGCCGCACCGCCCCGCCGCGGGCCCGTCCCGTATGCATGCCCGCGCCGACGGGGGCGTACGCGCGCCGCCCGCCCGGCCCGGCCGGGTCCTGGCGCCTAAGCGCTTGCTCAGGTCGGGGTATGGTGTTCGTCCCGCGGGCGGAGGGCCCGTGGCGGGGCCGGAAGAGCGGGGCGTGGAATGGGCGCGGAGCCGAAGCGTACCGAGGAGTGGGCCGACGTCACACCGGACGCCGCGCGACGGCTGGTGACCGCCGCCGTCGCGGCCTTCGCCGAGCGCGGCTACCACGCCACCACCACCCGGGACATCGCCGGCCGGGCCGGTATGAGCCCCGCCGCGCTCTACATCCACTACCGGACCAAAGAGGACCTCCTCTACCGGATCAGCATCGTCGGCCACCGGGCCGCCCTCGACCTGCTCCGGCGCGCCCAGCGCCCCGGCACCGGCCCCGCCACCCGCCTCGCCGACGCCGTGCGGGCCTTCGTCCGCTGGCACGCGGAGCACCACACCACCGCCCGCGTCGTGCAGTACGAGCTCGGGGCGCTCGGCGAGGAGCACTACGCCGAGATCGTCGGGCTGCGGCGCGAGACGGACGCCGAGATCCGGGGCGTCATCGAGGACGGCGTCGCCTCCGGCGACTTCGCCGTGCCGGACGTGCCCGGTACCACCCTCGCCGTCGTCTCCCTGTGCATCGACGTCGCCCGCTGGTTCAACGCGGAGGGCAAGCGCACCCCGGACGAGGTGGGCGAGCTCTACGCCGACCTGGTCCTGCGCATGGTCGGCCACCGCACGCCCTGACGTAAGGTCGTGACGTGCCGCAGATTTCGATCGATGTCCAGGAACTCACCGTCGGCCAGCTGTCCGCGCGCAGCGGCGCGGCCGTCTCCGCACTGCACTTCTACGAGTCGAAGGGCCTGATCAGCAGCCGTCGCACGGCCGGCAACCAGCGCCGCTTCGACCGCGACACCCTGCGCCGGGTCGCCTTCATCCGGGCCGCGCAGCGGGTCGGCATCCCGCTCGCGACCATCCGGGAGGCGCTCGCCGAGCTGCCCGACGAGCGCACGCCCAACCACGAGGACTGGGCGCGGCTCTCCGAGGCCTGGCGGGGCGAACTGGACGCCCGTATCCAGCAGCTGGGACGGCTGCGGGACCACCTGGACGGCTGCATCGGCTGCGGCTGCCTGTCGCTGGAGAGCTGTGTGCTGTCCAACCCGGACGACCGCATCGGTCAGTTCGGCAGCGGCTCGCGGCTGCTGGTCGAGCGCCGCGTCTGAGCGGCGCACCCGGGCGGCCCCGCCGGGTCACGACATCCCGGGGCCGCCGCGTCACCACATCCCGGGATGGCGGCCCGCCCAGGGCCTGGCCTCCTCCAGCTGTGCCGACAGCGAGATCAGCGTCGTCTCCGCGCCGTACCGGCCGGCCAGCATGACCCCGATCGGCAGCCCCTCCTCGGTCCAGTGCGACGGCACGCTCACCGCCGGCTGCCCGGTCGCGTTGCAGAGCGGCGTGAACGGCGTGAACGGCAGCAGCGCGGCGAACTCCGCCGCCGGGTCCGCGTCGTCGCGCAAGCCCCCCACCGGCAGCGGCGGGGTCGCCAGCGTCGGGGACAGCAGCACGTCGTAACCGGCGCCGGGCGCCTGGAGCACGTCGGCGATCAGCTGGCCCACGGCCCGCAGCCGGTACATGGCGGTGGCGAACTCCGCGCCGCCGACCCGGCCGCCCCGCTCCCGCAGCAGCCGGGTGAAGGGCGTCAGCAGCTCCTCGCGCCCCTCCGGCACCGGCCGTATCGCGGCCACGATCTCCCAGACGCGCGTGAACGCCTCGCCCAGGGCCGGATCGTCCGGCAGCGCCACCTCCTCGACCGTGTGGCCGAGCTCCCGCAGCAGCCCGGCCGTCTCCTCCGCGGCCCGGACGCACTCGGGGTGCGCCTCGACCCCCGGCACCGGCGGCCGGGTGAAGACGGCCACCCGCAGTCTGCCGGGGGCGCGCCGCGCCGCGGCCGCGAACGTCTCGCCCGGCGGCAGCGAGGGCGCGGTGTACGGATCGCCGGGTTCCGTCCCCGCGAAGACGTCGAGGAGCGCGGCCGCGTCCGCGACCGTACGGGCCAGCGGGCCGGAGGTGGCGAGCCCGGTGACATCGTGCAGGACCGGCCCCGAACTCACCCTGCCCCGGCTGGGCTTGATGCCGAACAGCCCGCAGGCCGACGCGGGTATGCGGATGGAGCCGCCGCCGTCGCTGGCGTGCGCGAGCGGCGCGAGACCCGCCGCGACCGCGGCCGCCGCCCCGCCGCTCGAACCGCCCGCCGACCGGCCGAGGTCCCAGGGCGTACGGGCGGGCGGCGCGATGTCGTTCTCCGTGTGCGGGGGCAGCCCGAACTCCGGGGTGTTGGTCTTGCCGAGCAGGATCGTTCCTGCTTCTCGCAGGCGCCGCACCACGTGGTCGTCCACGGCCGGCACGTGATCGGCCAGCGTCGCCGACCCCATCGTGCACCGCACCCCGGCCACGTAGTTGAGGTCCTTCACCGGCACCGGCACCCCGTGCAGCGGGGGCAGCGGCCGCCCCTCCCGGCGGGCGGCCGCCGCCTCGCTCTCGGCGTCGGCCGCCTGCTTGCGGGCGATCTCGGGGGTGACGGTGACGAACGCCCCCACGGTGGCGTCCAGCCGCTCCACCCGGTCCAGATAGTGCTCGGTCAGCTCGACGGGGGAGATCTTCCCCGCCCGCACCGCCTCCCCTTGCTCCAACGCGGTCAGATCGTGCAGCTGCGTCATGCCGTCCGCCTTCTCGTCGCCCGATGTCGCCGTGCGCGGGCATCCTCGCACCACGACCGGGCGGCGGTCACTACCCTCCCGGTGGCGGCCGGCCGTCTCACCGGCGGCCGGTTCACACGGCCGCGTACCGGTCGGCGAACGCGCGGCGGCGGGCCGCGACCAGCGCCCCGGAGGAGAGCACGGGCACCGGCACCACGATGCCGCAGTCCGCGCAGACGGGGCCCTCCATCGGGTACCGCTCCAGATCGCAGCGCCATTCGAGCCGCTCCTGCGAGCACACCGGGCAGGCGTCACCGGGGCCCGCCTCCATCGCGGCGATCACCCGGCGCAGGACGTCGGCCAGCCGCGGGGCCGGGAAGACCGTGGGGCTCACGCAGGGCACGATGTCACAGCCGCCCCAGGTGTTGCGGTGCCAGTCGTCCAGGGCGCTGGGCTGCCGGATGCCGTCGTGCTTCTCGCGCTTGCGGCGGTCGGCGAAGGACGCCTCGTACGCCAGCCAGACCGCGCGGGCCTCCTCCAGCTCCGTCAGCGCGGCGATCAGCAGGGCCGGGTCGGGGGCCCGGTCGTCGGGGGCGAGCCCCGCCAGGGCGCACAGGTGGTGCCAGGTGGCCCGGTGCCCGTACGGCGCGAAGCGTTCGAGGCACTTGCGCAGGGAGGTCCGCCGCAAGGCGATGGTGTTCCGTGGATTGCGCACCTCTCGTGCGAGTGCTCTGAAACCTGCCACTGCATCCCACCTCCGACTGCGCGGACACGGATCGACATGGAAGGGACGTAACGCGTCGCGATTCGGATCCCTCATGGCCGGATCCCGTCGGCGCGCTACGCGGCCGCCTCCGCTCTGCTACCCCGAAGTCGCGCACAGATGTGGAGAGGTCGCACACACCGGCGGGCTTCGGTCAGCGGACGATCCGCCCCGCCAGCAGGACGACCCGCGCCAGTTCCGTGTGGCAGATGTCGCTGTGCGCGCCCGACGGCGGCCCGCCGCGCGAGACCACCGCCGACGCGTCGACGTTCACACAGCCGTCGGCCGGCAGCCCGCCGCTCAGCGCCTCCCGCAGCGAGAGCCGCGCGCAGCCGCCGACCGCCTGGATGCCGCCGTGCCCGATCGCACCCCACCGCGCACCGTCCAGACCCAGCAGCGAGCCGTCGTCCCCGGACACCCGGGACGCGAGCGGATAGAGCACGCCCAGCGCCGTGTCGTGGCGCGAGTGACAGCACACCACCGGGCCCCGCACCCTGCGGTGCAGGCCGCCCAGCGCGCCGCCGCGGTCCGAGGCGAACGGCAGCCGGGGCGCGAACGCGTAGTGCGAGAAGGCGCCCTGGAGCAGGGTGAGCGAGGCGACGCACGCCGCCTCCGCCGGCAGCCCGCGCAGCGCGAACGACACCAGGCGCGCGCCGAAGCTGTGCCCCGCCAGATGCACCCGCAGGCCGGGGGCGGACCGGGCGAGCTCCCCGAGCAGGGGGCCCAGACCCACCTGGCCGACCGTCCCGGCGCGCCGCTTCATCGTGTAGTACGAGGTCTGGCGGAGCAGTTCGTAGGCGCCGTGCCAGAGCTTCTTCAGCCCGCCGCCGAACAGCTCGGGCGGCACGGCGCCCACGCTCGCCAGGGCCGCCGTGAAGCTCTCGCACACCCGCCGGGCGTCGTCGGTGAGCATGGCGGGCACGGCGTCCCCGAGGTCGTCCGCGTCCCGGCCGCCCCGCGCGGCCGCCACGCCGGACGGCCCCGGCACCGCCAGTCCGCGGGCGAGCGCCACGAACTCGTCCAGGGACGCCCGGTCCTCCGGCCTGCGCGCCAGCAGCTCCGCCAGCCGGTCGGCCACCGCCTCCTCGCAGGGCAGGACCTCGATCAGCGCCCGCCGGGTGGCCGGGTCGAGCGCGGGCGGGCACACGGCCGCCACCCGGTGCTCCGGGAAGTCCGGGACCGGCTCGTCGGCGAAGTGCATCGACGGCCAGAACACCCCCGCGTAGCCCACCCGCGCCCCGTCCGCCGCGCCGCCCCCGCCGAGCAGTCGCGGGAACGGCGCGAAGAAGCGGTCGTACAGCCTGGTGGCCGTCGACCGCTCGTTGTTCCAGCCGTGCGCGAACACCACCAGATCGGTCAGCCCCGTGCCGGCGGCCTCGCGTATCAGCGCGTCACGGTCACCCGGCCGGACGTCCCCGGCGGCGTCGAACGTCAGCTCCCAGTACGGCTCCACACACATGCCCGCCATGGCAAGTCCCCCTTGAGGCGGTCCGCTGTGCGCGCATCGTCCCGCTGTCAAGGGGGCCTGTCCAGCCTTCTCCCACCCCGTTCACGCTTCCGTGTGGGGGAGGGGCGCGGCTAAGGGGCCAGCAGCTCGGCCGCCCGGACGCGGTGCAGGTGGACGAGGATGTCGTACGAGGACGCCAGCGCCGTCTTGCGGTCCGGTTCGGGGTAGGACGTGCCGATGTTGCGCGTGGGCCGGGCCTCTTCCAGCCACTTCCGGGCCGGGGCGGGCGCGGTGCGCATGTCCAGGACGTAGTCGCGGTGCGGCACCCGGTCGAGGGTGTGCTCGTTGTTGCCGGGGGGCGCGGGCTCCAGCGTCACCACCCGCGTACGCCCCGCGTCGTCCATCGCGTTGAACGAGCCGTTGTCGAACGTCAGCCGGACGTTGACGTAGCCGCGGCCCAGCCGGTCCCGGAGGAACGCGCCCTGCATCTTGGGGTAGCTCCCCGGGTCGTCGGTCACGTACGAGACGTGGGCGTTGTGCGCCGACAGCAGGACCTTGGCGCCCGTCCGCTCGTGCCACCAGGCGGTGTTGGCGGCCATCACCTCGTCGCGGTAACGCATGCAGTCGGCGACCCCCTTCGGGTCGTCGAGGTCGAAGACGTACATCCCGGCCACCTGCGAGATCGCCCGCGCGTGCTGCACGGCGAGCTCGAACTCCCGCCGGTCGCCGTCCGGCCGCTGCCCGGCCAGCAGATCGAGGGCGGTGCGCGCGTCGGCGGCCATGGTCAGCCGCTCGCCGAGCGGGCGCTTGAGCATGCCCTTCATGGCGTCGGCCACGCTCACCCCGGGGACGGGCCGCTGCGCGCGGTACAGCTCGGTGAGGCGGGGCAGCAGCGCCGGGTGGTGTGCGCGGACGTAGTCCGTCACCCGGTCGAAGGGCTCCGGGCCCGCGTAGGCCGCGTCGTTGCCCACGAAGTGGACCTTCCGCGAGTGCTGTGCGTTGTACGCGCGCATCCACTCGATCAGGTCCAGGTACTCGCGGGTGTTCCACAGGCGGTACGCGTCCTGGAACTCCTCCCGCATGATCTTCCGGATGTCGCCCTTGCCGTGGACGACGTAGTCGTCGATCCGCAGCCCGGAGCTCCAGTTCGCCTCCAGGGCGAAGGCGGTGAACCCCTTCTCCTCCACCAGGTGGCGCAGGACGCGGTGCTTGTTGGCGAAGAACTCGTGCGAGCTGTGCGTGGCCTCGCCGAGCCCGACGACCTTCGCGTCACCGATCATGCGCCCCAGCGGCCGGAGATCGCCGGTCGGGCCCTTGGGCTCGGTGGTGCGGAGGGGGTGGGCGGCCCGGGTGAGGGCGGGGACGGGGTCGGTCGTGGTGGCGGTGGCGGTGTTGGCCGCGGTCAGTGAGCCCAGGGTGAGCAGGGCGGCGAGCAGGAGAGCCGGGCGGCGTGGGAATGCCATGGTTCCCTCCTTCGGAGGGTGGGTGGACGGGTCGACTGCCCTTCCACGGTGCCGGTGAGGGTGGCGGCGGGACCATCCGATCGGCCCCCGGGCGGGGGGTGGGGGCTGCCCTACCGGCGGGGTCGGGGTGGCGGGCGGAGTGCGCCTGCGGCGGGCTTGTTCCCCACCCCGCCCCTTCCCGATACCGGGGCTCCGCCTCAAACGCCGGACAGGCTGAAAATCAGCCCGTCCGGCGCTTGAGGACACCGCGCGAAGCGCGGAACGGGGGCCCGGGGATCTCCCCGGTTCCGGGAAGGGGCGGGGCTGGGGAAAGGCCCCGCGCAGCGGCCCGCACCACGGCACCGCGTCAGTACAGCAAATACCGCCCCCGCACCTCACGGAACCCCGCCAACCCCCCACCCCACGCCCCCACCACCTCGTCCACAGAACCCCCCGCCGACACCACCCGCCGCACCGAGTCCGTCCCCGCCACCCGGTCCACCCACCCGTCCGCCCGCCACCCGAACCCGCCCCACACCCGCTTCGCCGTCACCAGCAGCCCCACCCCCGTCCGTACGGGGTCGTACACCCGGCGGTCGTACACATGGAGCTGGACGCCCCCGATCGTCCGCCCCTGGAACTTCGAGAACACCGGCACCGCGTACGCCTCCCGGAACCGCACCCCCGGCAGTCCCAGGGCGTTCGCCGCCTCCGCCCACCGGTGGTCGATGCCCTCCGCGCCGAGCAGCTCGAAGGGGCGGGTCGTGCCGCGGCCCTCGGAGAGGTTGGTGCCCTCGAACAGGCAGGTGCCCGCGTAGGCGAGCGCCGTGTCGGGGGTGGGCATGTTGGGGCTCGGCGGCACCCAGGGCAGCCCGGTCGCGTCGAAGAAGTCGCCGCGCCGCCAGCCCGTCATCCGGACCGTCTCCGGCCGCACGGCCCCGCCCAGGTACTCCCCGTCGAACAGCAGCGCCAGCTCGGCGACGGTCATGCCGTGCATCAGCGCGAGGGGCTCCCGCCCCACGCCCGAGGCCAGGGCGCGGTCGAGCACCGGCCCGTACGCCCCGCGCCCCGTCAGGGGGTTGGGCCGGTCCAGGACCATCAGGCGGACACCCGCGAGGGCGGCGGCGGCCATGCAGTCGTAGAGCGTCCAGATGTAGGTGTAGCAGCGGGTCCCCACGTCCTGGATGTCGAAGACGACCGTGTCCACGCCGGCGCGGGCGAAGGTCTCCGCGAGCTGCCGGGGGCCCCGCCCGTAGGTGTCGTGCACCGGCAGCCCCGTCGCCGGGTCGCGGTACGAGCCCTCCGAGCCCCCGGCCTGCGCCGTGCCCCGGAAGCCGTGCTCCGGCCCGAACACGGCCCGGAGGTCGACCCGGTCGTCCTCGTGCAGCACGTCGACGATGTGGCGGAGGCCGGCCGTGACCCCGGTCGGGTTGGTGACGACGCCCACGCGCCGCCCCGCGAGCCGGGCGAACCCCTCCCCGGCCAGCCGGTCGAAGCCCGTCCGCACCCGGGCCCGGCGGGGGAGCGCACGGGCCGGCGCCGGCGGGAGCGCCACCGCCCCGCCGGCCGCGGTGGTCAGGACCTGGCGCCGTGTCAGCGGCCGTGCGCGCGGGGGCCGTCCCCCGGAAGAGTGCGGCATGGACAGGAACGCTAGCCCGCCGGCGCGCTGACCGGCACCATTGCGGAGGGCGCGCCTCCAGGCCCGTCCCGAGGGGTGGCCGCACCCTTCCGCTCGTACATACCGACTGGTTAGTCTGCCCGTCGGAGCGGATCCGAGCCGAGGGAGCGAGCGTGGGCACAGTGCGGGACGCCGGAGTCGTGGTCACCGGAGCGGGAGGCGGCATCGGCGCCGCCCTCGCCCGCAGATTCGCCGCCGAGGGCGCCCGCGTCGTGGTCAACGACCTGGACGTCGCCAAGGCCGAGGCGGTGGCCGAGGAGATCGGCGCGATCGCCGTCCCCGGTGACGCCTCCGGTGTCGTCCCCGCCGCCCGCAAGGCCCTCGGCGGCCGGGTCGACATCTACTGCGCCAACGCCGGCGTGGCCCCGGCCGGCGGCCCCGAGGCCGACGAGGACGTGTGGGAGGCCGCCTGGGACGTCAACGTCATGGCGCACGTCCGGGCCGCCCGCGAGCTGCTCCCCGAGTGGCTGGACCGCGGCAGCGGCCGCTTCGTCGCCACCGTCTCCGCCGCCGGGCTGCTCACCATGCTCGGCTCGGCCCCGTACAGCGTCTCCAAGCACGCCGCGCTCGCCTTCGCGGAGTGGCTCTCGCTCACCTACCGCCACTGCGGTGTCGACGTCCACGCCATCTGTCCGCAGGGCGTGCGCACGGACATGCTGCGCGGTACGGGCGCCGCCGGCGAGCTGGTGCTCGTCCCCACCGCGATCGAGCCCGCGCAGGTCGCGGACGCCCTCTTCGAGGGCATGGCGGCGGGCCGCTTCCTGATCCTGCCGCACCCCGAGGTCGCCGACTACTACGCGGCGCGCGCCACCGACCCCGACCGCTGGCTGCGCGGCATGAACCACCTCCAGCGCCGGCTGGAGGAAGTGCCGGGCCAGGGGGTGGGCAGATGACCTCGGCGGACACCGCCCCGTTGCCGGGCGGCGCGGCCGACGGCGACGGCAGACCGGTGCCGCAGCGGCTGCTGGCCGCCGCCACCCGGCTCTTCGCCGACCAGGGCTACGACCGCACGTCCGTCCAGGAGATCGTCGAGGCCGCGGGCGTCACCAAGGGTGCCCTCTACCACTACTTCGGCTCCAAGGACGACCTGCTGCACGAGGTCTACGGGCGCGTCCTGCGCCTCCAGCAGGAGCGGCTGGACGCCTTCGCGGAGGCGGACGCGCCCGTGGAGCGGCGGCTGCGCGACGCCGCCGCGGACGTCGTCGTCACCACCCTGGAGAACCTCGACGACACGAAGATCTTCTTCCGGTCGATGCACCACCTCGGCCCCGAGAAGCTCGCCCAGGTGCGGGCGGAGCGGCGCCGCTACCACGAACGCTTCCGCGCCCTGGTCGAGGAGGGCCAGCGCGGCGGCGTCTTCACCGCCGCCACCCCGGCCGACCTGGTGGTGGACTACCACTTCGGCTCGGTCCACCACCTGGGGAGCTGGTACCACGCGGGAGGCGCGCTGGGCCCGCACGAGGTCGCGGACCACCTGGCGGACATGCTGCTGAGGGTGCTGCGGCCGTAAGGCCCCCGGGCGTTCGGCCGCGGCCCGGGGGCTTCGGCCCCCGTGACGGCACGGGCGGCCGCCCCCCACGCCCCTACGCGTACCGCCGCAACTCCCGCCGCGCCAAGGACCGCTGGTGCACCTCGTCCGGCCCGTCCGCCAGCCGCAGCGTCCGCGCCGCCGCCCAGAGCTCCGCCAGCGGGAAGTCCTGGCTCACCCCGGCCGCCCCGTGCAGCTGCACCGCCTTGTCCAGGATGCCGGCCACCGTCCGCGGCGTCGCGATCTTGATGGCCTGGATCTCGGTGTGCGCCCCGCGGTTGCCGACCGTGTCCATCAGCCACGCGGTCTTGAGCACCAGCAGCCGCAGCTGCTCCACCGCGACCCGGGAGTCGGCGATCCACTCCTGGACGACGCCCTGACGCGCCAGCGGCTCGCCGAACGCGGTACGGGACACCGCTCGCCGGCACATCAGCTCGATCGCCCGCTCGGCCATGCCGATCAGCCGCATGCAGTGGTGGATCCGGCCGGGCCCCAGCCGGGCCTGGGCGATCGCGAAGCCGCCGCCCTCCTCGCCGACGAGGTGCGTGGCCGGGACGCGGACGCCGTCGAAGAGGACCTCGGCGTGACCGCCGTGGTAGTGGTCCTCGTAGCCGTACACCCGCATGGCGCGGCGGACCGTGAGCCCCGGGGTGTCCCGGGGGACCAGGATCATCGACTGCTGACGGCGCGGGTCCGCGCCCTCCGGGTCGGTCTTGCCCATGACGACGAAGATCTCGCACGCGGGGCTCATGGCACCGGAGATGTACCACTTCCGGCCGGTGACGACGTAGTCCGCGCCGTCGCGCTCGATCCGCGTCCCGATGTTGGTGGCGTCCGAGGAGGCGACCTCCGGCTCGGTCATCGCGAAGGCCGAGCGGATGTCACCGGCCAGCAGCGGCTCCAGCCACCGCTTCCGCTGCTCCTCGGTGCCGAACTGCGCGAGCAGCTCCATGTTCCCGGTGTCCGGGGCCGCGCAGTTCAGGGCCGTGGGCGCGAGCTGGGGGCTGCGGCCGGTGATCTCGGCGAGCGGCGCGTACTGGAGGTTGGTCAGCCCGGCGCCGTACTCCCTGTCCGGTAGGAAGAGGTTCCACAGTCCCCGGCGCCGCGCTTCCGCCTTGAGTTCCTCGACGACCGGCGGAGTGTCCCAGGGGGAGGTCAGAGCGGCCCGCTGCTCCTCCGCGACCGCCTCCGCGGGGTACACGTGCTCGTCCATGAAGGCCAGCAGCCTGCCGCGGAGCTCCTCGGTGCGCGCGTCGAATGCGAAGTCCATGGTGCGCTCAGCCCTCCTGAAGGGTGGTGAGGCCGTTGTCGATGAAGAGCGGGACGAGGGCGCCTATCCGGTCGAAGCCCGCGCCGACGGTCTGCCCGAGGGTGTAGCGGTAGTGGATGCCTTCGAGGATCACGGCGAGCTTGAAGTAGGCGAAGGCGGTGTACCAGGGCAGCGCCGAGACATCGCGGCCCGAGCCGGCCGCGTAGCGCTCGACGATCTCCGCGGGGTCGGGGTGACCCGGGGCACCCCTGGTGGTGCTGATCGGGGAGCCGGGCACGGCCTCCTGCTCGCTGTACATCACCAGCAGGCCGAGGTCGGTGAGCGGGTCGCCCAGGGTGGACATCTCCCAGTCGAGGACCGCCCGGACCGAGTCGTCGGCGCCGATCAGGACGTTGTCGAGGCGGAAGTCACCGTGCACGACGGTGGCCGCGGGGGAGTGCGGCAGCGCCTCGCCGAGCGCCGCGTGGAGCGCGTCGATGCCGGGCAGCTCGCGATTGCGCGAGGCCTCCAGCTGCTTGCCCCAGCGCCGCAGCTGCCGCTCCAGGAACCCCTCGGGCCGCCCGAAGTCCGCGAGGCCGGCCGCCGCCGGGTCCACCGCGTGCAGCTGGACGAGCGTGTCGGCGAGGCCCAGCACCACCCGGCGGGTGCGCTCCGGACCGAGCGCGGTGAGCTGCTCGGCCGTGCGGAACGGGGTGCCCTCGACGAACTCCATGACGTAGAAGGGCGATCCGATCACGGACTCGTCCTCGCACAGGAGCAGGGGCTCCGGCACCGGGACGGCCGTCGGGTGCAGCGCGCTGATCACCCGGTGCTCGCGCCGCATGTCGTGCGCGGTGGCCAGCACATGGCCCAGGGGCGGGCGCCGCACCACCCAGCGGCTCGTCCCGTCCGTGACCGCGTAGGTCAGGTTGGAGCGGCCGCCTTCGATCAGCTCGGCGGTGAGCGGCCCCCGCACCAGCCCCGGCACCGCCCGCTCCAGATGCGCGCGCAGCGCCTCCGGATCGAGACCCGGGGGGCCGGACCCGTCGCCCGGAGGACCGGCCGGAGGGGTTGCCGCGGGGCTGGTCGGGCGGCTCGGCGGATGGCTCATCGACTGCTCCTCCAGGGGGATCGGGCCCGCGGGCGGTACCGTTCGGGATCATCATGCCGACCAGTCGGTATGCCGTCCAGAGGGCATCCCTTCCCCGCGTCCCCCAACTGGCCCTGGAGCGCCGGGTTCAGGCGTGGCAGGCCATCGGCCGCCCGCCGTTCATGGTCTGCATGTCGCCGAGGACGGTGGGCAGGTCGAGCGGCGAGCCCAGCGGCAGGCCGTCCAGCTCGGCGTACGCGCGGTGGATGTTGGCGACCAGCCGCTCGCCCTCGCGCAGCTCCGCGAACTCGCCGAGGTCCGTGGCGCGGGCGACCTCCAGCGGGGTGCGCCCGGCCGCGCGCCCGTCGCGCGCGAGCTCCTCGACCCAGCGGAAGTAGCGCTCCAGCGTGTCGTACACGCCGGGGTCGGTGACCCGGCCGTGGCCGGGCACGACGGTCTGGGCGTCGAGCCCGCGGAGGATCTCCAGCGAGCGCAGCGAGCCGCTGAGGGAGCCCATGAGGAGGAAGGGCGTACCGCCGTTGAAGACGAGGTCGCCGGTGAAGACGACGCCCTGCTCGGGCAGCCAGGCGATGGTGTCCCCGACGGTGTGGGCCGGGCCGGGGTGGATCAGCCGCACCTCGGTGTCGCCGAGGTGCAGGGCCATCTCCTCGGTGTACGTGACGGTGGGCGGCGCCACGGTCACGTCGCCGTACTCGACGCCCGGCCAGATGGCGTGCAGCTGGAGCCCCGCGGCGAGCGTCTCGGTGCGGCAGGCGGCGTGCCCGACGACCGTGGCCTCGGGGAAGACGAAGTTGCCGTAGGTGTGGTCGCCGTGGTGGTGGGTGTTGACGACCGTGGTGGGCGGCGCCGCGCCCTCCGCGAGCGCGGCGTCCCGCAGCAGCCGGGCCCGGCGCTCGGTCGCGGCGGTGTCGATCAGCGCCGTGCGGCCGCCGCCCGTGAGGATCCCCGCGTTGTTCAGGCACCAGCCGCCGTCGGGCTGGACGAACGCGCGGACGCCGGGGGCGAGGGGGACGGTGTAGGGCTCCGTCCCCTCCGCGAGGTCCGTGGTGGGCGTGATGGTCATCGTGGCCTCCCCTCGCCGTCCGCGCGGGGTGCGCGGATCGGACTGCCCGTCAGAATACGGGCGCTGTCCGTCCGCTTGTGCAGGTGCCGGGGAGACGGCGCGCGGCCGGCGGTCCGGCGCCGGCCGGTCTCAGGCGCGGTGCTCCATGCCCGGCCGCAGCCGCTCCAGCAGGCCGAAGAGGGTGGCGCGCTCTTCCTCGTCCAGGGCGTCGAGGGCCGTGTGGGTGGCCTGCATCTCGGCCCGGACGCGGTGGATGGTCTCGCGGCCCTCGTCGGTGGCCACGACGTTCTTCACGCGCCGGTCGGCCGGGTCGGGCTCGCGGCGGACCAGGCCGCGCGCCTCCAGGCGGTCGACGATGCCGGTGACGTTGGAGGCGTCGCAGACCAGGAGGGTGGCGAGGCCGCGCATCGGGACCGGGCCCTTGAGCTGGGCGAGCAGCTTGGCCTGGACGGAGGTCAGGCCGTGGCGGCCCGCGGCGGTGGCGAAGTCCTGCCACTGGGCGGTGCCGAGCGCCGCCACCAGCTCCAGGAGCTGGGCCTTGGTCGGGGGCTGGGGGGTGGTGGCGGTCATGACGTGGAGTGTACTCAAGAGGTTGAGGTCTTAAAACATTAACTTGACTACCTGAAGTATTTCGGCCTAGCCTCTGTCGAGTTGCTTGACCACATCAAGCATCCATGTGCTGAATCAATTCGGTCGTGAAACATCCCGGTCATGAAGCAACTCGAAGGACCCCGCCACCCATGAGCTCCCCAGCCACCGCCACCCAGAGCCGGTCCGCCGGCGGGCAGGGCAACGAGACGGTCATCGTCTTCGCCCTGAGCCTCGCCGCCATGGTCGTCTCGATGATGCAGACGCTGGTCGTGCCGATCCTCGGCCTCATCCAGAACGACCTGGAGACGACCTCCTCCAACGTGAGCTGGGTCACGACCGCCACCCTGCTCTCCGCCGCCGTCTTCACCCCGCTGCTCGGCCGCTTCGGCGACCAGCACGGCAAGAAGAAGACCCTCGTCGGCGTGCTGATGGTGATGGTCGCGGGCTCCGTCCTCGCGGCCGTCACCCACTCCCTCCTGTGGCTGATCGTCGGCCGCGTCCTCCAGGGCGCCGCGACCGCGATCTTCCCGCTCGCCCTGTCCGTCCTCCGCGAGGAGGTGCGCCCCGCCAAGCTGCCCGGCGCCATGGCCATGGTCAGCGGCACCCTCGCCTTCGGCAGCGGCCTCGCGCTCGTCGCCACCGGCCTGCTCACCTCGGGCGACAACCCCGACTACCGCAGCGCCTTCTGGCTGGCCACCGGCCTCGCCGCCCTCGCGCTCATAGCCGTCGCCACCCTGGTGCCCGCCACCAAGGAGACCACCGGCGGGCGCACGGACGTCCTCGGCGCGCTCACCCTCGCGGCGACCCTCGTCCTGCTCCTGCTGCCCATCACCCAGGGCCACGAGTGGGGCTGGTCCTCCGCCCGTACGATCGGCTGCTTCGCCGGCGCCGTGGTCATGGCCGCCCTGTGGACGTTCGTCGAGCGCAAGGTCCGCGAGCCGCTCGTCGACATGAAGATGTTCGCCCACCGCCCGGTGCTCTTCGCCAACATCGCCGGCCTGCTCGTCGGCTTCGGCTCCTTCGCCCTCTTCATCGGCGTCTCGTACCTCGTCCAGATGCCGTCGAAGATCGCGGGCTACGGCTTCGACGCCAGCGTCCTGCGCGCCTCCGTCGAGTTCCTGCTGCCCAGCACGATCGTCTCGCTGCTCGCCGCCCCGGTCGGCGGCCAGCTCGTCCGCCACAAGGGCCCGCGCCTGGTCCTGCTGCTCGCCTCGCTCATCGGCACCGTGGGCTTCGTCTGGATCGCCCTCGACCACGAGCACGCCTTCTCCGTGATCGCCGCCGGCATGTTCGTCGGCGCGGCCATCAGCTTCGGCTACGCCGCCATGCCCGCCGTGATCGTCGCCAGCGTGCCGCACCATCAGACCGGCATCGCCAACGGCATCAACTCCATCTCCCGCTCCACCGGCAGCGCCATCGGCAGCGCGATGATCACCACGGTGCTGGCCTCCAAGAGCATCGAGCACCTGCCGCCGGGCGCGCCGAAGCTGCCCGCCGAGAGCCAGTTCTCGCTCACCTTCGTCATCGCCGGCACGGCGTTCCTGCTCGTCGCCTTCGTCGCCCGGTTCGGCCTGCGGAAGGTCCAGGGACCCCGCGCCGCCGAGGTGGCGGGCGGCCCCGCCGCGAAGGACGCTGGGACCGCACCCGCCCGCGCCTGACCCCCGCCCACACCCCCCCACGAGGAGCGCAATCACCATGAAGGCCATCAGCTACCGCGCCTACGGCGGCCCCGAGGTCCTGGAGTTCGGCGAGCTGCCCGACCCCAAGGTCGGCCCCGACGCCGTCCTCATCAAGGTCAAGGCCGCCGCGGTCAACCCCGTCGACTGGAAGGCCCAGGCCGGTTACCTCGACTCCGTCCTGACCCCGGTCTTCCCCGTCGTCCCCGGCTGGGACGTCTCCGGCGTGGTGGTCCAGCCCGGGGTGGACGCCTCCGAGTTCCAGGTCGGCGACGAGGTCATCGGCTACGTCCGCGAGGACTTCCTCTCCCGGGGCACCTTCGCCGAGTACGTCGCGGCCCCGGTGCGGACCCTCGCCCGCAAGCCGGCCAACCTGAGCTTCGAGCAGGCCGCCGGCCTGCCCCTCGCGGGTCTCACCGCCTACCAGGCGCTCGTCAAGGCGCTGAAGGTGACGCGGGGCGACACCGTCCTCGTCCACGCGGCGGCCGGCGGCGTCGGCTCGATGGCCGTCCAGATCGCGGTCCACCTCGGCGCCCGCGTCATCGGCACCGCGAGCGAGCGCAACCACGACTACCTGCGCGGCCTGGGCGCCGAGCCGGTCGTCTACGGCGACGGGCTCGCCGACCGGGTGCGGGCCCTGGCCCCGGAGGGCGTCGACGCCGCGCTCGACCTGGCCGGCGGCGAGGCCCTCACGGTCTCCCCGGCCCTCCTCAAGGACGGCGGCCGCCTCGCGTCCATCGCCGACCCGTCCGTCCTCGGCCTCGGCGGCCGCTATGTCTTCGTCCGCCCCGACGCGGCCGACCTCACGGCCCTGACCGAGCTCGCGGAGAGCGGCGCGCTCACGGTGGAGGTGGCGCGGACCTTCCCCCTGGAGAAGACGGCGGAGGCCCAGCGCCTGAACGCCGAGGGCCACACCAGGGGCAAGATCGTGGTGACCGTCGACTAGACGGGACGGACGACCGGGCACGCGGGGGCGGCCCCGGCCGCCGGACGGCTCCCATGGGGGGGCGTCCGGCGGCCGGGGCCGCTCTTGCCGGTGGCCCGTACGTCCGGGGCGCCTGGCGGTCCGAGGGCGCGGGATCCGGCCGAGCCGGCGCCCGAGGTACGGAATCCGGCCCGCCCGGAGCCCGAGGGGACCCCGCCCGGTGCGGCGCCGCGACGCCCGTACGGTGCCTACGCCCGTTCCGCCCCGCGCTCCCGCAGCAAGCGGTAGGCCTCGAAGCCGTCCGGTACCCAGTCCCACTCCCCGAGCCTGGCCGCCACCTCCTCCTCGGAGAGGAACGCGTGCCAGGCCACCTCCTCCACCTGCGGCTCGACCGGCCCGTCCCACCGCACCTCGTAGACCGCCGACCACCACGACTGCCCCTCGGGCCCCTCGTAGAGGAAGCGGAAGAGCGGTGTCGGGGCCGGCAGCCCCGAGACGCCCAGCTCCTCCTGGGCCTCCCGCAGCGCGGCCTCGTCGTAGGACTCGCCCGCCGCCACCACACCCCCGACGAACATGTCGTAGCACGACGGGAAGACGAGCTTGCCCGGCGTGCGGCGATGGACGAAGATCCGCCCCTGCCCGTCCCGGGCCAGCACGAACACGCAGCGGTGCCGCAGCCCCCGCGCGTACGCCTCCCCGCGCGGCGCCCGGCCCACGACCCGGTCCCGCGCGTCCACGATGTCCAGTACCTCGTCCGCCGGCGAAGGGGCCGGCGACTGCCGCTGATCGCTCATGGGCCCATCCAACCAGCGGCCCCCGGCGGGCGGACCCGGCCGCCCCGGGCTCGTACGCGATCCCGTCCGGCGGCACCCCGGGCGGGCGGGCCTCAGTGCGGCTGGAGGTCGCGCACCCGGCCCGGCTCCGCCGACCCCGACGGCATCGCCGGATGGCGGCCGATCAGCACGATGCCCAGGACGATCGCGGCCAGCCCCGCCGCCTCCCAGGCCAGCGCCCCCGGCGTCGTCCGCAGCCGGTCGCCCAGGAAGCCGACCCCGCAGATGATGCCCGAGAGCGGCTGCGCCGCCGTCAGGGCGGGCAGCGACATCCGCAGCGGCGCCGTCTCGAAGGCGCTCTGCACCAGCACCAGCGTCGTGACCCCGAGCACCAGCACCCCGTAGGGCTGCCAGCTGGTGACGAGTGCGGTCCAGCCGCCCTCCTTCAGCCGCTCGCCACTGATCCGGGTCAGCGCGTCCTGAACGCCGTAGAGCATCCCGCCCGCGACCGCCAGCAGGGCCGCCTCCGCGCTCATCCGCAGCCGCTTCGCGATCGCCGCCAGCAGGATCGCCCCGCCCACCATGAGGCCGACGATCAGCCAGTGCCGCAGGGGATCGGTGACGGACTCGCCGCCGCGCGGGCGGCCCGCGACGACGAAGGCCGCCACACCGCCGGCCAGCAGCCACAGCCCGCACCAGCCCGTGCGGCCCAGCCGCTCACGCGTCTGCCAGCGCGACAGGGCCATCGCGAACAGCAGGTTCGTCGCCATCAGGGGCTCCACCAGCGACACCTCGCCGTGGCCGAGCGCGATCGCCCCGAGCACCATGCCGACGACCATCAGCCCGATGCCCACCAGCCAGCGGGGCATGCGCATGAGGTCGAGCAGCAGCCGCGGGGAGAGGAAGTCGCTCATCGGGGCCCGCTGGGCGGCGTTCTGCTGGAAGACGAACCCGATGCCGAGGCAGCAGGCGGCACCCAGAGCGAAGGCGAAGACCATCACGTCGCGCACCTCAAGACCAGGTGGTCGTAGGGAACTTGACAGAAAAACGATAGCCGCCGCGGGGGCGGTGCGACGGCTGAGTACCCCTCTTCACGCCGTCCATCCCCGGACAACGAGCGGGACGGCGGTGAAGTGCCCGGGAGGACGGGAAAGAGGGGAGGAAATTTCCGAATAAAAGTTCGTCGAAAATGGGTTCCCGTGCATCTCGTGAGGCGCTGCCCCCGCTCCCGCGTCCTGGTAACCGCACCTGACAGAAGGTGAGTTGATTGCCGGCGGAGCCCAAGATCGGTCTTGACTCGGAGCTGTGACTACCGCTTTGCTGTGCGTGACTGACATGGTCGGTCCGCGGGCGCCCCGTCCCGGCGGCCGGAGGGGACGCACGCCGTGGAGGAAGCCCGCAGATGACGCCCCCGCCACCGCTGGGCCGCCGGCGCCGCAAGGACGGACCGGCCTTCGACCCCGCCCTCGACGACGCCGAGCTCGCCACCGCCCGTGACGCCCTGGCCCGCGGTCGCTGGGCCGAGGCCCGCAACCTCCTCGCCGGGACGGGCGACGACTGGGACCGCCGCGGCCACCGCCTCGTCGTCCTCGCCGAAGAGGCCGGAAGCGCCGCCCGGGCCCGCGAGTGGCAGCGCGCCGAGCCCGGCAGCCCCGACGCCGCCGCCCTCCTCGCCTGCGCCACGGTCCGCCGTGCCGTCGACGGCCGGGAGAGCCCCGACGCGGCCCGTGCCGCCTGCCTCGCCGCCGCCCGGGCGGCGCCCGCCGACCCCTCGCCCTGGCTCGGCGTCCTCCTCCTCGCCCACCGCACCGGCACCCACGACGAACGCGTCCGCGCCTTCGACCAGGTGCGGGCCCGGCACCGCGACCACCACCACGCGCACCACCTGATGGCCGCCTGCCTGGCCGAGCGCCGGCAGGGCGACCGGGACGACCCCCTCCACGAGGTCTACGACTTCGCCTCCTGGGCCGCCGAACAGGCACCCGCCGATTCGCCCCTCGCCGTGCTCCCCGTCGTCGCCCACGCCGAGCGGTACCGCGTCCTCGCCCGCGCCGGTCTGGAACCCCGCGACCCCGCCCGCTCCGGCCACTGGACGGGCCGCCGCGCGCGCCAGGTGATGAAGGCCGCCTTCGACTGGTGGCTGGAGTGGGACGTCGACGACGGCACCGCCCACCCCCGGCGCAAGATCGACCTCAACTACCTCGCGCACGCCAAGCTCCACGAAGGCCGCCCGGCCGAGGCGGCCGCCCTGCTCACGCGCATCGGCCCGCACGCCACCCGCGCCCCCTGGTCGTACCCCGGCCGGGACCCCCGGAAGGCGTTCCAGGCCGCGCGCCGCGCCACGCTCGGCGCCGCCTGAGCGCGCCGCGACCCCGTACGGTCCGCCCGTGTTCTTGATCCCGCGCTCCGCCCGGTGTCCTCGGACGGGACGGGCGGGGGTCACTCCTCCAGCCCCTTGCCCACCCGACGCGAAGCCGTGAACGCGTACAGATCCAGCACCCCCGGCGCCTCCGCGACGCCCGGCCCCCCGCTCCGTACCCACTCCGCGATGTCCGCCAGCGCGTCGTCGTCGTTGACCAGGCCCAGCCACACCGGCCGGCCTCCCGCCGCGCGGCCGGCCGCCGAGGGCTGGACGACCACGACGTTCGCCTGTTCGCAGACGTCCAGGCACTCCGAGGCCCGGACCCGCGCCGCGTCCCCCACCGCCGCGCGCAGGCGGGCGATCTGCCCGGCGTGGTCGACGCCGGGCACCTTCCGCGGGTCGCCGCAGCAGCAGCCCCGGCACACCGTGATCCGGCAGGGCGCGGAGGCGGGAGCGGGCACGGCACGGCGGGAGCGGTTGGTGATCATCGGGCGATGATACGCAGCGGTGAACGCGCCGGGATGTGACGCGTCCCCCAAGGGGAGCCCGTGGGGGACGCGTCACATCAAAAGGGGAAGGCCCCGGTCGCGCGTCAGTCGTGCGCCTCCGCCGTCACCGGCTTCGGGATCAGGAAGGACGTCGCGAGCGCGGCCGCCAGGATGACGACTCCGGCGATCATGCCGGAGGTGTACCCCGTGGACGAGGAGGCGTCCGAGGGGCGGTCGCGGTCTTCACGGCGTAGAGGAGGGCGAAGCTCAGGCCCGCGCCCAGGTTGAAGGCGCCCGCGTTGAGGCCGGGGAGGAAGCCCGGGTTGTCCTCGGGGGAGAGGACGATGCCGAGGCCGTTGAGCACGATGTTCGCCACGCCCGCGTAGGTGATGCCCACCAGCAGCGAGGCCACCAGCAGCATGACGCGCGAGTGGGACGGGAGCGTGAGGATCATCAGGACGACGGAGGCCGCGGCGCCGACGAGCCCGATCCGCAGGACGCGCCCGTATCCGAAGGTGGCGGCGAGCCGCCCGGCGATCGGGCCCATGGCCAGTCCGGCGAGGGCGTAGGGCGTCAGCGTCCACCACGCGGACTGCTCGGCGGTCATGCCGAGACCGGCCTCGGCGTCCTGCGCGAACGACGGGATCAGCCCGTTCATGACGGCGAAGACGCCCGTCATGGTGAGCACGGTGGTCAGCAGGGTCGCCCAGGTCGCGCGCCGGCGCAGGTGGTGCGTGGCGACCAGCGGGTGACCGCTGCGGTCCTCGGTCCGCCAGAACAGGGCGAAGGCGACGGCGGCGACGGCCGTCAGGACGCCGACGAGCGCCCAGTTCGCGGCGCCGAGCTTGCCGGCCTCGTTGAGCGCGACGAGCAGCGAGCCGACCGACACGACCAGGAGGCCGACGCCGGGCCAGTCCATCCGGTTCGCGGCGGGCACCTTGGACTCGGGGGTCAGCGTCGCGACGAGGACGGTGGCGACGACGGCCACGACGGCCATCGCCCAGAAGACCGCCTGGAAGCCGTGGTTGTCGGCGAGGAAGCCGCCCGCGAGGGAGTCGACGCCGGCGATGCCGCCGTTCACCGCGGTGATCACGCCCAGCAGGGTGCCGTACCGCTTCGGCTCGGTGACCTCCACCCGCAGCATGATCAGGCAGAGCGGGACCGTCGGGCCGGACACGCCCTGGATCACCCGGCCGACGAAGAGCATGGGCACGCTCTGCGCCAGCGCGGCGACCACGCAGCCGACGGCCATCAGGGCCAGCATCCCGGCCAGGACCTTCCGGCGGCCGATGACGTCGCCCAGCCGCGGCAGGAAGAGCGAGAACAGGGCGGCCGAGGTGAAGAACGCGGTCTGGGTGAGCCCGATCTCGGCGGAGCTGGCACCGAGGCTGTCCTCGATGCTCTTGAGCGCCGGGCTGAGCATGCTGGCGTTGAGCTGGAAGGCGACACAGGCCGTGAGCAGTGCGGTGACCAGCACCGCCACTCGGGTGGGGCGACTGCTGGTCGCGCCGGTGGGCCGGTCGCCGGGGGTGCGGTCAGTGCGGGAAGGGTTCATGCCTCGTGGATCTCTGCGAGCGCAGCGAAGCGGCTGCTACCGGAGTGGTCAAAGATACCGACTCCGGTCAAAAGGGTCATTTCTCTGGGGTGCCGGTCACGCGGATGGTCGTGTGGGCTCCCAAACACAGGAAAGCCCCAGCAAATGCTGGGGCTTTCCTTCGGTGTCCGAGGGGGGACTTGAACCCCCACGCCCGATAAAGGGCACTAGCACCTCAAGCTAGCGCGTCTGCCATTCCGCCACCCGGACCAGGTGTTTTGTCTTCCGGGCTGTTCCCCTTCCGACGAGGAAAACAATACCAAAGATCTGGGGGTGCTCGATCACCCGCTCAGCGGGGCCACGGCGGCCCGGTCCGCGGGCCCGCGCGGCGGGCTCGTCGACGGCCCCCGCGGCGGGCTCTGTGACGGGCGGATGTCGGCAGCATTGCGGCCTTGGGCTGAGGCGGACGGAGAGAGAGGATGGCGATGGACCACGCCGCGGGCCCGGCCTCCTCCGGGCGGGCGCGCGGCAGCGAACCAGAGGAGGCAGCGTGAGCGAGTCGAAGCCGGCCGGCGCCGGTAAGGGCAGGAGCGCCGGGGACGCCGAGAGGGAGGTCGTCGACCTCTGCCGCGATCTGATCCGGATCGACACCAGTAACTACGGCGACCACTCCGGGCCGGGCGAGCGCGCCGCCGCCGAGTACGTGGCCGAGAAGCTCGCCGAGGTCGGTCTCGAGCCGCAGATCTTCGAGTCCCACAAGGGCCGCGCCTCGACGGTGGCGAGGATCGAGGGCGAGGACCCGTCCCGCCCGGCCCTGCTCATCCACGGCCACACCGACGTCGTCCCGGCCAACGCCGAGGACTGGACCCACCACCCCTTCGCGGGCGAGATCGCCGACGGCTGCCTGTGGGGGCGCGGCGCGGTCGACATGAAGGACATGGACGCGATGACCCTCGCGGTCGTCCGCGACCGGATGCGCTCCGGGCGCAAGCCCCCGCGCGACATCGTGCTGGCCTTCCTCGCGGACGAGGAGGCCGGCGGCGTCTACGGCGCCCGCCACCTGGTGGACAAGCACCCCGGGCTCTTCGAGGGGGTGACCGAGGCGATCGGCGAGGTCGGCGGCTTCTCCTTCACCGTCAACGAGAACCTGCGGCTCTATCTGATCGAGACCGCCCAGAAGGGCATGCACTGGATGCGGCTCACCGTGGACGGCACCGCCGGGCACGGCTCGATGACCAACAAGGACAACGCGATCACGGAGCTGTGCGAGGCGGTCGGCCGGCTCGGGCGGCACGAGTTCCCGGTCCGGGTGACCAAGACCGTGCGGTCCTTCCTCGACGAGCTCTCCGACGCGCTCGGCACCCCGCTCGACCCCGAGGACATGGAGACGACGCTCGCCAAGCTGGGCGGCATCGCCAAGATGATCGGCACCACCCTGCGCAACACCGCGGCCCCGACCATGCTCGGCGCCGGGTACAAGGTGAACGTCATCCCGGGCCAGGCCGTCGCGCACGTCGACGGCCGGTTCCTGCCGGGGTACGAGGAGGAGTTCCTCGCCGACCTCGACCGGATCCTCGGGCCGCGGGTCAGGCGCGAGGACGTCCACGCGGACAAGGCGCTGGAGACGAGCTTCGACGGCGCCCTCGTCGACGCGATGCAGTCGGCGCTCAAGGCCGAGGACCCGATCGCGCGGGCCGTGCCGTACATGCTCTCCGGCGGCACCGACGCCAAGTCCTTCGACGACCTCGGCATCCGCTGCTTCGGCTTCGCGCCGCTCCAGCTGCCGCCGGAGCTCGACTTCGCGGGGATGTTCCACGGCGTCGACGAGCGGGTACCGCTGGAGGGCCTGAAGTTCGGCGCACGGGTGCTCGACCGGTTCATCGATCAGTGCTGAAACATCGTAAGTTCGTTTCTTCGCCACCGGAAAGGGTGAATGAATTGAGGGTTGCGTAGCCCGATTACCTCCTCGTCGTTACAGGTGTGCGGTCCGCGGCTGGGACCGCTTGCCAACTAGGAGGAATCCATGCTCAAGAAGGTTGTCGCTGCTGCGGCGGTCACCGGTGGCGTCGTACTGGCGGGCTCGGGCATCGCCATGGCCAGCTCGGGTGCGCAGGGCGCCGCGGTGAACTCCCCCGGCGTCGTGTCGGGGAACGTCATCCAGGTGCCTGTCCAGGTCCCGGTGAACCTCTGCGGCAACTCGATCAACGTCGTCGGGCTGCTGAACCCCACCTTCGGCAACAAGTGCGTCAACAACTGACGTTGTGCCTCATCCCGTAAAGGGTGTGAAGGGCGGCTCCGGGGTGCGCTGCGTGCGCGCCTCCGGAGCCGTCCGGTCTTCCTGCGCGTGGGCCTCGTGCGCCCACGCGTGTTCCGCACGGTAAGGCAAGAGAGGCAGTAACGTCATGCGACAGGTGGCCAAGAAGAGCTTGATCACCGCGGCGGCGGCAAGTGGCGTGATCGCCATGACCGGCGCGTACTCCTACGCGGACTCGGGGGCCCACGGCGCGGCCTCCCACTCGCCGGGTGTGGCGTCCGGTAACACCGTCCAGGTCCCCGTGCACGTCCCGGTGAACGCCTGCGGCAACACCGTGAACGTGATCGGTGCGCTCAACCCGGCCTCGGGCAACCGCTGTGCCAACGGCGGCGACCACGGCAAGGGCGGCCACGGCAAGGGCGGCGGCAACCACGGCGGAGGGGGCGCGCACGGCGCGGCCTCCGACTCCCCGGGCGTCGCCTCCGGTAACACCGTCCAGGTCCCGGTGCACGTCCCGGTGAACGCCTGCGGCAACAGCGTCAGCGTCGTCGGCATCGGGAACTCCGCCACCGGCAACGGCTGCGCCAACGCCGGTGGCCACGTCGGTGGTCACGACCACCAGTGGCCGGGTCACCCCGGGCACCAGAACCCGCCCCACCAGCCTCCGGGCAAGCCGGGGGAGCACAAGCCCCCCACGCACCACACCCCGGGGCACGAGCAGCCCGGCCACAAGCCGCCTGCCCACCCCCACAAGCCGGCGGACCACAAGCCCGCCGAGCACCCGGCCGGCCACAAGCCGGGCGGACACCCCACGGGTCACAAGCCCACCGGGGAGCACCCCGCGCACATCACCCCCGCTGCGCACCGCACCCCGGCCGAGGTGAAGGACGCCCACCGTGACGGTGGCGTCCTCGCGGCCCCGGCGGCCAAGGCCGTCGAGCTCGCGCACACCGGCGCGGGTCAGCTCGGCATGGCCGGCGCCGCCAGCGCCGGACTGCTCCTGGGCGGGGCGGTCATCTACCGCCGCGCCCGCGCCGCGCAGAACTGATCCGGCTCACCCCGGACGGAGCGCACCAGGCACACAGCACGGAGCGGGGCCCGCGGCCGCGGGCCCCGCTCCGTATGCGTTCACCATGTGGCACGCAGCTGGCGGATGATCCGGCGTCGCAGCCGCACCCGGCGGCTGCCGTCGGGATAGAGTCGCAGTCGGTCCAACTCCCAGTGTCTGTACTCGGCATGGTCGGTCAGCAGGCGTGTGGCCGCCCCTCGGGAGACCCCGCGAGGCACATACACATCACAGAATTCGTATTCCGGCATCGCATCTATTGTGCGGGAACGGCCCCGGTGCGGATAGCGTCTGCACTATGTCTGATGCTGCGCAGCCAACCGCTGCCGAGGTACGCGCCGCCGCCGAGGCGGTCAAAGCCGCGCTGGACCGTCACCTCGCCGCCGTCGAACGCCGGTCGGGGGAGGACGACCCGGCCGTCTACGCCGCGTTCAACGAGCTGGCCGCGACAGCGGAGGCGTACGACGAACTGTTGTACGACGTCTATGACGAGGTGACCCCCTTCGAGATCCCGGGCGACGACGCGCTGCCCGCCTACGCGGGGCCGGAGGAGCCCAGCGCCCTGAGCGTCCTGATCCGCCGGGACTACGCGGTGGTCGAGCCCCAGCGGCTCCTCGCCCAGGCCCAGCGGGTCGCCGACCTCGATCCGGACGTCGCCGCGGACGCGGGGATGCCGGGCGGCGCGGCGGGCATCGTCGGCAGCAGTGTGCACGCCGCGCTCGGCGTGCTCTTCGGCGAGTACGAACCCGACGAGATCGCCTCCCGGCACAAGGAGTTCGGCCTGGAGGAGGGCGACTCCACGCTCTGGGTCGCCGCCGCCGAGGACCAGGCGGAGCCGGGGGAGTGGCTCGGCGCGCCCTTCGACCAGGCCGACCCGCAGCGCGTCATCTGCCGCTTCGACGTCAGCGCCGTCTTCGACGAGGACCTGGACCTCGACGACGACGGTGACGAGGCCGAGGACGGCGGCCGTGAGGCGGCCGGCGGGGCAGGCCCCGGGGCCCCGGGGCGCTGACCTCGCGCGTACGGGCTCACCCCGGCGGTGAGCCCGTACGCCCCGGGGCGCTCCGGCGTCGGGGCCGGGCCCTGACCGGGCCCTCCCGGGACACCGGCAGGCCCCGGCGTCACTCCGCCGGGCGCCCCTGTGCCCGCAGCAGCGAACGGAGCCGCGTCGTCCGCTCCTTCGCGGGGACCTCGGCGACGGCACGGGGCAGTGCCTGCTCGACGCCGTGCACGACCGACAGATGCCGCTCCGCCCTGCCGAACGCGGTGTAGACCCACGACCGCGTGAGCGTCCGGGCGGCGTCGCCCGGCAGCACCACCACGGCGGCCGGCCAGCGCACCCCGGCGGCCTGGTGCGCCGTCACCGCCCAGCCGTGCCGGACCTCCTCGCCGACCCGCTCCCTCGGCACGACCACGGGCGTGCCGCCGCAGTCCAGGCGCAGCCCTTCCGCGTCCGCGGAGACCACGGTGCCGGTCACCGTCCGGCCGGGCGCCGGGACGTACGCGATCCGGTCGCCGGGGTCGAAGCCGCCGAACCGGCCGGGGCCGGGGTTGAGCCGCTCCTTGAGCGCCGCGTTGAGCGCGCGGGTGCCGGCGGGGCCGCCGTGGCCCGGGGTGATGACCTGGGTCCGCTCGGCCGGCACGCCGATCGCGCGCGGGACGGAGTCCGCGACCAGCTGGACCGTGCGGTGCACGGCCTCCGCGGGCTCCCGCACGGGCACGATCACGACCTCCTTGCCGGGGGCCTCGACCTGGCTCAGCTCCCCGACGCCGATCCCCGACACCAGCTCGCCGATCGGGCCGGGGTCCGGGGTGCGCGAGACGACCACCGGGCAGGCCTGGGCCGCGAGGACGTCCGCGAAGACCCTGCCGGGGCCCGCCGACCACAGCACGCCCGGGTCGCCGCTCAGCACCAGCCGGGTGCCGTCCGCCAGCGACTCCACGAGCATCGCGGCGGCCTCGACGTCGAGCTGCGGGGCGTCCAGCACGGCGAGCAGGTCGAGCGCGAGCGCGCCGTCGGCGTCCCGGCCCGGGCCCTCCCGCCCGGCCAGCAGCCCCGCGACGGTGACGGCCGCGCCGTCACCGAGCCCGGCGGCCCGCCGCTTGCCGTCCTCGGTGTGCACGGCTACGCACGCCCGCACCCCCGCCGCCCGCGCCGCGAGCACCGCCGCCACGACCTCGGCGCGCGAGGCCTCGCCGCCGCTGTGCGCCACGACGCCGGCGCCCGCGACCGCGCGGACCAGCTCGGCACCGGACGCCGACACGGTGGCGGCCGCGAGGGCCTCCCAGTCGGGGGAGGGAGTGGTGCCGACGCCACCGGGAGCGGCTTCCGCCTGCTCGGGGGCGTCGGCGGCGTCCGCCGCGTCGGGTTCCGGCTCGCCCGTCGGGTCGGCCGGGGCCTTGGATGCCGCGGCCTCCGGCGTGCGGGAGCCGACCTTCTCCGTCCCGTCACCCGTCACCTCGGGCGCGTCCGGGGCGCCGGCGGGCTCCGCGTTCTCGTCCGCCGCGTCGGTGTCCGGCCCGTCCGCCGGGTCGGCGGAGGCTGCGGCCTTTGGCGTGTGGGAGCCGGCTTCCTTCGCCTGGTCACTCGCGACCCCGGGCGCGTCCGGGGTCACGGCGTCCGCCGCGTCGGGTTCCGGCTCGCCCGTCGGGTCGGCCGGGGCCTTGGATGCCGCGGCCTCCGGCGTGCGGGAGCCGGCTTCCTCCGTCCCGTCACCCGTCGCCCCGGGCTCGTCCGGGGTGACGGCGGGCTCCGGCTCGAAGTTGTTGATCAGGCGGCCGAGGCCGTCCGCGAGGCTCTCCTCGGCCATGGCGAAGCGGTCCAGGCCCAGCAGCAGCCGGACCGGGACCTCCGCGTCCGGGTCGGCCTCGCGCGCGGCGCGGGCGGCGGCCGGGTTCTCCAGCGCCTCCTCGAAGACCAGGACGGCGCCCTCCGCGAGGGCGCTCTGAAGGGCCTCGTCCGGGTCCGGCACCGCGTGCCGGGTGAGGGCGGAGCGCAGGACCGACGCCTCCAGCACCGTGTGCCCGGCGTCCGCCGCGCGCTCCAGCAGCCAGACCGTCAGGGCCTGGGCCCGGCGCTCGTCGTCCGGACCGCACTCGGCGCCGAGCAGGGCCCGCGCGAAGCCGTCCGCCTGCTCGGGCCGCACGCCCGGGACGGCCAGCAGCTGCCAGGGGTCGGCGCGCAGCGCCTCCGCGGCGTGCTCGCCGAGCGCCTCGGTCACCGGGCCGGTGAGCTGCTCGGGGGCGCCGCCCGCGGCCAGCACCTCACGCACGCTCCCGAGCCCCTCGGCGCTGACGACGGGACGTGCGGGCCGCTCGGCCACGGGTGCCGTCGGTGCGGCGGGGGCCACGGGCGCGCCCGCGCGCTGCGGGGCCGGCCGGGCCGGGGGCGCCTGCCTGCGCGGATCGTTGAAGAACGCCGTCGCGGGCTTCTCCCCGCTCTCGACGGCCCGCACCGCGGCGGCCAGCGCCTCCGCGACGGCGGACCGCTTGGCGGCGGTGCCGCCCTCGGCCCCCTGCGGGTCCGTGCCCCGCGAGCGCGCGTCCGCGTCCGGCTCCCCGGTGTTCGCGGTCGCCTCCGGGCTCGCGCCCGCCGCGTCGGCCCCGCCCGTCGGGCCGGACGCCGCCTCCGCACCGGCACCCGCGGCGGACGCCGCCTCCGCACCCGCGCCCCCGGGCGCCTCTCGCTCGGCGGGCGGCGGTGCCGGGGCGGCCTTCTCCGGCTCCGCCGGTGCGGCTTCGCCGGCGGGGCGATCGGTACTCACAGGGTGCTCCAGTCCTGATCGGGATAGCGGTGCACAGGGGCCGACACGTCGTCGAGCGCCTGGCAGATCTCGTCCGGAAGCGTAAGCGCCTCCACTGACAACGCCGCCCGCAGCTGCTGGGCGTTCCGCGCGCCGACGATCGGGGCGGTCACCCCGGGGCGGTCGCGCACCCACGCCAGCGCGACCTTCAGGGACGTCGTCGCGAGCCCGTCCGCCGCCGTGGCGACGGCGTCCACGACCCGGCCCGCCGTCTCGTCCAGATACGGGGCGACGAAGGGCGCGAGGCTCTCCGAGGCGCCCCGCGAGTCGGCGGGGGTCGCGTGGCGGTACTTGCCGGTGAGGACGCCGCGGCCGAGCGGCGAGGACGGCAGCACCCCGATGCCCAGGTCGAGCGCGGCGGGCAGCACCTCGCGCTCGATGCCGCGCTGGAGCAGTGAGTACTCCATCTGCGTGCCGGCCAGCCGGGTCCGTATGCCCGGCGCGGCGAGCTGCCAGGTGGCGGCCTTGGCGAGCTGCCAGCCGCTGAAGTTGGAGACGCCCGCATAGCGGGCCCGCCCGCTGCTGACGGCGATGTCGACCGCCTGGAGGGTCTCCTCGACCGGTGTCCAGGGGTCGAAGGCATGGATCTGCCACAGGTCCACATGGTCCGTGCCGAGCCGCTCCAGGGAGGCGTCGAGCGCCGAGAGCAGATGCCCCCGCGAGCCGTCGAAGCGGCGGTCGGGGTCGGGGACGCTGCCCGACTTGGTCGCGATGACCAGATCGCGGCGCGGGACGAGCTCCTCCATCAGCTGCCCCAGGAGATACTCCGCGCCACCGTCCGCGTAGACATCCGCGGTGTCGACGAGGGTGCCGCCCGCTTCCCAGAACGTCTTGAGCTGTTCGGCGGCGTCGTGCTCACTCGTGTCCCGGCCCCAGGTGAGCGTGCCGAGCCCGATCCGGGATACCCGCAGCCCCGTGCGGCCGAGATGCCTTAGCTCCATGAGCGCTGACCCTACTGGCCGCGGCACACCCCGTGGCGCCCTGTGGATAACCCCGCGGCCGAGGCGTTGACCAGGTAATCGGCCCGACAACCGGCCGGGTGGCGGGCCGGGCGGGCGGCGACGTGGTGCCGGCACACCGATGACGTACTCCGGTCCGGCGCGCTACAGTCCCCGGGACAACGACGTTACTGATCAGTAAGGGGAGTCGGCATGGGTCGAATGAGGCTCGGAATCAACCTCGGCTACTGGGGCGCCGGGATGGACGCCGACAACCTCGCGGTCGCCCGCGAGGCCGACCGGCTGGGCTACTCGGTCTGCTGGGCCGCCGAGGCGTACGGCTCGGACGCCCCCACCGTGCTGTCCTGGGTCGCGGCGCAGACCGAGCGGATCGACATCGGATCGGCCATCTTCCAGATCCCGGCCCGTACGCCCACGATGACGGCGATGACCGCGGCCACCCTGGACTCCCTCTCCGGCGGCCGCTTCCGGCTCGGCCTCGGCGTCTCCGGCCCGCAGGTCTCCGAGGGCTGGTACGGCGTGAAGTTCGACAAGCCGCTCGCCCGCACCCGCGAGTACGTGGACATCGTCCGCAAGGCCATGTCCCGCGAGCGCGTCACCCACGACGGCGACCACTGGACGCTGCCGCTCCCCGGCGGCCCCGGCAAGCCCATCAAGCTGACCGTCCACCCGGTGCGTGAGCGCGTTCCGCTCTACATCGCCGCCATCGGCCCGAAGAACCTGGAGCAGACCGGCGAGATCGCCGACGGCGCCCTCGTCGTCTTCTTCGCCCCGGAGCACGCCGAGGAGACCACGCTCGGCGCGATCCGCGCGGGCCGTGAGAAGATCGGCAAGACCCTCGACGGCTTCGACCTCGCCCCGAGCGTCTCCATCGCGGTCGGCGACGACGTCAACGCCCTCGCCGACATCTTCCGCCCGCACACCGCCCTCTACGTCGGCGGCATGGGCAGCGCCAAGCAGAACTTCTACAACAAGCTCGCCCAGCGCATGGGCTACGAGAAGGCCGCCGCCGAGATCCAGGAGAAGTACCTGGCCGGTGACAAGGCCGGCGCCGCGGCGGCCGTACCGCGCGAGCTGATCGACTCCACCACCCTGCTCGGCCCCGTGGAGCGCATCGCCGACCGGATGCAGGCCTACGCCGACGCGGGCGTCACCACGCTGTCGCTGCTGCCCGCCGGGTTCACCCTCGACGAGCGGATCGCCGCCCTGCGGGCCGGCGTCGAGGCGATGGAGCGCGCCGGCCTGGCGTAGCGGAGGGAAACCTGCGGCCGTGGTGGGGGCTCGGGGTGTCTTCCCCGCCACGGCCGGTACAGAACACAACGCCCGTACGCGCGCGGGGTTACGCGCCGAGGCCCCGGAATCCCGTGCGAGCCGCCACCGCGGCTCCACCCGTTCGGCCCAGCGGCCGTCACCTCCTGTTGCCGACCCGTCCGCCGGGTACTTGACTTTCACCTCGCGGGGCACACGCGGACACACGCAACCGCGCGCGAAACATGCGAAACGCGCGTAACCCGTGCCGCGGACGCAGGGAGGTGACGCCCATGCTCTCGGCCAGGAGCCTGTTCCAGGAGATCCTCGACGACGACGAGTCCTACCGGCTCTTCTGCTCCATCGCCGCCAGCGGCGAGGCGCAGGGCGGCTGGGAGAACGGCAGGATCGCGGCCCGCGTCCCCGGCACCCAGCGCGCGCTCGCCCCGAAGATCGCCCGGCACGGCGCGGACGAGGACAAGCACGGGCGGATCTTCAACGCCCTGCTGCGCAAGCGTGGCCTCGACCCGGTGCCCGTGCCGCCCGAGACCGACTACACGATGCTCCTGGAGCGCGGCGGCATCGGCCTCGCCCACGCCCTGCTGCGCGGCGACGAACCGCTGACCGAGCGGGACATCGTGGTCTACCTCGCGCACAGCCGCGTCACCGAGCAGCGCGCCGCGGACCAGATGCGGATGCTCACCGCCCACTTCGGCGAGCACCCCGAGGTCGGCAAGGCGATCAGGATGATCTCGCACGACGAGGACAACCACCTCGCGTACTGCCACGAGGAGCTGCTCCGGCTGGCCCGCGCCGGACACGGCCGGACCATCCGGGCCGTCCTGCGCGAGAGCGCCCGCGCCGAGATCCGCGTCCACAGGGACGTCAGCCTGGCCGTGATGGCGCGCATGGGTGCCCTTCTCGGGTGGTCCGGGCGGAAGGCCCTGGTGCTGTCCCTCGGTATCCGGGCGGTGTACCTCCGCGAGCGGCTCTTCGGGTGGCGCCGGATGGTCACGCTGAGCCCGCCCGCGCGCCGTGACCCGCTGGGCGGCCCCGCCACCTCGGCGGCCGAGTTCGCCTGAGCGGGAAGCGGGAAGCGGGAAGCGGGAAGCGAGGCAATAGAGGGAGCAGAGGGAGCGAGGCGGCAGGGGCGCGCACGGACTCCGGGGCCCGCCCCGGCAAGCCCGCCCCCGGCCCGCCTCAGAGCCAGCCGCGTCGCTTGAAGTAGCGGTGCAGCCAGAACACCAGCCCCGCCATGAGCAGCACGACCGCCGGATAGCCCCACGGCTGGTGCAGCTCCGGCATGTGGTCGAAGTTCATCCCGTAGACGCCGGCGACCATCGTCGGCACCGCGGCCATCGCCGCCCACGCGGAGATCTTGCGCATGTCGTCGTTCTGCTGGACGCCCATCTGCGCCAGGTGGGCCGACAGTATGTCCGTCAGCAGCCGGTCCAGGCCGTCCACGGACTCGTTCGCCCGCGTCAGGTGGTCGCCCACGTCCCGGAAGAACGGCCGCGCGGGTTCCGGTACGAACGGCACGCCCGCCCCCGACAGCCGCGCCATCGGGTCGGTCAGCGGCCACGAGGCCCGCCGGAACTCCATCACCTGCCGCTTGAAGGAGTAGATCCGCGAGGCCGTGTTCCGGGTGTCGCCGCCCACCGGCGCGAACACCTCCGCCTCCAGCTCCTCCAGGTCCACCTGGAGCTCGGCGGCCACCTCGATGTAGTGGTCGACGACCGCGTCGCTCACCGCGTACACGACCGCCGACGGGCCGTGCCGCAGGACCTCCGGGTCCTCCTCCAGCCGCCGGCGCACCTCGGCGAGCGGGGCGCCCTCGCCGTGCCGGACGGTCACCACGAAGGAGTCGCCGAGGAAGAGCATGAGCTCGCCGGTGGTGACGGTGTCCGCGGCGTCGTCGTAGACGACCGGCTTCAGGACGACGAACAGCGAGTCGTCGTACACCTCCAGCTTGGGCCGCTGGTGGGCCTTCAGCGCGTCCTCCACGGCCAGCGGGTGCAGCCCGAACTCGCTGGTGACCAGCTCGAATTCCTTCTCCGTCGGCTCGTGCAGCCCGATCCACAGGAACGAGCGGCCGTCGGCCCGCGCCTCGTCCAGCGCGTCGGAGAAGTCGGCGGGGCCCTCGGTGCGGCGTCCGTCCCGGTAGATAGCGCAGTCCACGATCACGGAGGGCATTCTGCCGCCGATCGGCCCCGAGTACACCGCGCGGTGGTCGGCGGGCGGGCGCGGACGGGGGCGAACCGGACTCCGCAGCCCGGCCCCGGAGCCGGGTTCGCCACCGGCCGGGACGGGCCGCACGGCCCCGACGTAGGCTGGCGGCCATGCCCACGCTGATCCTTGTCCGGCACGGCCGGTCCACCGCCAACACCGGGGGCGTGCTCGCCGGCTGGACCCCCGGCGTCGCCCTGGACGAGCGCGGCACCGCCCAGGCGGCCGCCCTCCCGGACCGGCTGGCCGGGCTCCCCCTGGCCGCCGCCGTCACCAGCCCGCTGCAACGCTGCCGGGAGACCCTGGCGCCGCTCCTCGCCGCCCGCCCGGACCTGCCCCTGCACACGGACGAGCGCATCGGGGAGTGCCACTACGGCGACTGGTCCGGCCGCAAGATCGCCGAGCTGGTCGACGAGCCGCTGTGGGAGGTCGTCCAGCGGCATCCCGGTGCCGCCGCCTTTCCCGGTGGCGAGTCCGTGCGCGCCATGCAGGCGCGCGCCGTGGACGCCGTGCGCGACTGGAACGCCCGGATCGAGGAGGAGCACGGCGCCGACGCCGTCTACGTCATGTGCTCGCACGGCGACATCGTGAAGTCGCTCGTCGCCGACGCCCTCGGCCTGCACCTCGACCTGTTCCAGCGGATCGCCGTCGACCCCTGTTCGGTCACCGCCATCCGCTACACCCGGCTGCGGCCGTTCCTGCTGCGCCTCGGCGACACCGGTGAGCTGCGCGGCCTCGCCCCGCACACGGAGCCGGCGGCCCCCGCCGAGGGGTCCGAGGCGGACGGCGTCGTGGGAGGCGGGGCGGGGGCACCGTGATCGCCCAGCGCAGTAGGGTGGTGGCGCGGCTCCGTCCGCCTCCCCGCGCGTGAGCAGCATCCGGAACAGTTACTTCCGCACCACTCCACCACCGAAGCAAATGGAGCAGGACGTTGTCCCGTCAGGTGTTCCTCTATGACCCGCCGGACCGTTTCGTCGCCGGTACGGTCGGGCTGCCGGGTCGCCGTACCTTCTTCCTCCAGGCCTCCGCGGGCGGCCGTACCACCAGCGTGGCCCTGGAGAAGGCCCAGGTCGAAGCGCTCGCCGAGCGGATCGACGAGCTGCTGGACGAGGTCGTCCGGCGCACCGGCGGCAACGCCGCGGTGCCCGCCGTGGCCCCCGCGGAGCTCGCCGACACCGGGCCCCTGGAGTCCCCCGTCGAGGAGGAGTTCCGGGTCGGCACCATGGCCCTGGCCTGGGACGGCGACGGACAGCGCATGATCGTGGAGGCGCAGGCCCTCGTCGAGCTGGCGGCGGACACCGACGAGGACCTGGTCGAGGCCGAGGAGCGGATGCTCCAGGACGAGACGAACGGTCCGCCGATGCTGCGCGTCCGGCTCACCGGCACCATGGCACGGGCCTTCGCCAAGCGTGCCCTGGAGGTCGTCAACGCCGGCCGTCCGCCGTGCCCCCTGTGCAGCCTGCCGCTCGACCCGGAAGGACATGTATGTCCGCGCCAGAACGGATACCGCCGCGGAGCGTGAGCCCGCAGGAGCTGCTCGCCAAGGGTGAGCTGACGGTACGCGGGCAGGTCCGCGGGGCGTCCAACGCCGTCCTGTACTGCACGGTCGAGTACGACGGGGTCAGCGCCGCCTGCGTCTACAAGCCGGTGGCCGGCGAGCGGCCCCTGTGGGACTTCCCCGACGGGACGCTCGCCCAGCGCGAGGTCGCGGCCTACGAGCTGTCCGAGGCCATGGGCTGGGGCCTGGTCCCGCCCACGGTGCTGCGGGACGGCCCGTACGGGGAGGGCATGTGCCAGCTGTGGATCGAGGCACCGGAGACCGCCGGGACGGCCGGGGAGACGGCTGAGGCCGCCGCGGGCGCCGGGAGCGCGGCGGGCCCGGCGGGCCCGGGGCCGGCGGCGGAGGCCTCCGAGGGCGGCCCGCTGCTCGCCCTGGTCGACGGCGACGAGCCCGGCGAGGGCTGGAAGGCCGTGGGCTTCGCGGAGGTGGGCGGCCCGGGGGAGGAGCGCACCGCGCTGCTCGTGCACGCCGACGACGTCCGCCTGCGGCGGCTCGCCGTGCTCGACGCGGTGATCAACAACGGTGACCGCAAGGGCGGCCACCTGCTGCCCGCCGCGGACGGCCGGATCTACGCCATCGACCACGGTGTGACCTTCAACGCGGACGACAAGCTGCGCACCCTGCTGTGGGGCTGGGCGGGTGAGCCGCTGACCGAGGAGGCCCTCGACGCCCTGCGGCGACTTTCGGCCGATCTGGCCGAAGGCAGCCCCCTTGCCGCCCGGTTGGCGGAGCTCATCACACCGGCCGAAATCCAGGCGCTCCGCGCGCGTGTCGCGGACCTGCTGCGGACCGGGCGGCACCGTGAGCCGAGCGGTCAGTGGCCCGCTATTCCCTGGCCACCGGTCTGATCCACTCCGGTCCGCGCCGGAAACGGGCTGATGCACACCGGGCGGGGCAAGCGCAAGAGGGCCTGTTCGGCCAACACCCGAGTCCGGTTCGTATCCGGAACACCCGTCCGGTTACGCTTCTGAACATGCATGCCTGGCCCGCTTCTGAGGTACCCGCCCTGCCTGGCAGTGGCCGCGACCTCCGGATCCACGACACCGCGACCGGTGGACGGGTGACCCTCGTCCCCGGCCCCGTCGCCCGTATCTACGTCTGCGGAATCACGCCGTACGACGCCACCCACATGGGGCACGCGGCGACCTACAACGCGTTCGACCTCGTGCAGCGCGTGTGGCTCGACACCAAGCGGCAGGTTCACTACGTCCAGAACGTCACGGACATCGACGACCCGCTGCTGGAGCGCGCCGTGCGGGACGGCGAGGACTGGACCGCGCTCGCGGAGCGCGAGACCACCCTCTTCCGCGAGGACATGACCGCCCTGCGGATGCTCCCGCCCCAGCACTACGTGGGCGCCGTGGAGTCGATACCGAAGATCGTCCCCCTGGTGGAGCGCCTGCTCTCCGCCGGAGCCGCCTACGAGCTCGAGGGCGACATCTACTTCTCCGTCGCCGCCGACCCCTCCTTCGGCGCGGTCTCCGGTCTCGACGCCGAGGCGATGCGGCTGCTCTCCGCCGAGCGCGGCGGCGACCCCGACCGCCCCGGCAAGAAGAACCCCCTCGACCCCATGCTGTGGATGTCCGCCCGCCCGGGCGAGCCCAGCTGGGACGGCGCCTCGCTCGGCCCCGGCCGCCCCGGCTGGCACATCGAGTGCGTCGCCATCGCCCTCGACCACCTCGGCATGGGCTTCGACGTCCAGGGCGGCGGCAGCGACCTCGTCTTCCCGCACCACGAGATGGGCGCCTCGCACGCCCAGGCGCTCACCGGCGAGCACCCCTTCGCCAAGACGTACGTCCACGCCGGCATGGTCGCCCTCGACGGCGAGAAGATGTCCAAGTCGCGCGGCAACCTCGTCTTCATCTCCAAGCTGCGCCGGGACGGTGTCGACCCCGCCGCGATCCGGCTGGCCCTGCTGGCCCACCACTACCGCGCCGACTGGGAGTGGACGGACGCCGTCCTGACCGAGGCCGTCGAGCGCCTCGCCCGCTGGCGCGCCGCCGTCTCCCGCCCCGACGGCCCGTCCGCCGACGCCCTGGTCGAGGAGGTCCGCGAGGCCCTCGCGGACGACCTCGACGCACCGCGGGCGCTGGCCGCCATCGACCGCTGGGCCGCGGCCCAGACCGCCGACGGCGGTACGGACGAGGGCGCGCCCGGCCTCGTCTCCCGCACCGCGGACGCGCTGCTCGGCGTCGCGCTGTAGCCGTACGAGGCATGGCGGCGCCGGTCGTGACCGGCGCCCGCCGACCCGCCGTGGCCGGTCGGCGGGCGGTCGCACCGTCCTTCAGGGGGCGCTCCCCATCGGGGAGCGCCCCCTTTCGTCCGCCCGGATCCGCGTGTGGGGCGGGTTCGGCGGGTAGGGCTGTGCTTCCGTGATCCCGGTCACTCTCCACGCCTCGGAAGGACGCACACCATGGCAGGCTCCCTCGCACGCCGAAGACTGCTCGGGGCCGCCGGCGCGGCGCTCGGCGCGGCGGCCGTCGCAGGACCTCTGGCGTCGCCGGCCCGTGCCCAGGCCCCCTGGCCCACCCGCTTCCCGCTGCCCGACGGCTTCCGGCCCGAGGGCATCACGACCGGCCCCGGGCCGTACGCCTGGTTCGGCTCGCTCGGCGGCGGCTCGCTCTATCGCGCGAGCCTGGCCACGGGGCGCGGCAGGGTCGTCACCACCGGCAGCGACACCCCCACCGTCGGCCTCAAGTCGGACCGCCGCGGCCGGCTCTTCCTGGCCGGCGGCCCCACCCGGCAGCTGCGCGTGGTCGACGGCCGCGCCGGCCGCACCCTCGCCACGTACGAGGTGGGCAAGGCGCTCACGGTCGTCAACGACGTGGTGCTCACCCCCGGCGGCGCCTGGTTCACCGACTCCACCCGGTCCCAGCTCTACGGGCTGCCGTTCGGCCCGCGCGGCGAGCTGCCGCACGCCCGCGACATCGTCACCCTGCCGCTGAAGGGCGAGTGGGCCGAGGCCCCGGACAACGGCTTCACCACCAACGGCATCGAGCGCACCCCCGACGGGGCGGCGCTGCTCGTCATCAACGTCTTCGCGGACGGCGGCACGCTCTTCCGCGTGGACCCGCGCACCGGGGACGCCCGCCGCGTCGACCTCGGCGGCAGGAAGCTGCCCGACGGGGACGGCGCCCTGCTCCTCGGCCGCACGCTCTACGTCGTCCAGCAGATCCAGAACGCCGTCGACGTCTTCCACCTGGACGCCACCGGCCTGCGCGGCCGCGCGGTGGCCAGGATCACCGACCCGCGCTTCCGGATCCCGACCACCGTGGCCGCCTTCCGCGACCGGCTCTACCTCCCCAACTCGCGCTTCAACGAGGAGCAGACGCCGGACATGGAGTACGACGCCGTGGCGGTGCCGCGGGTGAGGTAGGCGCGCCGTCCTCACCCGGTGGTGGTCCCGGCCTCCGGTGCACCGGAAGCGAGCAGGTCCGGCAGCTTCCCGGCGGTCTCCGCGTCCGCCGGGACGCAGGCGAAGAGCTTGACGCCCGGTGCGTCCAGGGCGGCCAGCTTCACGTAGTCGAGGGTGAGGAGGCCGGCCCGCGGGTGGTGGAAGCGCCGCCGGTTGGCGCGGAACCCCGCGATGTCGTGCGCCTCCCACCAGGTGCGGAACTCCTCGCTCTCCCGCCGCAGTCCGTCCGTGAGCCGGGTCAGGCCGGGGTCGCCCACGCGGTGCCGCGCGTCCGCCCGGAACTGCGCCACCAGGTGCCGCGCCTGCCCCGGCCAGTCGGCCAGGAGCGTCCGGAACCGCGGGTCCGTGAACACCATGCGGACGAGGTTGCGCTCCTGGGTCGGCAGCAGCGCCGGGTCGCCGATCAGGGCGGCCTCGGCGCGGTTCCAGGCCACCAGGTTCCAGTGGGCGTCGAGGCAGTACGCCGGATGCGGATCGAGCGCGTCCACCAGTTGCTGGAGGGCGGCGCCCGGCCCCTCGGCGGGGTCCGGCTCCTCCGGCGGCTCCCCGGCCAGCGCGAACAGGTGCCGCCGCTCGGCGGCGTCGAGCATCAGCGCGCGGGCCAGGCCCTCCAGCACCTGCCGGCTCACGCTGATCCGGCGTCCCTGCTCCAGCCAGGTGTACCAGGTCACGCTCACGCCGGAGAGCAGGGCGACCTCCTCGCGGCGCAGGCCGGGCGTACGGCGCCGGGTGCCCGCCAGGATGCCCACGTCGCGCGGGGTGAGCCGCTCCCGGCGCGACCGCAGGAAGCCGGCGAGCGCGCGCCGCCGGACCTGATCGGGGGTCATGTCCTGTTCGGGCGGCGGCATTCCCTCTCGCAGGGGTCGGGCCGTGGGCGAAGCGCCGGGACGGCGTCGCACGGCATCGGGGTGGAATTCACACCAGCATAAGTGGCCACTCCCGGCCCGCTCCGGGCCGCCCGAGGATCGCGGACATGACGCAGAAACCCTCCGCCGTCTCTTCCGTTCCCTCTTCCCCTCCGGCCGCCACGGGATCGCCGGCCGCCTCGCCCTGGCGAGCCCTGTCCGTGCTGCTCGCGGGGGCCTTCATGGCCGTGCTCGACACCTTTATCGTGCTCGTCGCGGCACCGGCCGTCCGGACGGAGCTCCACGCCTCCGCCGCCGACCTCCAGCTGATCCTGGCCGGCTACCAGCTCACGTACGCCGTCGCCCTGATCACCGGGGCGCGCCTCGGCGATCTCCTCGGCCGCAAGCGGATGTTCATGACCGGCACGGCGCTCTTCACCCTGGCGTCGGCGGCCTGCGCGGTCGCCCCCGGGCCGGGCGCTCTGACCGCGGCCCGGATGGCCCAGGGGCTCACCGCCGCCCTGATGTTCCCGCAGGTCCTCACGATGATCCAGGTGCTCGTCCCGGCCCCGGGCCGGCCGCGGGCCTTCGGCGCCCTCGGCGCCGTGATCGGTCTGTCCGGTGCGGCGGGTCAGCTGCTCGGCGGCGTCCTGGTCGCGGCCCACCCCTTCGGCTCCGCCTGGCGGCCGGTGTTCTGGGTCAACGTGCCGATCGGCCTGGTCACCCTGGCACTGGCCGCCAGGTACGTCCCGGAGTCCCGCGCCGAGGGAGCCCGCCGCCTGGACCTGCCCGGCGCGGCGGCCCTGACCGTCGCGCTGTTCCTGCTCGTCGTGCCGCTGATCGAGGGCCGCGAGGCGGGCCGGCCGCTGTGGACCTGGCTCGGTCTCGCCGCGGCGGCCGCCGCCCTCGCCGTCTTCGTCGCCGTGGAGCGCCGCGTCGAGGCCCGGGGCGGCGCACCGCTCGTACGCCCGGGGCTGCTGCGCTCGCGGCCGTTCGCCCTGGGGATGTCCCTCGTCGTGCTGGCCTACGCGGGCATCAACTCGTACTTCCTGGTCCTCTCGCTGACCCTCCAGGACGGCCTGGGGATGAGCGCGCTGGGCTCCGCGCTCTGCTACGTCCCCTTCGCCGCCGCCTTCTTCGCCACCAATCTGGCGGCGGGGCGGACGTCCGGGTCCGGGACGGGCGCCCTGCGGTGCGGGGCGCTCGTCGCCGCCGCGGGGTTCGGGGCGACCGTCGCCGTGGCCGCCTGTTCCGACGGCGGCCCGCGCGCCTGGCAGCTGGCCCTGGCCCTGGTGCCGGTCGGCGTCGGCAACGGCCTTCTCGTCCCGCCGCTCCTGGGGGCCGTCCTCTCCCGCGTCGGCCCCGCCGACACCGGTACGGCCTCGGGCGTGCTGTCCACCGGCCAGCAGGTCGGCGGCGCGCTCGGGGTCGCGGTGGCCGGCGCGCTGTACTTCGGCGCCCGGAACGGCAGCGGCCCCGCGGCGTACGGCCACGCGCTGGCGGTCGCCACGGTGTTCCATGTGGTGCTGATGGTGGTGCTGGCAGGACTGCTGGGCCGGCTGCGGCGCTAGCGGCGGCCACCGGCGCCCGGTCACGCGCGCTTGCCGCGCCCCTTCTTCGCGCGGTCCTCGGCCCACCCGGCCAGCAGGGCACCGGCCACGCCGACCACCACGTAGCAGGTCAGGCGGACCGCGAAGCCGCCCGGGACCCAGCCGAGGAGCCCGCCCTTGTCGTGGTCGATCAGCAGCCGGATGACGCCCTGGGCGCCGAGCACCAGCAGGACCGCACCGGCGACCTGCCCGATGGTGTACTTCATGACACACCCCGTTCGTGTCCGGGAGCGGCCCGCCCCGAGCCTGTTGATACGATCGAATCATAACGCTGAGCGAGATTCGTCGCCGCGCCGCACGGGGGAGCGGCGACGCGGCGAGTGAGGAAGACATGCCCCGACAGGCCGATCACGACCAGCGCCGCCGCCAGATCGCCGAGGCCGTCTGGCGGCTGGCCTCCCGAAGCGGCCTGGAGGACGTGACCCTGCGCCAGGTCGCCGCCGAGGCCGGCGTCTCCGTACGGCTGGTCCAGTACTACTTCGGCAACCGCGACGGCCTGCTGCTCACCTCGCTGGAGATCCTCAACGCCGACGCCGAGCGGCGCGCCAAGGAGCGCGTCGAGGCCGCGGCGGAGCCGCCCACCTCACGCGGCACCGTGCGGGGCGTCCTGCTGGAGCTGCTCCCCCTGGACGAGGAGCGGCGCACCCGCCATCTGGTGTACGTGGCCTACTTCGTCCGCTTCCTGAACGACGAGAACCTCGCCGCGGTCGCCCGCGACGCCCCGCCCGCGCTGGAGCGGCTGGTCGCGGGCCTGATCGCCTGGGGCCAGGAGCGCGGCGAGGTCCCCGCCGACCTCGACCCGCGCCCCGAGGCGGAACTCCTCCTGGCGGCGACGGACGGACTCCAGACCAGCGTCCTGCTGGGACAGCGCACGCCGGAGGAGGCGGTGGCCCTGGTCGACCACCAGCTGAACCGCCTCTTCGTCGGCGCGGGGTAGGGCCGGCCGGCCGCCCCGGCGGGCGGCCCGGCCGGCGAGGTCACCGCGCGTTGAAGTACTTCGCCTCCGGGTGGTGGATCACGATCGCGTCCGTCGACTGCTCCGGGTGCAGCTGGAACTCCTCCGACAGGTGGACGCCGATCCGCTCCGGCTCCAGCAGGGCCGCGATCTTCGCGCGGTCCTCCAGGTCGGGGCAGGCGCCGTAGCCCAGGGAGAAGCGGGCGCCGCGGTACTTGAGGGCGAACATGTCCTCGACGTCCGACGGGTCCTCGCCGCCGAAGCCGAGCTCGGCGCGGACCCGGGCGTGCCAGTACTCGGCGAGGGCCTCGGCCAGCTGGACGGAGAGCCCGTGCAGCTCCAGGTAGTCGCGGTACGCGTCGGCCGCGAAGAGCTCGGCCGTGGCCTCGCCGATGCGGGAGCCGACCGTGACGACCTGGAGGCCGACGACGTCCGTCTCGCCGGACTCCTCCGGGCGGAAGAAGTCCGCGAGGCACAGCCGGCGGCCGCGCCGCTGGCGGGGGAAGGTGAAGCGGGTGCGCTCGGTGCCGTCCTCGTGGAGCAGGATCAGGTCGTCGCCCTTGGAGACGCACGGGAAGTAGCCGTAGACGACGGCCGCCTCCAGGAGGTTCTCCGTGTGCAGCTTCTCCAGCCAGCCGCGCAGGTGCGGACGGCCCTCGGTCTCGACCAGCTCCTCGTACGTCGGGCCGCCCGCGCGGGCCTGCTTCAGGCCCCACTGGCCCTTGAAGAGCGCGCCCTCGTCCAGCCAGGAGGCGTACTCCTTGAGCTGGATGCCCTTGACCACCCGCGTGCCCCAGAACGGCGGGGCGGGCACCGTGTTGCCGACCGAGACGTCCGAGCGGACCGAGCCCTCCGGCTCCTCGTCCTCCACCACCGGGGCCGCGGCCCGCTTGGGGACCCGCCGCTGCTTGAGCTCCGGCAGGGCCGCGCCCGGCACCCCGCGCTTGACGGCGATCAGCGCGTCCATCAGGCGCAGGCCCTCGAACGCGTCACGGGCGTAGCGGACCTCGCCCTCGTAGATCTCGTGCAGGTCCTGCTCGACGTACGCCCGCGTCAGCGCGGCACCGCCGAGGATCACCGGGTAGTCGGCCGCCAGCTTGCGCTGGTTCAGCTCCTCCAGGTTCTCCTTCATGATCACGGTGGACTTCACCAGGAGCCCGGACATGCCGATCACATCGGCGCGGTGCTCCTCCGCGGCCTCCACGATCGCCGAGACCGGCTGCTTGATGCCGAGGTTGACGACGTTGTAGCCGTTGTTGGAGAGGATGATGTCGACGAGGTTCTTGCCGATGTCGTGGACGTCGCCGCGGACGGTGGCGAGCACGATCGTGCCCTTGCCCTCCGCGTCGCTCTTCTCCATGTGCGGCTCCAGATAGGCGACCGCCGACTTCATCACCTCGGCCGACTGGAGCACGAACGGCAGCTGCATCTGGCCCGAGCCGAACAGCTCGCCGACGACCTTCATGCCCTCCAGCAGCGTCTCGTTGACGATCTCCAGCGCGGGGCGGTCCCGGAGCGCCTCGTCGAGGTCGGCCTCCAGGCCGTTCTTCTCGCCGTCGATGATCCGGCGCTGGAGCCGCTCGTCCAGCGGCAGGGCCAGCAGCTCCTCGGCCTTCCCCGCCTTCATCGACTTCATGTTGACGCCCTCGAAGAGCTCCATGAGCCGCTGCAAGGGGTCGTAGCCCTCGGCGCGCCGGTCGTAGATGAGGTCGAGGGCGACCTTGACCTGCTCCTCCTCCAGGCGGGCGATCGGCAGGATCTTGCTCGCGTGCACGATCGCCGAGTCCAGACCGGCCTTGACGCACTCGTCCAGGAAGACGGAGTTCAGGACCACGCGCGCGGCCGGGTTCAGACCGAAGGAGATGTTGGACAGACCCAGGGTGGTCTGCACCTCCGGGTGGCGGCGCTTGAGCTCGCGGATCGCCTCGATGGTGGCGATGCCGTCCTTGCGGGACTCCTCCTGGCCGGTGCAGATCGTGAAGGTCAGGGTGTCGATGAGGATGTCGCACTCATGGATGCCCCAGTTGCCGGTGAGGTCGGCGATGAGCCGCTCGGCGATGGCGACCTTGTTCTCGACGGTACGGGCCTGGCCCTCCTCGTCGATGGTCAGGGCGATCAGCGCCGCGCCGTGCTCGGCCGCCAGCGCCGTCACCTTCGCGAACCGCGACTCGGGGCCGTCCCCGTCCTCGTAGTTCACGGAGTTGATCACGGCCCGGCCGCCCAGCTTCTCCAGCCCGGCCCGGATCACCTCCAGCTCGGTGGAGTCCAGCACGATCGGCAGCGTCGAGGCCGTGGCGAAGCGGCCCGCCAGCTCCTCCATGTCCGCGACGCCGTCCCGGCCGACGTAGTCCACGCACAGGTCGAGCATGTGCGCGCCCTCGCGGATCTGGTCGCGGGCCATCTCCACGCAGTCGTCCCAGCGGGCCTCCAGCATGGCCTCGCGGAACTTCTTCGAGCCGTTGGCGTTGGTGCGCTCGCCGATCGCCAGGTAGGAGGTGTCCTGCCGGAACGGCACGGTCTGGTAGAGCGAGGCGGCGCCGGGCTCGGGGCGCGGGCTGCGCTCCGTCGGGCGCATCTCGCGGACCCGCTCGACGACCTGCCGCAGGTGCTCGGGCGTCGTGCCGCAGCAGCCGCCGACCAGCGACAGCCCGTACTCCCGGACGAACGTCTCATGGGCGTCCGCCAGTTCGCCCGGGGTGAGCGGGTAATGGGCGCCGTTCTTGCCGAGCACCGGCAGGCCCGCGTTGGGCATCGCGGACACGCGCGTACGGGCGTGCCGGGAGAGGTAGCGCAGGTGCTCGCTCATCTCGGCCGGGCCGGTGGCGCAGTTGAGGCCGATCATGTCGATGCCGAGCGGCTCCAGCGCGGTGAGCGCGGCGCCGATCTCCGAGCCGAGGAGCATGGTGCCGGTGGTCTCGACGGTGACCTGCACCAGCAGCGGCAGGTCGGCGCCGGCCGCCCGGAGCGCCCGCCGGGCGCCGATCACGGAGGCCTTGGTCTGGAGGAGGTCCTGGGTGGTCTCCACCAGGATCGCGTCCGCGCCGCCGGCCACCAGGCCCTCGACGTTCCGCTGGTAGGCGTCGCGCAGCCGGTCGTACGGAGCGTGGCCCAGCGTCGGCAGCTTGGTGCCCGGGCCGACCGAGCCGAGCACCCAGCGCGTCCGGCCGTCGCCCGCCGCGAACTCGTCCGCCACCTCGCGGGCGATCCGCGCGCCCGCCTCGGACAGCTCGAAGATCCGGTCGGCGACGTCGTACTCGCCCAGGGCGGCCAGGTTCGCGCCGAAGGTGTTGGTCTCCACGCAGTCCACGCCGACCGCGAAGTACTCCTCGTGGACCGAGCGCACGATGTCGGGGCGGGTGACGTTGAGGATCTCGTTGCAGCCCTCCAGCTGCTGGAAGTCCTCCATGCTGGGGTCCTGTGCCTGGAGCATCGTGCCCATCGCGCCGTCGGCCACGACGACCCGGGAGGCGAGCGCCTCCCGCAGTTCGGAGGCTCGGGCGGTGCTGGCGGTCGATGGCGTGAACGAGGCCATGGAAGTGCTCCCGGGGTTGCGACGGCTGTCGGCTTTGCGTCCTCCGGTGGAGAACGCACGCCGCAAGCCTAGCTGGCGGGCCCGGGAAATGGACGGGTGTCCCACCGCTTGATACGGCCCGCCCAGGACTTGATCACGCACTTGGTCAGGTCGGCCGGTACTCCGTCAGGTACGGGCCGCCGACGGGGTCCAGGGCCTCCCGGGGCCGTGCCCGGCCCGCGTCCGATCGGGGGACCCACCCCCCTTCGGCGCAAGGCCCGTTCGGGTGCCGCGCGGGGCCCGTGAGCCCTCCGGCAGGGGCGTGACCAGGGCAAGTGTTCACCCCGGCGATCGCTCCGCGATCATGAAAAGGCCCGCGGTCAGCTACCTCTCGGTCGGCATCGGCCGATAGTGTTCAGCATTGCCGAACGGCATTGGAGGAGGTTGCACGATGGCACGGACCATCCAGTCGCTCGAACGAGCGGCGGCGATGCTACGGCTGCTCGCAGGGGGAGAGCGACGGCTGGGTCTGTCCGACGTGGCCTCCGCGCTGGGGCTGGCGAAGGGCACCGCACACGGCATCCTCCGGACCCTCCAGCAGGAGGGCTTCGTCGAGCAGGACCCCGCCTCCGGGCGTTACCAGCTCGGCGCCGAGCTGCTGCGCCTGGGCAACAGCTACCTGGACGTGCACGAGCTCCGTGCCCGTGCCCTGGTCTGGGCGGACGACCTCGCCCGGTCGAGCGGCGAGAGTGTCTATCTGGGCGTGCTCCACCAGCAGGGCGTGCTGATCATCCACCACGTCTTCCGGCCGGACGACAGCCGCCAGGTGCTGGAGGTCGGCGCGATGCACCCGCTGCACAGCACCGCGCTCGGCAAGGTCCTCTCCGCCTACGACCCCGTGGCGCACAGCGAGGCCGCCGAGGCCGAGCGCGAGGCGTTCACCCCCCGCACCGTCACCGGTCTGGCCGACTTCGAGGGGATCCTGGACCTGACCCGGGCCCGGGGCTGGGCCTCCGACGTCGAGGAGACGTGGGAGGGCGTGGCCTCGGTGGCCTCTCCCATCCACGACCGGCGGCGGATGCCGGTGGGTGCCGTGGGCATCACCGGCGCCGTGGAGCGCGTCTGCGAGAACGGCGAGCTGCGGGCGCAGCTGGTCGCGGCCGTACGGGACTGCGCGCGCGCCGTCTCCCGGGACCTCGGGGCCGGCCGCTTCTGAGCCCGCGCCGGCCGGGTGCCGGCCGCCGGGCGTCCGCTCCGCCGGCCCCTGACGCCGCTCGCCGGCCGGTTCGCGGGGCCACCCTCCGGGCGCCTGCCGCCCGCGGCGCCCCCGCCGCTCTGTCCCGTCCGTCACACCTCGGACAAGATCCCAGGTCGCGGTTCGGTTACTGCCGGGTATCGATCGTCTACTTTCGGCCCCGTGGCCGGGACTTTTCGGTCTCGGAACCCTTGACGCACCCTTGACGTTGCAGAAAACTGCCGTTCATCGGTCGGCATTGTCGAACACCTAACGACAATATTCGCTATGGTGGACTCTGCCGCGGGCCGATCAAAGCCCTCTCGGAGGGCGCGGACCACCGGAGGGACCCGGGGTTCGCCTTCCCCTGGACGAAGGACAAAGGAGTCGCGGGTGTCCAGCTCCGACATCTTCACCGGTGAGCTCATCGGTACCGCAGTGTTGATCCTGCTCGGCGGTGGCGTGTGCGCCGCCGTCACCCTGAAGCGTTCGAAGGCACAGAACGCGGGTTGGCTCGCCATCACGTTCGGCTGGGGTTTCGCCGTACTGGCCGGTGCGTACATCGGCACCAAGTCCGGCGCGCACCTCAACCCGGCCGTCACCCTCGGCCTCGCCATCGACGGCGCGACCGCGTGGAAGGACGTTCCGCTCTACATCGGCTCCCAGCTGCTCGGCGCCATGATCGGTGCGACGCTGGTCTGGTTCGCCTACTACGGCCAGTTCAAGGCCCACCTGACGGACCCGGAGCTCGTCGCGAGCCTCAACCCCGCCGAAGGTATGGTCGACCAGACCGCGACGCCCCAGGCCGGCCCGGTGCTCGGCATCTTCTCCACCGGCCCCGAGATCCGTAACGCGGTGCAGAACCTCGTCACCGAGATCATCGGCACCGCCGCACTGGTGCTCTTCATCCTCACCATGGGTCTGACGAAGGGCCTGGCCACGAGCGGCACGGGCACCCTGATGGTCGCCCTCGTCGTCGTCGGCATCGGCCTCTCGCTCGGCGGCCCGACCGGTTACGCCATCAACCCCGCCCGTGACCTCGGCCCGCGCATCGTGCACGCGCTGCTGCCGCTGCCCAACAAGGGCGGTTCAGACTGGGGCTACGCCTGGGTTCCGGTGGTCGGCCCGCTCGTCGGCGCCGCCCTGGCCGCAGGCATCCACAAGATCGCGTTCTGATCCCCCGCCGAGACCTTCAGACCTCAGGAGCTAGAGACACCATGACCGACGCGCACAGCCAGGGCCCGTTCATCGCGGCGATCGACCAGGGCACCACCTCTTCCCGCTGCATCGTCTTCGACCGCGACGGGCGCATCGTCTCCGTCGACCAGAAGGAGCACGAGCAGATCTTCCCGAAGCCGGGCTGGGTCGAGCACGACGCCGCGGAGATCTGGACCAACGTCCAGCAGGTCGTCGCCAGTGCCGTCGAGAAGGCGGGCATCACCGCCGCCGACGTCAAGGCGATCGGTATCACCAACCAGCGCGAGACCACGCTGCTGTGGGACAAGAACACCGGTGAGCCGGTCCACAACGCCATCGTCTGGCAGGACACCCGCACCGACGGGCTCTGCAAGGAGCTCGGCCGCAACGTCGGCCAGGACCGTTTCCGCCGTGAGACCGGCCTGCCGCTGGCCAGCTACTTCTCCGGCCCGAAGGTCCGCTGGCTGCTGGACAACGTCGAGGGTCTGCGCGAGCGCGCCGAGGCCGGCGACATCCTCTTCGGCACCATGGACTCCTGGGTCATCTGGAACCTCACCGGTGGTGTCGACGGCGGCGTGCACGTCACCGACGTCACCAACGCCTCCCGCACGATGCTGATGAACCTGCGCAGCCTCGACTGGGACGAGCGCATCCTGGAGTCGATGGAGATCCCGGCCGCGATCCTGCCGGAGATCCGCTCCTCCGCCGAGGTCTACGGCACCGCGCGGGGCGGCGCCCTGGCCGGTGTGCCCGTCGCCTCCGCGCTCGGTGACCAGCAGGCGGCCCTCTTCGGCCAGACCTGTTTCTCCGAGGGCGAGGCCAAGTCGACGTACGGCACCGGCACGTTCATGCTGATGAACACCGGCGGCGAGCCCGTCAACTCCTACAACGGCCTGCTCACCACCGTCGGCTACCGCATCGGCGACCAGGACCCGGTCTACGCCCTCGAGGGCTCCATCGCCGTCACCGGCTCCCTCGTGCAGTGGATGCGCGACCAGATGGGCCTGATCAAGAGCGCGGCCGAGATCGAGACGCTCGCCAGCTCCGTCGAGGACAACGGCGGCGCGTACTTCGTGCCGGCCTTCTCCGGCCTGTTCGCCCCCTACTGGCGCTCCGACGCGCGCGGTGTCATCGCGGGCCTGACCCGTTACGTCACCAAGGCGCACATCGCCCGCGCCGTGCTCGAGGCCACCGCCTGGCAGACCCGCGAGATCACCGACGCCATGACGAAGGACTCCGGCGTCGAGCTGACCGCGCTCAAGGTCGACGGCGGCATGACCTCCAACAACTTGCTGATGCAGACCCTCTCGGACTTCCTGGACGCACCGGTCGTGCGCCCGATGGTCGCCGAGACGACCTGCCTCGGCGCCGCCTACGCCGCCGGTCTTGCCGTCGGCTTCTGGCCGGACACCGACGCCCTGCGTGCCAACTGGCGCCGGGCCGCCGAGTGGACCCCCCGCATGGACGCGGACACGCGTGACCGCGAGTACAAGAGCTGGCTCAAGGCCGTCGAGCGGACCATGGGCTGGATCGAGGACGAGGAGTAATCATGACAACCCCGCAGAGCGTTCCGACGCTGGGAACGCACCCGGCTGCCGGTTCCAACCCGAGCCGCGCCGAGACCCGGGACCGACTGTCGAACGCGACATACGACCTCCTGGTGATCGGTGGTGGCATCCTGGGCACCTCGGTGGCCTGGCACGCCGCGCAGTCCGGACTGCGGGTCGCGATGGTGGACGCCGGTGACTTCGCCGGCGCCACCTCCTCCGCGTCCTCCAAGCTCGTCCACGGCGGTCTGCGCTACCTCCAGACCGGCGCGGTCAAGCTCGTCGCGGAGAACCACCACGAGCGCCGGGTGCTGGCCAAGGACGTGGCCCCGCACCTGGTCAACCCGCTCACCTTCTACCTGCCCGTCTACAAGGGCGGCCCGGTGGGCGCGGCCAAGCTCGGCGCCGGTGTGTTCGCCTACTCGGCGCTGTCCGCCTTCGGCGACGGCGTCGGCAAGGTGATCTCCCCGGCCAAGGCCCAGGCCGACAACCCGGGTCTGCGCACGGACAACCTCAAGGCCGTCGCGGTCTACTACGACCACCAGATGAACGACTCGCGCGTCGCGGTCATGACGGTCCGCGCGGCCGTCGAGTCCGGCGCGGTCGTGCTGAACCACGCCGAGGTCACCGGGCTGCGCTTCACGCACGGCAAGGTCACCGGCGCGGAGCTCAAGGACAGGGTGGACGGTGCCGAGTTCGGCATCGACGCTCGGGTCGTCCTCAACGCCACCGGCCCGTGGGTGGACCACCTGCGCAAGCTGGAAGACAAGGGCGCCAACCCGAGCATCCGCCTGTCCAAGGGCGCGCACATCGTGATGAAGCGCAAGTCGCCGTGGAAGGCCGCCATGGCCACCCCGATCGACAAGTACCGCATCACCTTCGCCCTCCCGTGGGAGGACCAGCTCCTCCTCGGCACCACCGACACCCAGTACGAGGGTGACCCGGCGGACGTGCGCGCCACGGAGGAGGACATCCAGCAGATCCTCGACGAGGCCGCGTTCTCCATCCAGGACGCCGACCTCGACCGCTCCCTGATGACGTACGCCTTCGCCGGTCTGCGCGTGCTGCCGGGCGGCCCCGGCGACGTCGCCCAGGCCAAGCGCGAGACCGTGGTCACCGAGGGCAAGGGCGGCATGCTGTCGGTCGCCGGCGGCAAGTGGACCACCTACCGCCACATCGGCCGTACGGTCATGTCCAAGCTCGCGAAGCTGCCCGGCAGCCCGCTGACCGAGGAGATGGAGCCCATCTCCAGCCTGGTCCGCCGGACCCCGCTGCCCGGTGTCGCCAACCCGAACGCGGTCGCCCACCGCCTGCTCGTGGACCGCGAGCCCGGCAGCCGCATGGACCCGCTGACCGCCCGCCACCTGGCGACGCACTACGGCTCGCTGTCCTTCGACATCGCGCGCCTGGTCAACGAGAACCCGGAGCTCGGCGAGCGCATCCACCCGGACGGCCCGGAGATCTGGGCCCAGGTCGCCTACGCCCGCGACCACGAGTGGGCGGAGACGGTGGACGACGTCCTGCGCCGCCGTACGACGCTGACGATCCGCGGTCTGGACACGGAGGACGTCCGCACCCGCGTCAAGGACATGCTCGGCGACAAGGGCTGACGCCCGCCGGGCCGGTCCCTGTGACCGGGTGATCGTTCGATCGCTCCCGAGGGGAGGGACGCACCGCGCGTCCCTCCCCTCGGCGCGTCCGCCCGCCGGGCGCGGGGGCCGCCGCAGACCGGTACCAACCGGCGCCGACCGGTCCTGATCGGAACTGACCGACCCGTGATCGCGTCACCCTGGGAAGAAGAAGGGGCGATTCTTTCCATGAAGCGACCGGATTTGAGCAAAATGCTTTCTAAGATGCGCATCCGGCGGCCGAGCAAGCTGCTGGTGAAGCGCCTCGCGCTCGCCCTGGCCGTGGTGCTCGTCCTGCCGCTCGCGGTGGCGGGCAGCGCGCTGCGCGCCGCCTACGCCGGGTCCCCCTCCGAGGAGGCGGTCACCCGGGGCAAGGACGCGATCTGGCTGGGGCACGCCTGGGTCGACGGCCGTAAGGGCGACGCCGAACTGGCCGGTCTCAAGCGGAAGATGGCCGGCACCGGGCTGCGCGACCTCTACGTGCACACGGGCCCCCTGGAGCACGACGGCACGCTCCCCGCGAAGGTCTACCCGCGCGCCTCCTGGCTGATCGGCGCCGTCCACCGCGAGCTGCCGGGCGTCCGCGTCCACGCCTGGCTGGGCGACAAGGTCGTCCGTAAGGGCGAGGGCGACGCCGGCCTGCGGCTGGACTCGGCCCCGGCGCGCGCCGCCGTGGTGGCCAGCGCCCGGCAGGTGATGCGCGCCGGATTCGAGGGCGTGCACCTCGATGTCGAACCCGTACGCACCGGTGACGCGTCCTTCCTCGCCCTGCTGGACGGCCTCCGGCCGGCCGTCCGGTCCGCCGGCGGGGTGTTCTCCGTCGCCGCCCAGCAGATCGACCCGGTGCCGGCCATGCACAAGGCGGCGCGCACGGCGGGCAGCCCCAAGTGGTGGACGCAGAAGTACTTCGGCCAGGTCGCCCGCAGGACGGACCAGATCGCCGTCATGTCCTACGACACCGGGATCCCGCTGGAGAGCCTCTACGGCGGCTACGTGGCCCGCCAGACGGCCCTCGCCCTCCAGGTGACGCCGCGGGACACGGACCTGCTGATGGGCCTGCCCTTCTACCACACCGACTCCTGGGGCCATCACGCGAGCGCGGAGACGGCCGCCGCCGCGGTGCGCGGCGCCCGGCTCGGTCTGAGCAGGGAGGACCGCGACCGGGAGCGCTTCGGACTGGCGCTCTACGTCGACTTCGCGGCCACCGACGCCGACTGGCGGGCCTATCGCAACGGCTGGGGCGCCAGAGGGTGACCAACAGGTGAGGAAGAGCCCGTACAGGGGCTGCGAACAGGGGGCGCGGAAGTCGTAGTCTTGGGGTCGCACGGCAGAAAGAACGCTGCCAGGAACAACACTGCACAGAACGGCAACCGGTGGTCCGGACACGTCCGCCCCGGTCGGAAGGAGGCGCTGGGTGATCGAGCTTGAGGGGGTTCCCGAGCTGATCGACCCGGTCATGATCTGTGCCTTCGAGGGATGGAACGACGCCGGGGACGCCGCCTCCAGCGCCGTCGCGCACCTGGACCGGGAGTGGAAGGGCGAGGTCTTCGGCGCGCTCGACGCCGAGGACTACTACGACTTCCAGGTCAACCGGCCCACGGTCTGGCTGGACGGCGGGGTCCGCAAGGTCACCTGGCCCACCACCCGGCTGTCCGTGGTGCGCACGGGCGGCGGCGCGGAAGGCGCTCCGCAGCGCGACCTGGTCCTCGTGCGCGGCATCGAACCGAGCATGCGCTGGCGGTCGTTCTGCAACGAGATCCTGGGCTTCGCCCACGAGCTCGGCGTGGAGATGGTGGTCGTCCTGGGCGCGCTGCTCGGCGACACCCCGCACACCCGGCCCGTGCCGGTCAGCGGCATCACCTCCGACCCGGACCTGGCCCGCACCATGGATCTGGAGGAGTCGCGCTACGAAGGCCCGACCGGAATCGTCGGCATTCTCCAGGAGGCCTGCACCCACGCCGGCGTCCCGGCGGTGAGCCTGTGGGCGGCCGTCCCGCACTACGTCTCCCAGCCGCCGAACCCGAAGGCCACCCTGGCGCTGCTCAACCGCCTGGAGGACCTGATCGACGTGCGCATCCCGCTGGGGGAGCTCCCCGAGGACGCGCGGGCCTGGCAGCTGGGCGTGGACCAGCTGGCGGCCGAGGACAGCGAGGTCGCCGAGTACGTGCAGTCCCTGGAGGAGGCGCGGGACACCGCCGACCTCCCGGAGGCGTCCGGCGAGGCCATCGCCCGTGAGTTCGAGCGCTACCTGCGCCGTCGCGACGGCCAGCCCCCCGCCCCCGGCCAGCCGGGCGGCCTGGCGGCCGAACCGGGCCTCACCGAGGGCCGCGACGCCTCCTACCTCCGGGACACGGCCAGCGGCCGGACCCGGCCGTCGCGCCCGGCCGCCAAGGACGAGGACGCGGCGGGCGCTCCGGGGGACGCCCGGAAGGACGCCCCGGAGACCACCCCGGAGAAGGACGCCGGGAAGGACACCGGCAACGGCACGGGGAAGGACACCGGTGGCGACTCCGGGCCCGGCCGGGAGCCGGAGGAGCCCCGGGACGGGGAGAGCTGAGAAGACGGACGGGCCCGGTGGCGACAGCCTCCGGGCCCGTTCCTTCGTCAGTGGCGCCGGAACCGCGCCCCGGCGGCCCGGCTACGACCGGCGGCGGGGCTTGCCGCGCTTGGCGCCCTTGGCCCCACCGGAGGAGGCGCCCCGGGCGCTCTTGCCGGCGCCTCCGGCACCGCCGCGCGGGCTCTTGCCCGTGGCCTTGCCCGCCGTCTTGCCGGCCGCGGGCTTGCGCCGCGCGCCGCCCGCCTCGGGCCGCTTGTCCTTGCGCTCCGGCTGGGGCTGCGCGCGGCCCCGCGAGCTGTTGACCGTCCGGCCCCGGACGATCCCGATGAAGTCCTCCACCAGGTCGGTGGTCTTCTCCTCGGGCCACGACAGCGCGACCCGCGACTCGGGCACGTCCGACAGCGGCCGGTACGTGAGGTCCTTGCGGTGGTGCAGACGGGCGAGCGACTGCGGGACGGCGAGCAGCCCGATCCCCGCGGCCACCAGCTCGACGGCGTCCGCCGTCGTGGCGGGCCGCTCGAAGGCGGGCCGCCCCGGCGGGCGCTCCCAGTCCAGGGTGTCGTCGAGCGGGTGCAGCACGATCTCGTCGGCCAGCTCCGCGGCGGACACCTCCTCGACGGCCGCCATGACGTGGTCCTTGGGGATCACGACCACGGTCGTCTCGGTGTAGAGGGGGATCGCGCTGAGGTCCGTACGGTCGACCGGGAGCCGCAGGAAGCCCGCGTCGGCGCCGCCGTCCCGCAGCACTCCGGCCGCCTCCGCGGCGGACACCTGGAGGAGGGTCAGGGGGACGTCGGGCAACCGCTCGTTCCAGATCCGCACCCATTTGCTGGGTGTCACGCCCGGGACGTACGCGAGCCGGAACGAAGGGGATGCTTCCGAGCCTGTCACCCGGCCAGATTACCGGTCGTGGTCGGAGGTATCGCACACGCTCGCTACTCTTGACACCATGACGTCGCACCAGAACACCCAGACGATGAAGCCCGCGACCGCGGCGAAGAAGCTGGGTGTGTACCTCGAGGCCACCCCCGCAGAGTTCCAGGAGGGCGTCGTCTCGCGCGGCGAGCTGAACGCACTTCAGGCCGATCCGCCGGAGTGGCTCCAGGAGCTGCGGCGCAACGGCCCGCACCCCCGTCCGGTGGTCGCGGCCAAGCTGGGCGTCTCCATCTCCGGCCTCGCGCGCGGCGGGGTCACGGAGGCCCTCACCACGGAGCAGATCGCGGAGCTGAAGGCGGAGAACCCCGAGTGGCTCCAGAAGGAGCGCGCCACCCAGGCCGAGGTCCGCAAGGAAGCGGCGCGCATCAAGGAGAAGAACGCGGAGCAGGACTGAGCCACCGCCGCGGCCGCCTTGGGCCGGCCGCGGACGCACCGCCCCGGAGCGGACCCCACCTGACGGAGGGGCCCGCCACCTGACGGAGTGGACCCCTTCCCGGCCCCCAGGGCCGGGGTCCCCCGGATATCGGAGCGACGCCGGAGCCCGTCCGCCGTACACTGGTCGGTCCGGTGGAGGCCGGTCCGCACACCCCCGGAACCGGGAGTGGCGGGCCGGCCTTCGCGTCCCCCATGGAGGTGTGCCCGGATGACCAGCAGCATCCCCGTAGTCGACACGCGTAGCGCGGCGGGCTCGGCCCTTCAGGCGGTCCTGCTCGACATGGACGGCACCTTGGTCGACACCGAGGGCTTCTGGTGGGAGGTGGAGGTCGCCGTCTTCGCCGAGCTGGGTCACCAGCTGCTGGAGGAGTACCGCGAGGTGGTCGTCGGCGGCCCCATGACGCGCAGCGCCGCCTTCCTGATCCAGGCCACCGGCGCGAAGATCGCCCTCACCGAGCTGACGGTGCTGCTCAACACCCGCTTCTCCCAGATGATCGGCCGCGGGGTGCCGCTGATGCCGGGCGCCCGGCGGCTGCTCGCGGAGCTGGCCGCGCACTCCGTGCCGACCGCCCTGGTGTCCGCCTCGCACCGGGAGATCATCGACCGGGTGCTGGCCACCCTGGGCCCGGAGAACTTCACGCTGACCGTCGCGGGCGACGAGATCGAGCGGACGAAGCCGCACCCGGACCCCTATCTGCTGGCCGCGGCCCGGCTCGGGGTGGAGCCCGGCCGGTGCGCCGTCGTCGAGGACACCATGACCGGGGTGACGGCCGCGGAGGCGGCCGGCTGCCGGGTCGTCGCGGTGCCCTCGGTGGCGCCGATCCCGGCCGCCGACGGGCGTACGGTCGTCCGGTCGCTGGAGGAAGTCGATCTCGGATTTCTCCGCGGCCTGATGACGCCGCCGCCGGTGGGCCGATGACCGGAATGCACCGACGCGAACACTGAGCGTGCGCCGGAGAATGTTCAAGGAACTCTGGGCGTCGGTCCGATTGTTTTCCGTGACGAATGGCCCGGTTTAATTCGGGTGCGGTCGCCGAAGTGCGTGAGTGAGCTTCGTCACCGGGTCAAGAGGCGGCGGGTGGGGAATCGATCACGCTGAAGCACCCTTCGCGGGGCGGAAGCGCACCCTTGTGTCCCATTTGATGATCTCCTGCGTGAATCGTTCCGGCGTCCGGATATCGGTGAATCGGGGGCCGTTATCGGGGCGTGATATCGCGTCAACTTCACCGTGTCCCGGGGGCAGTGGTGCCGCGCACTAATCTTTTCGCGAGAACTTCACGGCTGCCCGTGGGCCGACGCGTCAGACGTCGGTATCGTCCCGGGAACCGATCGCATCACAGGGAGAACCCCGCACAATGAACCGCAAGACGTTGGCGCTGCCGACCCTGGCAGTCCTCCTGGCCCCCGTACTCGCCGCCTGTGGTGGGAGTGACGAGGCGGGGAAGGGCTCCGGCGCCATCGTCATCGGCACCACGGACCGGTTCGAGGAGACGACCGACGCCCCGGCGCCGTTCGACCCGGCCGCCGCGTACGACATCGGCGCCTGGAACGTGCTGCACAGCACCTTCCAGACCCTCCTGCGGCTGCCCCGCTCCGGAACCTCCCCGGTCGCCGACGCGGCGTCCACCTGCTCCTTCGGGGACCGCAAGAACGAGCAGTACCGCTGCACCCTGCGCAGCGGCCTGAAGTTCAGCAACGGGCACGCGCTCACCTCGGAGGACGTGAAGTTCTCCATCGACCGTGCCCGGGCCATCAACTTCGAGAACGGCCCGGTGTCGCTGCTCAGCAACATCGACTCGGTGGAGACCCCGAGCGAGCGCGAGGTCGTCTTCCACCTGAAGTCCCCCGACGCGACCTTCCCGCAGAAGATAGCCACCCCGGCCGCGGCCATCGTGGACAGCGAGACCTACGGGAAGAAGGAGCTCGGCAAGGGCTTCAAGGTCGTCGGCTCCGGCCCGTACACCCTCCAGACGGAGGAGAAGGACGGCCGCGTCGTCAAGGCCGTCTTCTCGAAGAACTCCGACTACCAGGGGTCGGTGAAGCTTCAGAACGACAAGGTCGAGATGCGCTTCTACGACGACGCGAAGTCGATGGAGAAGGCGCTGAAGGACGGCGACATCGACATCATGAACCGCACCCTGGCGCCCGAGCAGCTCAGCCGGATGCGGGGCGCCTCGGACAAGGGCGTCCGCCTGCTGGAGGCGCCGGGCCAGGAGATCAGCTTCCTCGCCTTCAACACCGACGACCCGTCGGTGAAGAACAAGGCCGTGCGCCAGGCCATGGCGCAGGTGATCGACCGCCAGGCGCTGGCCCGCGACGGCTACGACCGGACGAGCGACCCGCTGTACTCGCTGGTGCCCAGCGGCATCACCGGCCACCAGAACTCCTTCTCCAACAAGTACGGGGAGCCGAGCGCCGAGAAGGCCCGCTCCATCCTGCGGGCGGCGAACATCACCTCCCCGGTGCCGCTGACCCTCACGTACACCGACGACCACTACGGTGAGGCCACGGCCAAGGCCTTCCAGACGATCCGGAAGCAGCTCAACGACACCGGGCTGTTCAGTGCCAAGATCCAGGGCGTGAAGTGGGCGGACTTCCGTCCCGAGGCCGCCAAGGGCAAGTACGCCGTCTACGGCATGGGCTGGTTCCCCGACTTCCCGGACCCGGACAACTTCGTCGCCCCGTTCTTCGGCAAGGACAACTTCCTCCGCTCGCCCTACCAGAACACCAGGATCAGCTCGCAGCTGATCCCGGACTCCCGCGAGGCGGCACAGCGCGACACCGCGGCCAAGTACTTCCAGCAGGCCCAGGACATCGTGGCCGACGAGGTGCCCGTGCTGCCTCTGTGGCAGGGCAAGCAGTACGTCGCCGTCCGCAGCAATGTCACCGGCGCCGAGTGGGCGCTCAACTCCGCCTCCGAGATGCAGCCGTGGGAACTGGGCCGCGGCGTGTGAGGCAATAGGTTTCGTCAGACCGGTTCTGCCGACGATCTCATCGGACGATCAAGGAAACTGTGAGGAACGTGCACGTGAGGAAACGTGACCAGTGGCTTGCCGCCCCGCTCGGCGCTGGGCTCGCCGCCGCCCTGCTCACCGGGTGCGGTTCGGAAGACGGCAAGGCGGGCGGCACCGGTGAGTCCGTGGTCATGGGGATGTCCGACGAGGTCGTGGCCACCGACCCGGCCTCCGGCTACGACCCGGGTTCCTGGATCCTGTTCAACAACGTCTTCCAGTCGCTGATGAGCTTCCCCAAGGGGGGCATCACCCCCCAGCCGGACGCCGCCGAGAACTGCAAGTTCCAGGACGACATCAGCCAGACCTATCAGTGCAAGCTGAAGGACGGGCTGAAGTTCAGCAACGGCCACGACCTCACCTCCGAGGACGTCGCCCACTCCTTCCGTCGCACGATCAAGATCAACGACAAGAAGGGTCCGGCGTCCTCCCTGCTGTCCTCCATCAAGGACATCAAGACCCCGGACAAGCTGACGGTCGTCTTCCACCTCAACCGCTCCGACGCCACCTTCCCGCAGAAGATCGCCTCGGGCGCCGGTTCCATCGTGGACCACGAGGAGTACCCGGCGGACAAGCTCCGCACCGACGGCAAGGCCGTCGGCTCGGGTGTCTACAAGCTCGACTCCTTCGACAAGAAGGAGGCCAAGTTCTCGGTCAACACGTCCTACAAGGGCGCGGCCACCGCGGTGAACAACCGCGGCGTCACGATGAAGTTCTTCCACGGCGACCAGGCGGAGCTGAAGTCCGCCGTCCAGAAGGGCTCCATCGACCTCGCCTACCGAGGCCTTCCCATGAAGGACATCGCCGACCTGGACGCCGCGGGCGCCAAGACGCACCTCAAGGTCGTCGAGGGCACCAGCGCCGAGGTCCAGCACCTGGTCTTCAACACCAAGGACCCGGTGGTCGGCAAGCTCGGCGTCCGCAAGGCCATCGCCTACCTGGTGGACCGCAGCGCGCTCGTCCGCGACGTCTACAAGCGCACCGCGGAGCCGCTGTACTCGATCGTCCCGAGCGGCGTCACCGGCCACAAGACCCCGTTCTTCGACGCCTACGGCGACCGCCCCCAGGTCGACAAGGCCTCCGCGGCCCTGAACTCCGCCGGCATCAAGGACAAGGTCAAGCTCACCCTGTGGGCCACCCCGGTCCGTTACGGCCCGGGCACCGTGCCGGAGTTCCAGGAGATAGCCAAGCAGCTCAACAAGAGCGGCCTCTTCGAGGCGGACGTGAAGTCCGTCCCGCTGGAGGAGTACGAGGCGGGCGTGGCCGCCGGCAAGTACGGCGTCTACGTCAAGGGCTGGGTGCCCGACTACCCGGACCCGGACAACTTCACCGCGCCGTTCTTCGGCGAGGACAACGTCCTCCTCAACAACTACGAGTCCAAGGACATCACCAACCGCATCCTGGCCACCGCCGCCGAGGGCAGCCGCCCGGCGACCGTCGGCGACTTCGCCAAGGTGCAGACCACCGTCGCCCAGGACCTGCCCATCCTCCCGCTGTGGCAGGGCAAGCAGTACGCGGTGGCGAGCGACCGGATCTCCGGTCTCCAGTGGACCCTCGACGCCTCGACCGTCTTCCGGTTCTGGGAGATCGCCAAGGCCGCCAAGGAGTAGCGGGCCGCCGGCGGGCCGGGTGGGTACCCACCCGGCCCCCGCGGCCGTGAAGCGGTCCGCCCCGTACCCGGGCATCGGGTACGGGGCGGACCGCTTTTCCGCTCGCCTCCCGCCCGGCGGCGGGCGAGGGAGGGGCCGGGCCTACTGCGCGCCCGGGCGCACCAGCCCGCTCTCGTAGGCGTACACCGCGGCCTGCACCCGGTCGCGCAGGCCCAGCTTCGTCAGCACATGACCCACGTGCGTCTTGACCGTGGTCTCGCTCACGAACAGATCCGCCGCGATCTCGGCGTTCGACAGACCGCGCGCCACCAGCTTCAGCACCTCGACCTCGCGGTCGGTCAGCGTGTGCAGCGTGTCCGGCAGCGGCTCCTCGCCCGAGGGGAGATGACCCGCGTACTTGTCCAGCAGCCGGCGGGTGATGCTCGGCGCCAGCATCGCCTCGCCGCCCGCCACCACCCGGATCGCCTGGACCAGCTCATGGGCGGGCGCGTCCTTCAGCAGGAAGCCGCTGGCCCCCGCCCGGAGCGCCTCCACCACGTACTCGTCGAGGTCGAACGTGGTGAGCACCAGCACCTTCGCCGGGCCGTTCCGCTCCGGACCGGTGATCTGCCGGGTCGCCTCGACACCGTCCATCCGCGGCATCCGGATGTCCATCAGGACCACATCGGGCTGGAGCGCCCGCACCTGGTCGAGCGCCTGAAGACCGTCCCCGGCCTCACCGACGACCGCCAGATCCTGTTCCGCCTCGAGAATCATCCGGAAGCCGGTACGCAGCAGCGGCTGGTCATCGACCAGTAGGACGCGGATCGCCACGGAAACTCCTTCGTTAGACCGCGTCCATTCTGCCCTGACCGGTCCCGCGAGGGGTCATCCGCCCGCGCGCGGGGCCACGACCGGCAGCGGATACGGCGGGGGAGTGCCCCCGAATTCCGGGCAGACGGCCTGGTGGTCGCACCAGCCGCACAGCTTCGTCGGCCGGGGGCGCCACTCGCCCGTGTCGGTGGCCAGCTCGATGGCCTCCCAGAGCGCCCGCAGCTTGCGCTCCACGGCCAGCAGCTCCGCCTCGACCGGGTCGTACGTCAGCACGTCACCACTGCCCAGGTAGACGAGCTGGAGGCGGCGCGGCACCCGGCCGCGCAGCCGCCACAGCACCAGGGCGTAGAAGGTCATCTGGAACAGCGGCTCCGACCGGAACTGCGGGGACGGGGCCTTGCCCGTCTTGTAGTCCACGATGCGGACGTCGCCGGACGGGGCCACGTCCACCCGGTCGATGAAGCCCCGCAGCGTCAGCGCCGAGGAGCCCGCGCCCTCGATCACCGTCTCCACGTAGAGCTCGCGGTCCGCGGGCTCCAGACGGGTGGGGTCCTCCAGGGTGAACCAGCGCTCGACCAGCCGCTCCGCGTCCGCCAGCCAGGCCGCCAGCCGGTCCGCGTCGTGCGCGCCGTCCTCACCGGTGAAGAGCTCGGCCAGCTCCGGCCGGGCCGCCAGCAGCTTCTCCCACTCGCCGGGCACCAGGCCCTTCGCCCGGGGCGGGGTGCGCTCGGCCGCCGGGGCGTCGAAGAGCCGCTCCAGCACGGCGTGCACCACGGTGCCCCGGGTCGCGGCCGCGCTCGGCTTCTCCGGCAGCTTGTCGATCACCCGGAAGCGGTAGAGCAGCGGGCACCGCATGAAATCGGCCGCCCGGGAGGGCGACAGCGCGGCGGGGCGGGCGGGTACCCGCAGCCGCCGCGCCGCCTCACCGGACGCGGCGGCCTCCCCGCACCCTCCGGTCTCCGGGGCCCCGGCGGCCCCGGTGGCCTCGGTGGATCCCTCGGAAACGCCCGGCACGGACGGCTCGGCCGGCTGCCCGGCGTTCTCCTCAGTGGCGATACCCATGACAGGAACCCTACGGCCCGTCACTGACAGTCGGACGCATACCATCGACGACAGAGCACCTCGCACTGCATGATCGAGACAGCGCACCGCCGGTGCGAGGGCCGCATCCGACGAGGGGACACCGTGGAGAACAGCGGGCAGGGCCGGTCCGGCGGCGGGGGCGCCGGCACCCAGGACGAGCCCGGGAACCGCAGGCCGAAGCGCCCGCGCGAGGGCGGCGGCATCCTCATGGGCCGCCCCTTCGGCGTGCCCGTCTACGTGGCACCCAGTTGGTTCCTCGTCGCCGCCCTCATCACCTGGGTCTTCGGCGGCCAGCTCGACCGCGTCCTGCCCGAGCTCGGCGGCATCCGCTATCTGGTCTCCCTCTTCTTCGCCGTCGCCTTCTACGCCTCCGTGCTCGTCCACGAGCTGGCGCACACGGTCGCGGCCCTGCGCTTCAAGCTCCCCGTGCGCCGCATCCAGCTCCAGTTCTTCGGCGGCGTCTCCGAGATCGAGAAGGAGAGCGAGACCCCCGGCCGCGAGTTCGTCCTCGCCTTCGTCGGCCCCCTGCTCTCGCTGGTCCTCGCCGGCCTCTTCTACCTCGGCATGCAGGCCGTCGAGCCCGGCACCGTCCCCGGCGTCCTGCTCGCCGGCCTGATGATCTCCAACCTGCTGGTCGCGATCTTCAACCTGCTCCCCGGCCTCCCGCTGGACGGCGGCCGGATGCTCCGGGCCGTCGTCTGGAAGATCAGCGGCAACCCTATGACCGGCACCGTCGCCGCCGCCTGGGTCGGCCGCGCGCTCGCCGTCGCCGTCCTCGTCGGCCTGCCGCTCCTCTCCCGCGCCGCGGGCGGCTCCGAGGACCTCGGCGGCGTCGACTCCCTCACCGACGCCCTGCTCGCCGCGATCCTCGCCGCCATCATCTGGACCGGCGCCGGCAACAGCCTCCGCATGGCCCGGCTGCGCGAGCGCCTCCCCGACCTCCGGGCCCGCACCCTCACCCGCCGGGCCGTGCCCGTGGAGCCCGCCACCCCGCTCTCCGAGGCCCTGCGCCGCGCCGCCGAGGCCGGCGCCCGCGCCCTCGTCGTCGTGGACCCCCACGGCACCCCCACCGCGCTCGTCCGCGAGGCCGCCATCATCGGCGTCCCCGAACACCGCCGCCCCTGGGTCGCCGTCAGCGCCCTCGCCCAGGACCTCAAGGACGGCATGCGCGTCTCCGCCGAGCTCGGCGGCGAGGAACTCCTCGACACCCTGCGCGCCACCCCCGCCACCGAGTACCTCGTCGTCGAGGAGACCGGCGAGGTCTACGGAGTGCTCTCCACCACCGACGTCGAGCGCGCCTTCGTGGCCGCCATGGCGCGACCCCAGCCTCAGGGCCGGTAGGCTGGTCACATGTCCGAACCGACCGGTGCCGCCCGTCGTCGCGGCCCCTTCCAGGTCGGGGACCAGGTCCAGCTCACCGACCCCAAGGGACGCCACTACACCTTCACGCTCGAAGCCGGGAAGCAGTTCCACACCCACAAGGGTGCCTTCCCGCACGACGAGCTGATCGGTGCCCCCGAGGGCAGTGTTGTCCGTACCACGGGAAACGTCGCCTACCTCGCGCTGCGCCCCCTGCTCCCCGACTATGTCCTGTCCATGCCGCGCGGTGCCGCGGTGGTCTACCCCAAGGACGCGGGGCAGATCCTGGCCATGGCCGACATCTTCCCCGGCGCCCGCGTCGTGGAAGCCGGCGTCGGCTCAGGCTCCCTGAGCAGCTTCCTGCTGCGCGCCATCGGCGACCAGGGCATGCTGCACTCCTACGAGCGCCGTGCCGACTTCGCCGAGATCGCCACGCAGAACGTGGAGCGCTACTTCGGCGGCCCGCACCCCGCCTGGCAGCTCACCGTCGGCGACCTCCAGGACAACCTGTCCGACACGGACGTCGACCGCGTCATCCTCGACATGCTCGCCCCCTGGGAGTGCCTCGAGGTCGTCCGTAAGGCGCTCGTCCCCGGCGGCATCCTCTGCTGCTACGTGGCCACCACCACCCAGCTCGCCCGGACCGTCGAGTCCATCCGCGAGATCGGCTGCTTCGCCGAGCCGTCGGCCTGGGAGACCATGGTCCGCACCTGGCACGTGGAGGGCCTGGCCGTCCGCCCGGACCACCGCATGATCGGGCACACCGGCTTCCTGCTCACCGCCCGCCGCCTCGCGGACGGCGTCGAGCCGCCGCTGCGCCGCCGCCGCCCCGCGAAGGGCGCCTACGGCGAGGACTACGACGGCCCCGGCAGCCAGAGCGGCTCCGCCGAGCGCTAGTCCGGCCCCCGCCGGCCGGAGCCTTCCGGCCGCATCACCACCCACGGCGCCGCCGCCGGGAACCGCACCGCGGAACTCGGCGGCGGCGCCCGTTCGTTGACCCCGCCCGGGCCCGGCGCGGCAGGCCCCTCACATGTGGCAAAACCCCCTGTTCCCCGGCGCGGCGCCGTATGGCACGATGCGGATCATCCCCCGCAGCCACCGCCCACAGGAGTCAGCGCGCGTGCAGTCACCGGCAGGACCCACACCGTCCACCGCCGCGGGTCCGCTCCCGCACGCCCGCCCGCGCCCCGCGCACTGGGCGGTCACCGCCGCCGCGCTGGCCGCCGTGATCGCCGCGGCCACCCTGGCCGGCCCCGCACGGGAGGCGCCCGCGGCCCCCACGCGCGCCTCCGCGGCCGCGCCCGACCCCTCCGCCGCGCGCTACCCCCTGGACTGCGGCGGCGGCACGGGTCCCGAGGTCGTCCAGCGGGCCACCGCCGACCTCGACGGCGACGGGCGGCCCGAGACCGCGGCCGTCGTCCGCTGCCGCTCCGGCGCCGGCACGGCCCCCAGCGGCCTCTACGTCCTCGCCCCGGCCGCGTCGCCCGGCGAGCCGCCCCGGATCACGGCGACCCTCGTCGACCCGGCCCAGCGGATGAGCGTCACCCGCTTCGCGGTGACCGGCGGCACCGTTTCGGCCACTCTCCTCGGCTATTCCACCCCACGGGTGCCGCGTTGCTGCCCCGACCTCAGCCGGGCCGTCGAATGGCGGTGGCAGGGCGGCAAGTTCGTACTGACCGCCCTGCCCGTCGCGGGGAGTGTGTGAGCCGTCACTCCGCGTCGGGGCCGTAGACCTCGACCTTGTCCGAAACCCTGCGGACGTGGATGCAGTCGCCCGGGCAGTCCTTCGCGGACTCCCGGACGTCGGCGAGCAGCGGCAACGGCACCGGAGTGGTGGCGCCCTGCTCCTGGAGGAGCTCGTCGTCCGGGCTCTTCACATAGGCCAGCCCGTCGATGTCCAGCTCGAAGACCTCGGGGGCGTACTGGGCACAGATACCGTCGCCGGTACACAGGTCCTGGTCGATCCAGACTTCCAGGTCGCCGAGTCCTTCTTCCTGCACGGTCATCTCGCCTGCCGTTTCCTGCGTACGTGAACCAATTGGAGCCAGCCCTGACGGGTGTTGACCGACTCGACGATACAACCGCCCGCTTTCCGATGTTGATGGGTGGGTATTCCCCTGCTGTGAGGACGTGCGCAAGGGTGAAGATCGGACACACTCCGACCGGGTTTGTGATCTAGGGGTTTCAACCTGCACCGGCCCAGGTAGGGTCAGGAAGCGTCCAGCTCCCCTTGGAGGAGGTGAGGACCGTGGCAGCCCACGACGACGACATGAACCGCGGCATCCGGCCGGGACGAGGGTCTGACGACCTCGCGAGCCAGGTTGCCTATTTCGAGCAGGAGATCGCCGTCCTGCGGCGCAAGCTCGCCGACTCTCCGCGTCACACGAGGATTCTCGAAGAGCGGATCGTCGAGCTCCAGACGAACCTGGCCGGCGTGTCCGCCCAGAACGAGCGGCTCGCCAATACCCTCCGCGAGGCCCGCGACCAGATCGTCGCGCTCAAGGAGGAGGTCGACCGGCTCGCGCAGCCGCCGGCCGGCTTCGGGGTCTTCCTACAGGCGAACGACGACGGCACGGCCGACATCTTCACCGGAGGCCGCAAACTCCGGGTCAATGTCAGTCCGAGCATCGATCCGGAGGACCTCCGGCGCGGCCAGGAGGTCATGCTCAACGAAGCGCTCAACGTGGTCGAGGCCATGGAGTACGAGCGGGCCGGGGACATCGTCACCCTCAAGGAGATCCTTGAGGACGGCGAGCGGGCCCTGGTCATCGGGCACACCGACGAGGAGCGGGTGGTGAGGCTCGCCGAGCCGCTGCTGGACACCACCATCCGCCCCGGCGACGCCCTCCTGCTCGAACCCCGCTCCGGCTATGTCTACGAGGTCATCCCGAAGAGCGAGGTCGAGGAGCTCGTCCTCGAAGAGGTCCCGGACATCGACTACACGAAGATCGGCGGCCTGGGGAACCAGATCGAGCTGATCCGCGACGCGGTCGAGCTCCCCTACCTCTACCCCGACCTCTTCAAGGAGCACGAACTGCGGCCGCCCAAGGGCGTGCTGCTGTACGGCCCGCCCGGCTGCGGTAAGACGCTGATCGCCAAGGCCGTCGCCAACTCCCTTGCCAAGAAGGTCGCCGAGGTCACCGGCCAGCCCGCCGGGAAGAGCTTCTTCCTCAACATCAAGGGCCCCGAGCTGCTCAACAAGTACGTCGGCGAGACCGAGCGGCACATCCGGCTGATCTTCCAGCGCGCCCGGGAGAAGGCGAGCGAGGGCACGCCCGTCATCGTCTTCTTCGACGAGATGGACTCCCTCTTCCGCACCCGCGGCTCCGGTGTCAGCTCGGACGTGGAGAACACCATCGTCCCCCAGCTGCTCTCCGAGATCGACGGCGTGGAGGGCCTGGAGAACGTCATCGTCATCGGCGCCTCCAACCGCGAGGACATGATCGACCCCGCGATCCTGCGCCCCGGCCGCCTCGATGTGAAGATCAAGATCGAGCGTCCGGACGCGGAGGCCGCCAAGGACATCTTCTCGAAGTACCTCACGGCCACCCTGCCCATCCACGCGGACGACCTCTCGGAGCACGGCGGCGACGGCAAGGCCGCCGTGGCGGGCATGATCCAGTCGGTCGTCGAGCAGATGTACGCGGAGTCCGAGGAGAACCGCTTCCTGGAGGTCACCTACGCCAACGGTGACAAGGAGGTCCTGTACTTCAAGGACTTCAACTCGGGCGCGATGATCCAGAACATCGTGGACCGGGCCAAGAAGATGGCGATCAAGGCCTTCCTCGACCACAACCAGAAGGGTCTGCGCGTCTCCCACCTGCTCGCCGCCTGCGTGGACGAGTTCAAGGAGAACGAGGACCTGCCCAACACCACGAACCCGGACGACTGGGCCCGGATCTCCGGCAAGAAGGGCGAGCGGATCGTCTTCATCCGCACCCTGGTCACCGGAAAGCAGGGTGCCGACACCGGTCGCTCGATCGACACGGTGGCGAATACCGGTCAGTATCTGTAGCGCGTCGTCCGGCCGCGGATGCCCTGTCCCTCCCGCCCCGGTGGGGGGACGCCCGGGGCGTCCGCGGCCGGACGTGTTTTTCCCGGGATCCCGGCCATGTTTCCGCCAGGATTTCGCCACGGGGACATCGATCGCCCTGGTACGGCACGAACCGGAGCAATGACTGTAATGATCTCCCCACCGCCGCAAAGCCGTTCTAGGCTCTTCGATACCGCCGCGATGCGCAGCGCGGGATCGGGGGCCGCACAGCGAGCGGACGCGCGGCGGTACTTGAGCGCCGACCCCACCAGGGGGCGGCGCCGGGCAAGGAGGGCCGCATGACCGTACGGCGAGTAATGGGCATTGAGACGGAGTACGGGATCTCCGTCCCCGGTCACCCGAACGCCAATGCCATGCTCACCTCGTCCCAGATCGTCAACGCCTACGCGGCGGCGATGCACCGGGCGCGGCGAGCCCGCTGGGACTTCGAGGAGGAGAACCCGCTGCGGGACGCCCGCGGCTTCGACCTCGCCCGTGAGGCCGCCGACTCCAGCCAGCTCACGGACGAGGACATCGGCCTGGCCAATGTCATCCTCACCAACGGCGCGCGGCTGTACGTCGACCACGCGCACCCCGAGTACAGCTCCCCCGAGATCACCAACCCCCGCGACGCCGTCCTCTGGGACAAGGCGGGAGAGCGGATCATGGCGGAGGCCGCCGAGCGCGCCGCCCAGCTGCCCGGAGCCCAGCCGATCCACCTCTACAAGAACAACACCGACAACAAGGGCGCGTCCTACGGCACCCACGAGAACTACCTGATGAAGCGGGAGACCCCCTTCTCGGACATCGTGCGCCACCTGACGCCCTTCTTCGTCTGCCGGCAGGTGGTCACCGGCGCCGGCCGGGTGGGCATCGGCCAGGACGGCCACGAGCACGGCTTCCAGCTCAGCCAGCGCGCCGACTACTTCGAGGTCGAGGTCGGCCTGGAGACCACCCTCAAGCGGCCCATCATCAACACCCGGGACGAGCCCCACGCGGACGCCGAGAAGTACCGCCGGCTCCATGTGATCATCGGTGACGCCAACCTCTCGGAGATCTCCACCTACCTGAAGCTGGGCACCACGGCCCTGGTGCTCTCCATGATCGAGGACGGCTTCATCGCCTCCGACCTCGCCGTGGAGCAGCCGGTCCGCACGCTCCACCAGGTCAGCCACGACCCCACGCTCAAGCGCCTCATCACGCTCCGCAGCGGCCGTACGCTCACGGCCGTGCAGCTCCAGATGGAGTACTTCGAGCTGGCCCGCAAGTACGTGGAGGACCGCTTCGGCGCCGACGCGGACGAGCAGACCAAGGACGTCCTGGCCCGCTGGGAGGACGTCCTGGGCCGGCTGGAGCACGACCCGATGAGCCTCGCGGGCGAGCTGGACTGGGTGGCCAAGCGCGAGCTCCTGGAGGGCTACCGCCGCCGCGACGGCCTGGACTGGGACGCGGCCCGGCTGCACCTCGTCGACCTCCAGTACGCGGACGTGCGCCCGGACAAGGGCCTCTACAACCGCCTCGTGGCCCGCGGCAGGATGAAGCGGCTCCTGGAGGAGACCGAGGTGGAGCGGGCCCGCACGGCGCCGCCGGAGGACACCCGCGCCTACTTCCGCGGCCGCTGCCTGGAGCAGTACGCGGACGACGTGGCCGCGGCCTCCTGGGACTCCGTGATCTTCGACCTGCCGGGCCGTGACTCGCTGCAACGGGTGCCCACCCTGGAGCCACTGCGCGGCACGCGCAACCACGTCAAGGAGCTCCTCGACCGCTGTCGCACCGCCGAGGACCTGGTCCGGGTGCTGTCCGGAGGCTGAGCGGAGGTCCCTTCCGGCCAGGGGCGCCGGTGGGGTCTGAGAGGGCTGCGTTCAGGGAATCATCACGGTGGTTCCGGGACGTTGTAGCAAGTACGGGGCCGATGTCGGACCCTGCTTGTAGGGTCGGATCTTGTACGGCCGAGTACGTCGAAGTACCTCTGATCTTGTACGTCGAACCGAGCGGGGTGAGGGATATGGCGACCAAGGACACCGGCGGCGGGCAGCAGAAGGCCACGCGATCCACGGAGGACGTGGAGGAGCAGGCGCAGGACGCGCAGGTCTCGGAAGATCTCAAGGAACGGCAGGAGAAGCTCTCCGACGACGTCGACTCCGTGCTGGACGAGATCGACGACGTCCTTGAGGAGAATGCGGAGGATTTCGTCCGGAGCTTCGTGCAAAAGGGCGGCGAGTAGCCCTCCGCCGGCGCCGCGGGTGCGGCCCGGTCCGGACCGGGCCGCGCGGCCCGGTGGGGCGCGCGGGCGGGGCGCGCGTGATCCGTCCCGCTGCTCCTTCCGGGGATATCTATCACGATCATGGGACGGGTAAGGTCCCTCGCGTACGGTGCCTCGGCCGCGACGCGGCGCCGGGGCAGTTCATGGATCGGGCGGACGCGAAGGGCGGGCCGCCGCATATCTGGAAGGAAACGTGTGGAAGCCAACACTCGTAGCACCGGGCGTCTACCAGCTGCCTTCCTGACACCCGGCTCCTCGTCGTTCATGGATTTCCTCGGCTCCCACGCGCCGGAGCTGCTGCCGGGCAACCGGGCGCTGCCACCGGTGCAGGGCGCCGTCGAGATCCCGCACGGTACGACGATCGTCGCGGCGTCGTTCCCCGGCGGTGTGGTGCTCGCCGGTGACCGGCGGGCGACGATGGGCAATGTCATCGCGCAGCGCGACATCGAGAAGGTCTTCCCGGCCGACGAGTACTCCGCGGTCGGCATCGCCGGCACCGCCGGGCTGGCCGTCGAGATGGTCAAGCTCTTCCAGCTGGAGCTGGAGCACTTCGAGAAGGTCGAAGGGGTGCAGCTCTCCCTGGAGGGCAAGGCGAACCGGCTGTCCACGATGATCCGCAGCAACCTCGGCATGGCCATGCAGGGCCTCGCCGTGGTGCCGCTCTTCGCGGGCTGGGACGTCGACCGGCAAAAGGGCCGCATCTTCTCCTACGACGTGACCGGCGGGCGCTCGGAGGAGCACGGCTTCGCGGCCACCGGCTCCGGGTCGGTCTTCGCCCGGGGCTCGCTCAAGAAGCTCTTCCGCCCGGACCTGACGGAGAGTCAGACCACCACGCTCGTCGTCCAGGCGCTGTACGACGCCGCCGACGACGACTCCGCGACCGGCGGACCGGACCTCGCCCGCAGGATCTATCCGATCGTCACCGTCATCACCGACGAGGGCTTCCGGAAGCTGACCGAGGCCGAGTGCTCGGAGGTCGTCCGCGCGATCCACGACCGCCGGCTGGAGGAGCCGGACGGTCCCCGAGCCGCGCTCCTCTGAATGCACCCGCCACTGACAGAAAGGGACGGATAGCCGGTGTCGACGCCGTTCTACGTCTCCCCCCAGCAGGCCATGGCCGACCGCGCCGAATACGCCCGCAAGGGCATCGCGCGCGGCCGGAGCGTCGTCGTGCTCCAGTACACCGACGGCGTTGTCTTCGTCGCCGAGAACCCGTCCCGCGCGCTCCACAAGGTCAGCGAGATCTACGACCGGATCGCCTTCGCCGCGGTCGGGAAGTACAACGAATTCGAGAACCTCCGCATCGGCGGCGTCCGCTACGCCGACCTGCGGGGCTACACCTACGACCGGGACGACGTCACGGCCCGCGGCCTGGCCAACGTCTACGCCCAGACGCTGGGCAACATCTTCTCCAGCGCCGGTGAGAAGCCGTACGAGGTCGAGCTGATCGTCGCCGAGGTCGGGGCCGGCCCGGAGAACGACCAGATCTACCGCCTGCCGCACGACGGCTCCATCGTCGACGAGCACGGCTCCGTCGCGGTCGGTGGCAACGCCGACCAGATCAGCAGCTATCTGGACCAGCGCCACCGGGACGGGATGACCCTCTCCGAGGCGCTCAAGCTCGCCGTCGAGTCCCTCACCCGGGACAACAACGGCGGGGAGCGCACGCTCACGGCGGAGCAGCTGGAGGTCGCGGTCCTGGACCGTACGCGGCCGCAGCAGCGGAAGTTCAAGCGGCTGCTCGGGCGGCAGCTGTCGCGTCTGCTGGAAGGCGCCAGCGGCGCCTCCGCGGCGGACGAGCCGGACGAGGAGCAGGAGAGCTCGGAGGACTGAGTCCTCACCCGCGCCGGACGGGCTGGGGACTCCGGCCCGTCCGGCTCCTGAGGGCACCGCGCGGCGCGCGGAAAGAGGGCGGTGTCAGCCCCCGGCCGCCGTCGTCGTGCCCCGGACGACGAGTTCCACGGGGAGCAGGCGCGGCGCGACCGGCCCCCCGTCCAGCACCCCCATCAGCGCCCGCATGCCCGCCTCGCCCACCTCCTCGGCCGGCAGCCGGACGGTCGTGAGCTCCGGTTCGACCGCCGTGGCCAGGGACAGGTCGTCGAAGCCGGTCACCGAGAGGTCCTCGGGCACCCTGAGGCCGAGCCGCCGGGCGGCCTTGCAGGTACCCGCGGCGAGGACGTCGTCGTCGCAGACCAGCGCGGTCGGCCGGGGCCCCGGCCGGGTGAGGGCGTGTTCGGCGGCGCGGAGGCCGTCGGCGACGGTCAGCGGGGCCCGCACCACGCTCAGCTCCGTGCCGGGCGTTCCCCGCAGCGCCTCGGCGAGGGCCGCGGCCCGTACCCGGAAGGTCCAGGAGTCGATGTCCGCCGCGAGGTGGACGAAGCGGCGGTGGCCCAGGGCGAGCAGGTGCCCGGCGGCCTGCCGCATACCGTCGGCGAGGTCGAGGTTGACGGTCGTGGCGGCCTCCGCGCGCTCCGGGTCGCTGTCGAGCATGACCAGCGGCAGCCCGCCCTCGCGCAGCGCGCCCAGCGCCTCCGCCGCCATGGAGGAGGCGATCACGCCGTCCAGCGTGGCGCGGGCGGAGGCGAAGGGGTCGCGGGCGGGGCCGACGCCCTCGGGCGAGGGGTAGAGGACCACCCCGATGCCGTGTTCGGCGGCCACCCGGGCGGCCCCGGTGTAGACACGGGCGAAGAATTCGTTGGTGAGCGCCGGTACGACCAGCAGCGCGGTGCGGGTGCGGCCGAGCCGGAGGTTCCGGGCCGCGAGGTTGGGGCGGTAGCCCAGGCTGCGCGCGGCGGAGCGCACGGATTCGGCGGTGCGCTCGGAGACACGGCCGCGCCACTTCTCACCCATCACGAGGGAGACCGTGGCCTGTGAGACGCCCGCGACGCGGGCGACGTCCCGGCTGGTGGCGCGGGCCCCGGTGCGGGGGCCGCGGATGCTGGGCCAGCGGTTCCCGGGAGCGGCGCCGGGCCCCCCGCCCGAGCCCGTCGCGGCGGCCGCGGCCGCCTCCCCCTGGTCCTCTTCGTTGCCGTCCGTGCTGGTCACTGGCCTGGTCACTGGCTGTCTCCCCGATCGCCGCGCCCACAGGGTTGGACCCGTGGGCTGCGGCCATGGTACGTATAACGTCGCTAGTTATACGTAAAACCGGAATGGCTCGGTCGAAAACGACCCGGTCGAACGAGAGGCGGACCATGGCGTCGGCGGGTGGCGGTTATGTCGAGATGCTCAGAACGAAGCATGCGGCACGGTTGCTGACCGGCACCCTCGTGGGCCGCCTGCCCAACGCGACCGCCGCGCTGGCGATCGTGCTCTTCGTCCGCGCCGAGGGCGGCAGCTACACCCTCGCCGGAGCGCTCTCCGCCGTCTACGGCGTGGCCAACGCCTTCGGTCAGCCGCTGCTCGGGCGGGCCGTCGACGTCCACGGCCAGCCGCGCGTCATCCTGCCCTCGGCCGTCCTGGCCGCGCTCGGCATGACGCTCTTCACCGTGGTCGGCCTGGACCCGCTGCTGCTGTCCTACGCCGCCATGGTGGTGGCCGGCTTCTTCACGCCGCCGCTGGAGGGCGGGCTGCGCGCCCTGTGGCCCTCCGTCCTCAAGAGCGAGGACGACATCCACGCCGCGTACTCCCTCGACGCGATAGCCCAGGAACTGATCTACGTGGTCGGTCCGCTGATCGTCATGCGGATCGTGGCCTTCTGGTCCGAGGCCGGCGCGCTGTTCGTCCTCAACATCCTCGGACTCCTCGGCGCCCTCGCGGTCGTCACCTCGCCGCCCTCGCGGAAGTGGCGCAGCGAGGCCCGTGAGGCGCACTGGCTGGGCGCGCTGCGCTCCCGCGGGCTGCTGGTGCTCCTCGGCGCGTTCTTCTTCATCGGCTCGGCCCTGGGCTCGATAGCCGTGGCCGCGGTGGCCTACGGCGACGACCACGGTGGGGGCGGCGTCGCCAGCTACCTCCTGTCGGCCCTCGGCGTCGGCGCCCTCATCGGCGGTTCGATCTACGGCGCCCGGCAGTGGCCCGGCACGCCGGAGCAGCGGCTGCGGGTGCTCGTCGCGGGCCTGGCCGTGGGCTATGTGCCGCTGCTGCTGGTCCCGGGCGTCGTCAGCATGACGATCCTGGCCGGTGTGGCCGGTGTCTTCCTCGCGCCCTCGCTGGCCTGCGCGTTCGTCGTCGTGGACCGGCACGCCCCGCGCGGCACCGTCACGGAGGCGTTCTCCTGGCTGGTGACGTCCTTCGGCGTGGGCGCCGCCATCGGCACCGCCTTCGTCGGCCCCGCGGTCGAGTACGGCGGCGCGACGGCGGGTTTCGTGGTCGCCGTCGGCAGCGGAGCCACCGCCCTGCTCGTCCTTCTGGTGGCGCGCCGCTCCCTGCGCGCTCCCGAATCCTCGGGGACGGTCGTGGCGCGGTCGGAAAATGATCGAAACGGTGCCGTCGAACCCGGTTTCAGCGCAGGGGTTCAGGCGTAATGTTCAGGCATGGACCGCCGCATTTTCGGGCTGGAGAACGAGTACGGCGTCACGTGCACCTTCAGGGGACAGCGCCGGCTGTCACCTGACGAAGTGGCGCGCTACCTCTTCCGCCGTGTCGTTTCCTGGGGCGCAGCAGCAACGTCTTCCTGCGCAATGGTGCCCGGCTCTACCTCGATGTGGGTTCGCACCCGGAATACGCAACTCCCGAGTGCGACAGCGTGATCGAGCTGGTCACCCATGACAAGGCGGGCGAGCGCATTCTCGAAGGCCTGCTCGTCGACGCCGAACGGCGCCTGCACGAGGAGGGGATCGCGGGCGACGTCTATCTCTTCAAGAACAACACCGACTCCGCGGGGAACTCCTACGGCTGCCACGAGAACTACCTCGTGGCCCGGCACGGGGAGTTCTCCCGGCTCGCGGACATCCTCATCCCCTTCCTGGTGACGCGGCAGCTGCTGTGCGGCGCCGGGAAGGTCCTCCAGACCCCGCGTGGGGCGGTCTACTGCGTCAGCCAGCGCGCGGAGCACATCTGGGAGGGCGTCAGCTCGGCCACGACCCGCTCGCGCCCGATCATCAACACCCGGGACGAGCCGCACGCCGACGCCGAGCGCTACCGCCGGCTGCACGTGATCGTCGGCGACTCGAACATGTCCGAGACCACGATGCTGCTCAAGGTCGGCGCCACCGATCTGGTGCTGCGCATGATCGAGGCGGGCACGGTGATGCGGGACCTGACCCTGGAGAACCCGATCCGGGCCATCCGTGAGGTCAGCCACGACATCACGGGAAGACGAAAGGTGCGCCTCGCCAGCGGCCGGGAGGCCTCGGCGCTGGAGATCCAGCAGGAGTACTACGAGAAGGCCGTGGACTTCTGCGAGCGGCGCGGCATCCGCACGGGCACGGTGGAGCGGGTCCTGGAGCTGTGGGGCCGCACCCTGGAGGCGGTGCGCGACGAGGACCTGGACCGGATCTCCACGGAGATCGACTGGGTGATGAAGTACCAGCTCATCGAGCAGTACCGGGCGAAGAACAACATCAGCATGTCCCATCCGAGGGTCGCCCAGATAGACCTGGCGTACCACGACATCCACCGCCGGCGGGGGCTGTACTACCTGCTGGAGAAGCGCGGCAGGGCGGCCCGGGTGTGCAACGACCTCAAGATCTTCGAGGGCAAGTCGGTGCCTCCGCAGACCACCCGGGCGCGGCTGCGCGGCGACTTCATCCGCCGGGCGCAGGAGCAGCGCCGTGACTTCACGGTCGACTGGGTGCATCTGAAGCTGAACGACCAGGCGCAGCGGACGGTGTTGTGCAAGGACCCCTTCCGGTCGGTGGACGACCGGGTGGAAAAGCTGATCGCCGGGATGTAGTCCGGGCGGTGTGCCGCCCGTACGGGCGGACGGCGGTGGGGCCGGTGTGCAGGGGCTCCACCGCCGTTGCGTGCCATGGTTAGAGTGGGCCCGTCCGAATGTGTCCGACCGCTGCCCGTCTTGAGGGATTTCTGTGCGCCGAATCGCAGCCCTGTTGATCGCCCCCTTGCTGCTCGTCACCGCTACGGCGTGCGGCAGCGACGACTCCGGCAAGGCCGGTGAGCCTCCCGCGGTCAGCGGGGAGGCCGACAAGAAGCCCAAGATCGACAAGGGTAAGGGCGACCCGCCCAAGGACCTGAAGATCAAGGTGCTCAAGGAGGGCGACGGCGCGAAGCTCCAGAAGGGCGACGCGCTGACGGCGAACTACCTGGGTCAGCTCTGGGACGGAAAGGTCTTCGACAACAGCTGGGACCGCGGCCAGCCGGCCACCTTCGAGATCGGCACCGGCAAGGTCGTCAAGGGCTGGGACGAGGGCCTGGTGGGCCAGAAGCTCGGCAGCCGCGTCGAATTGGTCATCCCGCCGGACAAGGGCTACGGCGAGCAGGGCCAGGGCGAGCAGATCCCGCCCAAGTCCACGCTGGTCTTCGTCGTCGACCTGAAGAGCGTCACGCCGAACAAGCCGACCGGCAAGGTCGTCGAGCAGAAGAACGAGGACCTGCCGAAGGTGGGCACCAACACCGACGGCAAGGCCCCGTCGGTGACGATCCCCAAGGACAAGGACGCGCCGTCCAAGACGCAGTCCGAGACGATCATCGAGGGCACCGGCAAGCCCGTCGGCAAGGACGCCACGATCCAGACGCACTTCGAGGCCGTGCTCTGGAAGGACAGCAAGCCGCTGGACAACACCTGGCAGCAGAGCGGTATGCAGTCGGTGGCGCTGAAGAGCCTGCCGGGCTGGCAGGAGGGCCTGGCCGGCAAGAAGGTCGGCAGCCGGGTGCTGCTGGTCGTGCCGAAGAGCGCGCTGACCGAGGCGCAGCAGAAGCAGTTCGACTCGGCCGTGGTCTTCGTCGTCGACATCCTGGGCGTCAACTGATCCGGGCCCGTTCCGTTCCCGGCCGGGAACAGATCGGGAACGGACGGCGTCGGCCGTTCGCACGGCCGGACATCTGCCAGACTTGCACGGTTGTCTACAAGATTCGTTCGTAGGAGCACTTTCGTGAGCATCGACAAGCCGGAGATCGACTTCCCGGACGGCCCGCCTCCGGCCGACCTCGAGATCAAGGACATCTGGGAGGGTGACGGCCCCGTCGCCAAGGCCAACCAGATGGTCAAGGTCCACTACGTGGGCGTGGCCTTCTCCACCGGCGAGGAGTTCGACGCGAGCTGGAACCGCGGCACGCCGCTCCAGTTCCAGCTGGGCGTCGGCCAGGTCATCGCGGGCTGGGACCAGGGTGTCCAGGGCATGAAGGTCGGTGGCCGCCGCAAGCTGGTCATCCCCGCCCACCTCGCCTACGGCGACCGTGGCGCCGGTAACGCGATCGCCCCGGGCGAGACGCTGATCTTCGTCTGCGACCTGGTCGCCGTGGCCGGCTGAGGCCTTCGCCACCGCGGGCCGGGGGCCCATGCCTGCGGGCATGGGCCCTCGGCTTTTGCCAGGGAAGCCTTGAGCGGTACGGTCAACGGTTGAGAGCACAAGTAGAGAGGGCGTCGATGGCGATTGCCAAGGCCGAGCGGCTGATGAACCTGGCGCTGTGCCTGCTGGGCACCCGCCGACCGCTCAGCAAGCGGGAGTTGCGGACCTCGATCGAGGCCTATCTGGAGGCCTTCGGTCCGGGGAACGGAGGGGCTTCCGCGCCCTCGGACACCGCGACCGGCAGCGAGGACGCCTTCAACCGGATGTTCGAGCGCGACAAGGACGACCTGCGCGAGCTCGGGCTGATCATCGAGACGGTCGAGAGCGTCGAGGGCGACATCGGCTACCTCGCCCGCCGCGACAGCAACCGCCTCCCCCGATCACCCTCGACGTCGAGGAGGCCGCCGCCCTGGGCGTCGCGGCCAAGGTGTGGCAGCAGGCCCGGCTGGCCGGCGCCGCCAGCGGCGCGCTCCAGAAGCTGCGCGCCGCCGGGATGCCGCTCGCGGAGGACGCGTACGAGGGCCACAGCGCCCTGGAACCGCGGATCCCGGCCCATGAGGCCGCCTTCGAGCCCCTGATGCTCGCCGCCCGCGACCGCCGCCCGGTGACCTTCGACTACCGCAAGGCCAACAGCGCCCGCGCCGAGCAGCGCCAGGTGGAGCCCTGGACCCTGGAGTGCTGGCGGGGCCACTGGTACCTGGCGGGCTGGGACCGCGACCGCGGCGCCGAGCGGGTCTTCCGGCTCTCCCGGATCACCGGCCGGGTGCGCTCCCGGGGCATCCCCTTCACCGCCCCCGTGCCCGACCACGTCACCGTCCGCGAGACGGTCGAGACCTGGGCCGGCGAGAACGCCACCGGCACGGCCCTGATCAAGGTGCGGGCCGGGCACGGCTATCCGCTGCGCGCCCGCGCGATCGCCACCCGTGACCTCGGTGACGGCTGGGACGAGCTGGAGATCCCGTCCGGGCACGGCCTGGACGCCTGGCTGGTCGAGTTCGGGCCCGATGTGATCGTCCTCGGACCCGCCGAGCTGCGGGCCGATGTCATCGACCGGCTGCGCGCCGTGGCCAAGGGCTGACCGAAGCAGAAGGGAACGGTACCGACTTCTCATGGCCGGAAACGCCATTGACCAGACCCGGCGGATGCTGTCGCTGGTCACCTATCTGCGGGAGCGCCCCGGCGCCCGGGTCGCCGACGTGGCCCGCGCCTTCGGGATCACCGAGGACGAGCTGATCGGCGACCTCGACGTGCTGCCGATGTGCGGCACCAGCTTCCGCGGCGGTGACCTGCTGGACATCGACACCGACGGCGACCGCATCTGGTGGCACAACCCCGACGCCTCGGGCACCAGCACCGGCGAGCCGCTGCGGCTCGCCGCGGACGAGGCGACCGCCCTGCTGGTGGCCGCCCGCGCCGTCGCCACCCTGCCCGGTCTCCGGGAGAGCGACCGGCAGGCGCTGGTGCGCGCCACCGCCAAGATCGAGACCGCGGCCGGGGACACGGCCGCCGCCAGCTCCCGGCTCTCGGTCACCTTCGAGTCCGAGGGCGGCGTCTTCGCCGACGTCGACCGGGCAATCTCCGAGCGCCGCCGGGTATGGCTGCGCTACTACTCCCCGGCGCGGGACGAGCTCACCGAGCGCGAGGTGGACCCGATCCGGCTGTTCGCCGTCGGCCACACCTACATGGAGGCGTGGTGCCGCCTGTCGGAGGCGCGGCGCACCTTCCGCCTGGACCGGGTGGCCGAGATCCGGCTCCTGGACGAGCGCTCCGACCCGCCGCCCGTCGAGCCGCGCGACCTGTCGGAGGGGCTGGTGCAGCCCGCCGCCGAGGACCCGGAGGTCGTGGTCGAGGTCGGGCCGGGCGGGCGCTGGGTCGCCGAGTACTACCCGCACGACAGCGCCGAGGAGCTGGCCGACGGCGGTCTGCGGATCACACTGCGCACCCCCGACCCGGCCTCCCTGCGCCGGCTGGCCCTGCGGCTGGGCCGGGACGGCCGGATCGTCACCCCGCCGGAGCTGGCGGAGAGCGCCAGGGACGCGGCCCGCGAGGCCCTCGCGGCCTACGGCGAGTGAGCGGGGGAGCGGTGGAGGCGCGCACCACGGTCGCGGCCGTCTTCAAGGCGGCCTGCCCCGACTGCCGGGGGCGCTTCGAGCTGGCCGCGGGCGCGCTGCGGCTCGCCATCGGGGCCAGCCACCGCACCACCTTCTACTCGTTCACCTGCCCCGACTGCGGGGCCTCGGTCCGCAAGCCGGCGGGGGAGCGGATCGTGGAGCTCCTCACCGGCGGCGGGGTGAGCACGCTCCGGCTGCACTCGTCGGTGTGACGCGGTGAGGGGCCGCCGGGGCCGGCCCGCCGGTGTCCCCGGGCCGGCCGTGAGCCCTCCCGGGACCCTCCACGGACCGTCACCCTCGTGCCACCCGTTGGTGCCGACCGCGCGATCCGCCCCGGAATATTCCATTCCGACCGCTTGTTTCGGCCAATTTCGCCGCGTTCTTCGGTCTCTTTCCGCCTTTTTCCGGTCGTCTCCCATGTCGCGCCTGTCCCCTCCCGCCTCGCTCCTGTCCCCCTCCAGCCCCGATAGGCTCGCTCCATGTTCTGGCCCATGCTCGCCATCGCCCTCGCCTTCAGCGGCATCGCCGTGCTCGGCGTCCTCGCCGTCCGGGTCCTGGTGGAGGTGCGGAGGCTGGCCGCACAGGTGTCCGAGAGCTCGCGGCGGATCACCCGCGCCGCCGAGGACCTCGAACGGGCCGCGACGCCGCTCGCCGCGCAGGCCGCGCACACCCTGCGACAGGACTGATCAGGGGCTGATCGGGAGGCGGTCAGCGGGCGTCACGAAACCCGACAAGCTCGGGCACAGTCTTTCCTGGGCCCAAGGGGCGGGCGGTACGCTGTTTCGGGTGACCCTGCTGACGAAGCGGAGGGTCGCATCGGGAGTACGCACAGGGATTGCCCCGCGTTTACCCCTGCGCGTTACGATCGCTGCCGTACGACTGATGGACAAATGTCCGATCGGTCGGGCAGCACCCACACCCATGCCGCTTCGGTGAGAAGGTTACGCATATGTTCGGAAGGCTCGGCGCCCCCGAGATCATTCTTATTCTCGTCGTCATCGTCCTGCTGTTCGGTGCGAAGAAGCTTCCGGACATGGCCCGCTCCCTCGGCAAGTCCGCCCGGATCCTCAAGAGCGAGGCCAAGGCCATGAAGTCCGAGGGCCAGGACAACGCCTCCGCCCCGGCCGACCCGCCGGCCTCCACCACGCCCCGTACGATCAAGGCCGCTCCCGGTGATGTCACCGGTGCCCGCCCGGTGACCGAGCCGAGCGACCGCACCACGCAGCACTGAGCAGCGATACAGACCCAGCACTGACCGAGGGATCGGGCCGGCCGTCCTTGGCGTCCGCCTGCCGCACGAGATAGGGACGTGGGTTGCTCAAGTCTGCCCGCAAGAAGGAGAAGGACCCCGAGGGGCGGATGCCGCTCGCGGAGCACCTGCGGGAACTGCGGAACCGCCTGGCGAAGGCGGTGCTGGCCATCGTCGTGGTCGCACTCCTCGCCGCGTTCTACAACACGCAGCTCATGGACTTCCTGTCCAGCCCCGTTCCCAAGTGCCCCGACCGTGACCTGGCCCAGAGTCACGGCGGCAACTGCGCGGTCCTGACGTTCAACTCCTTGGGAGCGCCGTTCGGGACGGTCGTGAAGGTGTGCCTGCTCGCGGGCGTCACGATCTCCTCCCCGGTCTGGCTCTACCAGCTGTGGGCGTTCCTCGCTCCCGGTCTGCACAAGAACGAGAAGAAGTACACGGTCGCCTTCGTGGCGACGGCCGCTCCCCTCTTCGTCGCGGGCGCCTACCTCGCCTACCTGATCATGCCGACCAGCATGCGGGTGCTGCTCAGCATCACCCCGGAGACCGCGGCCAACACCCTCAGCCTGAACGACATCCTCGACTTCACGGTCCGGATGATCCTGGTCTTCGGCCTGGCCTTCGAGCTGCCGCTGATACTCGTCATGATGAACATGGTCGGCATGGTCACCGGCAAGACCATGGCCACCTGGTGGCGCGGCGTCGTGATGGGCATCTTCGTCTTCGGCGCGATCGCCACGCCCAGCACCGACCCGTTCGGCATGTGCATCCTGGCCGTCCCGATCATCATCCTGTACTTCGGGGCCGTCGGGTTCTCCCTCCTCAACGACAAGCGGCGCGCGCGGAACAACCCCGACGCCCTGCTCGACGACGACGAGGCCGCCCCGCTGGACCTCGCCCCGCAGCCGCTCGGCGACTCCGAGCCGATGCCCGCCCTCACCGACCGGGCCGACCGCGGCGCCCGACGCAACGGCTACGACGACGTCACCTGACCCCGGCCTGACGCCCCGCCGGACCCGATAGGGTCCGGCGGGTGACCAGCGACATCACCCTCTTCGTCAACCCGACGGCAGGCCGCGGCCGGGGCGCGAGCGCCACCCAGCCCGCGGCCCGGGTGCTGCGCGACGCCGGGTTCACCGTCCGTACGGTCCTGGGCGAGAACGCCGCCGACGCCCTGCGCCGGGCCCGGGAAGCGGTCGCCGGGGGCACCGGCGCCCTGATAGCCGTCGGCGGCGACGGAATGACCTCCCTCGCCCTCCAGGCCGTCGCCGGGACCCCGACCCCGCTCGGCGTGGTGGCCGTCGGCACCGGCAACGACTTCGCCCGCGCGGCGGGCCTGCCCGTACGCGACCCGGCGGCCGCCGGGCGGCTGATCGCCGGATCGCTGAAAGGGGACGGCGGCCGCCCCGTCGACCTCGGCCTGGCCGGCGGCACCTACTTCGGCACGGTCCTCGCCTCCGGCTTCGACTCCCGCGTCAACGACCGCGGCAACCGCATGCGCTTCCCCACCGGCCGGCTGCGCTACGACGCGGCGCTGGTCGCGGAGCTGGCCGCCCTGCGGCCCGTCCCCTACCGGATCACCCTCGACGACGGGCCCGAGCTGGCCGTCGAGGCGACGCTCGTCGCCGTCGGCAACGGCACCTCCTACGGCGGCGGCATGCGCATCTGCGCGGGCGCCCGCATGGACGACGGCCTCTTCGACGTCACCGTCGTCGGCGCCTGCCGCCGCACCACCCTGCTCAAGGTCTTCCCCAAGGTGTACCGGGGCACCCACCTCACGCATCCCGCCGTCACGGTCCACCGCGCGGCGAAGGTGACCCTCGCCGCGGACGGCGTCACCGGCTACGCCGACGGCGAGCCGCTCGGCCCGCTGCCGCTCACGGCCCGCACCGTGCCGGGCGCCGTGCGCCTGCTGGGAGCCGCATAAAGATCGGGTGGCTGTCGGAGGTCCCCGGTAGGCTCGTACACAAGATGACCGACGACATGTCCCCTGCTGAGCGCTACGCCCTGTCGAGGGTGCGCGCCGCCGAGCAGGCCACCGCGCTCGCTCCCTTCCGCGAGATGTACGAATTCGAGCTCGACCCCTTCCAGATAGAGGCGTGCAAGGCCCTGGAAGCCGGGAAGGGCGTGCTGGTCGCGGCGCCGACCGGATCCGGCAAGACCATCGTGGGCGAGTTCGCCGTCCACCTGGCCCTCACCCAGGGCCGCAAGTGCTTCTACACCACGCCCATCAAGGCGCTGTCGAACCAGAAGTACAGCGATCTCGTCAAGCGCTACGGCGCCGACAAGGTCGGCCTGCTGACCGGCGACAACAGCGTCAACGCCGACGCCCCGGTGCTCGTGATGACCACCGAGGTCCTGCGCAACATGCTCTACGCCGGCTCCCAGGCGCTGATCGGCCTCGGCCACGTGGTCATGGACGAGGTGCACTACCTCTCCGACCGCTTCCGCGGCGCCGTCTGGGAAGAGGTGATCATCCACCTCCCCGAGTCGGTGACGCTGGTCTCCCTCTCCGCCACCGTCTCCAACGCCGAGGAGTTCGGCGACTGGCTGGACACCGTGCGCGGCGACACCGAGGTGATCGTCTCCGAGCACCGGCCCGTGCCGCTGTGGCAGCACGTCCTGGCCGGCCGCCGGATGTACGACCTCTTCGAGGAGAAGAGCGGCGGGCAGGGCACCCCCGGTACCGGCCGCCGCGAGGTCAACCCCGACCTGGTGCGGCTGGCCCGGATGGAGAACAGCCGGCCCTTCGGCGGCCGGGACAAGCGGCGCGGGAACCTCCGCGAGGCCGACCGCGAGCGCGAGCGGCGCCAGCGCAGCAGGATCTGGACGCCGAGCCGGGTGGAGGTCATCGAGCGGCTCGACGCCGAGGGCCTGCTGCCAGCGATCACCTTCATCTTCAGCCGCGCGGGCTGCGAGGCCGCCGTCCAGCAGTGCATGTACGCGGGCCTGCGGCTCAACGACACCGAGGCCCGCGCGCGGGTCCGGGAGATCGTCGAGGAGCGCACCGCCTCGATCCCCGACGAGGACCTGCACGTCCTCGGCTACTTCGAGTGGCTGGAGGGCCTGGAGCGCGGCATCGCCGCCCACCACGCCGGCATGCTGCCGACCTTCAAGGAGGTCGTGGAGGAGCTCTTCGTCAAGGGCCTGGTCAAGGCCGTCTTCGCCACCGAGACGCTGGCGCTCGGCATCAACATGCCCGCCCGCTCGGTGGTCCTGGAGAAGCTCGTCAAGTGGAACGGCGAGCAGCACGCCGACATCACCCCCGGCGAGTACACCCAGCTGACGGGCCGCGCCGGCCGCCGCGGCATCGACGTCGAGGGCCACGCGGTGGTGCTGTGGCAGCGCGCCATGGACCCGGGCGCCCTCGCGGGCCTGGCGGGCACGCGCACGTACCCGCTGCGCTCCAGCTTCAAGCCGTCGTACAACATGGCGGTCAATCTGGTCTCGCAGTTCGGCCGGCACCGCTCCCGGGAGCTCCTGGAGACCTCCTTCGCGCAGTTCCAGGCCGACAAGTCGGTCGTCGGGATCTCCCGGCAGGTCCAGAAGAACGAGGAGGGCCTGGCGGGCTACCGCGAGGCCGTCACCTGCCACCTCGGCGACTTCGAGGAGTACGCCCGGCTCCGCCGCGAGCTCAAGGACCGCGAGACCGAGCTGGCCAAGCAGGGCGCGACGCAGCGCCGGGCCGCCGCGGCGGCGGCGCTGGAGCGGCTCAAGCCCGGCGACGTCATCCACGTGCCCACGGGCAAGTTCGCCGGCCTGGCCCTGGTCCTCGACCCCGGCCTGCCCGCCGGCCGCACCGACCGGCACCGCCGCCCCGACCCGCAGGACGGGCCGCGCCCGCTGGTGCTCACCGCCGAGCGGCAGGTCAAGCGGCTCGCCGCGATCGACTTCCCGGTCCCGGTCGAGGCCCTGGAGCGGATGCGGATCCCCAAGTCCTTCAACCCCCGCTCCCCGCAGTCCCGCCGCGACCTCGCCTCCGCGCTGCGCACCAAGGCCGGGCACATCGAGCCCGAGCGGCACCGCAAGTCCCGCGCCGCCGCGGCCGACGACACCGAGATCACCCGGCTGCGCACGGCCATCCGCGCACACCCCTGCCACGGCTGCGACGAGCGCGAGGACCACGCCCGCTGGGCCGAGCGCTACCAGCGGCTGCTGCGCGACACCCGGCAGCTGGAGCGGCGCATCGAGGGGCGTACGAACACCATCGCCCGCACCTTCGACCGGATCTGCGCGCTCCTGACCGACCTGGACTACCTCCGGGACGGCGAGGTGACCGAGGACGGCAAGCGGCTCGCGCGGCTCTACGGCGAGCTGGACCTGCTGGCCTCCGAGTGCCTGCGCGAGGGCGTCTGGGACGGCCTCAAGCCGGCCGAGCTCGCGGCCTGCGCCTCCGCGCTGGTCTTCGAGGCGCGGGCGGCCGACGACGCGGCGCCGCCGAAGCTCCCCACGGGCCCGGCGAAGGACGCGCTCGGCGAGATGGTCCGCATCTGGGGCCGGCTCGACGCCCTGGAGGAGGAGCACAAGATCAACCAGGCCGAGGGCGTCGGCCAGCGCGAGCCGGACCTCGGCTTCGCCTGGCCCGCCTTCCGCTGGGCGTCCGGCCACGGCCTGGACGAGGTGCTCCGCGAGATCGAGATGCCCGCCGGCGACTTCGTCCGCTGGTGCAAGCAGCTCATCGACGTCCTCGGCCAGATCGCGGCGGCGGCCCCGGCCGGCAGCCCGGTCGCCCGGAACGCCCGTAAGGCCGTCGACGGCCTGCTGCGCGGTGTCGTCGCGTACTCCTCGGTGGGCTGACGGCTCGTCAGGCATACGGAGAGCCCGTCCCGCGGTGTGCGGGACGGGCTCTTCCGTCATGCGGAGGGTGTCACCAGGAGCGGTCGGCGCCCCTCCTGGCGCGGCGCACCAGGGCGTACGTGCCGAGGGCGGTGAGCGCGGCGGCCACGGCGGCGGACCCGGCGGCCACCCCGATCACGGCGCCGGTGCCCATGCCGTCCCCGTCGTCCTCGTCCTCCAGGGCGGCCTCGCTGGTCTTGTCGACCGCGTCGTCGTAGCTCTTCGGCCCCGCGCAGAAGTCGCGGTTGCCCGGGTCCATCTCCGCCACCACGGTCAGCTCGGCCGTGTCCACCGCCTCGCCCTCGCCCTGGTCCTTCAGGGCCACCGGGTAGGTGCCCGGCGTCACGTCGCAGAGCACCATGCCCGCGCCGTGGGCGTACAGGACGCCGTCCTTGCCCTCCCGGAACCGCTTCGCCTTGAGCGTGACCTTCTTGGCGAAGGCCGGCGACTCGAGCGTCACATAGCCGTTGTTCTCGTCGAGGGTGCCCGGCGTGATCGTGACGGTGAAGGTGGCCTCGCGGCCGCGCTGCGTGGGCGCGGCCCCGGACACCTCCCAGGTGGGGTCCGCGGAGGCGTCGGCGGCAGCCGTGAGGACGAGCGCGGCAGCCGCCACGCTCGCCAGGGATATCCGGGCGCGGGTCGTCATGGGGGCGAGGATATCCACGCCCGCCCGGAACGCGTGGTTCAGGCCGCGGACGGGTCCGCGGCCGCCTCCTGCTCCTGCTCCACCTGCTGGTTCCACTCGCGCTTCGACGCCTGCCAGCCGTCCTCGTCGTGGCCCCGGCGCCAGTAGCCCGAGATCGACAGGCGCTCGCGCGGCACCTCGCGCTCCACCCGCAGATAGCGGCGCAGCTCCTTCACGAAGCCCGCCTCCCCGTGCACGAACGCCTGGACGTCACCGGGCGGGAACTCCAGCGCGCACACGGCCTTCACCAGGGCCTCGCCGACGGGCGCGCCCGCGCGGTGCAGCCAGACGACCTCGACGCCCTCGGGCACGGCCAGCGGCTGCTCCTCGGCGGCGTCCTCGACCTCGACGAACGCGTGCACGGGCACGCCCGCGGGCATCGCCTCCAGCGCGGCGGCGATCGCCGGCAGCGCGCTCTCGTCACCCGCCAGCAGGTGCCAGCCGGCCTCCGGGTCGGGGGCGTAGCCGCCGCCGGGGCCCAGGAAGTACAGCTCGGCGCCCGGCTCGACGGAGGCGGCCCACGGGCCGGCCAGGCCCTCGTCGCCGTGGACGACGAAGTCGATCGCCAGCTCGCGCGCCTCGCGGTCGAAGGAGCGCACGGTGTACGTGCGGGTGCTGGGCCACTGGTCGCGCGGCAGGTCCCGGCGGACGGTCTCCATGTCGAAGGGCTCCGGGTAGCTGACGCCGGGCACCGGGAAGAGGAGCTTCACATAGTGGTCGGTGTGCGCACCCGCCCCGAAGTCGGCGAGACCCTCGCCGCCCAGGACGACCCGCACCATGTGCGGCGACAGCCGCTCGGTGCGCACCACCCGGGCGCGGTTCTGCCGCGGACCCTTCCGTACGGGACGGTCTGCCATGGCTGTCTCCCCTTGACGCTCCGACGAGAACTGAAAAGAAAGTGCTGCCTAACTTAGGCAGCCCTAACTTAACACGGTTCAGTCGGCGAGTACGGTGAGCAGCCGCTGCAACGAGCCGCCCAGCCCCCACCGCCGCGCCAGCTCCTCCAGCGTCATGGGGTCGCGCGGCTCCGCCGGCAGCGCCGCGTCGAACGGCGCCAGCGGGACGTCCGAGGCGACCCGCACCACCTTGGGCGCCACCGCCAGGTACGGGCCCGCCTCCACCAGGCGCTTGCGCTGCGCCGGCGTCATCCTCACCGCCGGGTCGGCCGCCGCCGCGACGATCCCCGCCAGGTCGCCGTGGGCCGCCAGCAGCTTCGCCGCCGTCTTCTCGCCGATGCCCGGTACCCCCGGCAGTCCGTCGCTCGGGTCGCCCCGCAGCAGCGCCAGGTCGGCGTAGCCCGCGCCGTCCACCCCGTACTTCTCCCGCAGCAGCGCCTCGTCGACGACCTGGAGGGTGCCCACACCCTTCAGCGGATACAGCACCCGCACCCCGCGGGCGTCGTCCACCAGCTGATAGAGGTCGCGATCGCCCGTGACGATGTCCACCGGGCCCGCCGCCCGGCCCGCCAGCGTGCCGATCACGTCGTCCGCCTCGTAGCCGGCGGCGCCGACGCGGGCGATGCCGAGCGCGTCGAGGACGTCCTCGATCACCGGCACCTGCGGCGACAGCGTGTCGGGCACCTCCTCCACGAAGCCCGCACCGTCCCCGGGGTCGCCCGGGGGCGCCTCCTCGGCGACCCGGTGCGCCTTGTACGTCGGGATCAGGTCCACCCGCCACTGCGGCCGCCAGTCGAAGTCCATGCAGGCCACCAGGTCGTCCGGGTGGTGGTCCTGGACCAGCCGGGCGATGAAGTCGAGCAGGCCGCGCACCGCGTTCACAGGGGTGCCGTCGGGGGCCCGCACGGTGTCCGGCACCCCGAAATAGGCGCGGAAGTACAGGGAAGCGGTGTCGAGGAGCATCAGGCGTCGCGTCACGGACCGATCATGCCGCATGCCACCGACACCGCCGCACCGGACATGTGAACCACATCACTGTTCCGTTTGCCCGGATTGAACCGGGGCAGGCGCGGCACCGGAGCGGACGCCGTCGCCACTCGGAGAAGCGACGTCGGACCCGCGGACCGATACCGCGCCGCTCCATGTCCCGGTCGCGGGGGACCTCCGGCAGGAGGGCGTCCGGGGCATCGCTGAGTTCGACCCGAGAGGTTTATGTGTCCAGGCTTCAGGCCGAGCACCTGTACAAGGTGTTCGGCACACGACCCCAAGACGGCGTCAGGCGACTCGAGGACGGCGCCGGCCGTGACGAGCTGCGCGCCGACGGCACCACCGCGGCGGTCATCGACGCCTCCTTCGAGGTCGAGGCCGGCCAGATCTTCGTGGTGATGGGTCTCTCCGGATCCGGCAAGTCCACCCTGCTGCGCATGCTGAACGGACTGCTGGAGCCGACCGCCGGACGCGTCCTCTACGACGGGCAGGACCTCACCGCCCTCACCCCCCGCGAGCTGCGCGCCGTGCGCTCGCACCGCATCAGCATGGTCTTCCAGCACTTCGCGCTCTTCCCGCACCGCAGTGTGCTGGAGAACGCCGCCTACGGCCTGGAGGTCCAGGGCGTGGAGCGCCCGGAGCGCGAGCGGCGGGCCGCCGAGGCCCTGGAGCTGGCCGGCCTGAAGGGCTGGGAGACCTCCTGGCCCGACGAGCTGTCCGGCGGCATGCAGCAGCGCGTCGGCCTCGCCCGCGCCCTGGCCACCGACGCCGACCTGCTGCTGATGGACGAGTCCTTCAGCGCCCTCGACCCGCTGATCCGCCGCGACATGCAGGACCAGCTGCTGGACCTCCAGACGCGGCTGAAGAAGACCATCGTCTTCATCACCCACGACCTCAACGAGGCCATGCGCCTCGGCGACCGGATCGCCGTGATGCGTGACGGCCGGATCGTGCAGAACGGCACCGCCGAGGACATCCTCATGCGCCCCGCCAACGACTACGTCGCCTCCTTCATCCAGGACGTGGACCGCTCCCGGGTGCTCACCGCCGGAGCGATCATGGACACCGCGGGCGGTGACCGCGGCGCGGCCGAGGTGCTGGCCGCCGCGCCCGCCACCGTCGGCGCCGCGACCCCCGTCGCCGAGCTGTTCGCCCCCTTCGCCCGCGGCGGCGGCGCCCCCGTCGCCGTCACCGACGAGCACGGCGAGCTGGCCGGCGTCGTCACCCGCGACCGGCTGCTCGCGGCCCTCGGCGAGGAGCCGGTGACCGCCGCACCCGCCGGTGCCCGCGAGGCGGAGGTGACCGCCCATGCCTAGGATCCACTTCGGCCAGTGGGTCGAGTCCGCCGTGAGCTGGCTCCAGACCCACCTCGACTGGCTGTTCGACATCATCAACACCGTGCTGAGCGGGGCGTACGACGGTGTCGTCGCCGTGCTCGGCGCCCCCCACCCGCTGCTGATGGCCGGCATCCTCGCCGTCGTCGCCTGGTGGCTGCGCGGGCTGCTGCCCGCCGTCCTCACCTACGCCGGGCTCGCGCTCGTCGACTCCTTCGGACTGTGGGACGAGGCGATGGCGACGCTCTCGCTCGTCCTCGTCGCGAGCGTGCTCACGCTGCTGATGGCGGTGCCGCTCGGCATCTGGGCGGCGCGCAACCGCACCGTCAGCGGGGTGCTGCGGCCCGTCCTGGACGTCATGCAGACGATGCCCGCCTTCGTCTACCTCATCCCCGGCGTGATGTTCTTCTCGATCGGCCCCCTGCCGGGCCTGATCGCCACCGTCGTCTTCTCGATGCCGCCGGGCGTCCGGATGACCGAACTCGGCATCCGCCAGGTCGACGGCGAGCTCGTCGAGGCCGCGCGCGCCTTCGGCACCACCCCGCGTGACACCCTCACCCGCGTCCAGCTGCCGCTGGCCCTGCCCACCATCATGGCGGGCGTCAACCAGGTCATCATGCTGGCCCTGTCGATGGTCGTCATCGCGGGCATGGCCGGTGCCGGCGGTCTCGGCGAGGCCGTCTACGCGGCCGTCACCCAGGTCGACATCGGCGGCGGCGTCGAGAGCGGTCTGGCCGTCGTCATCCTCGCCATCTACCTGGACCGGATGACCGGCGCCCTCAACCAGCAGGTCTCCCCGCTCGGCCGGCGCTCCCTGGCCAAGGCGGCCGCCGCCGCGCGCGGCTCCGTCTCCGCCACCTTCCTGCGCTACCGCCCCGGCGCGGCCGTCGCCGCCGTCGGCGTCGTCGTCCTCGCGCTCGTCGCGGGCGGGATGAACCTCGCCGGGACCGGCGACAAGCAGACCGTCGCGGCGGGCAAGGACGTCGGGAACGGCAAGAAGATCAAGCTCGGCTACTTCCCCTGGGACGAGGCCGTGGCCACCACCTACCTGTGGCAGAACATCCTGGAGGACCGCGGCTTCTCCCCGGAGGTCAAGCAGCTCGACCCCGGACCGCTCTACACCGCGCTCGCCCAGGGCCAGATGGACGTGCAGTTCGACTCCTGGCTGCCCACCACGCACAAGCGGTACATGGACGTCTACCGCGACCGGCTCACCGACCTCGGCGCCTGGTACGGGCCGACGTCCCTGGAGCTGACCGTCCCGTCCTACGTGAAGGACGTCGACTCCATCGAGGACCTCAAGGGCAAGGCCGGCGAGTTCGGCGGGAAGATCGTCGGCATCGAGTCCAGCGCCGGCAACATGGGCACGCTCAACGGCAAGGTGCTCAAGGAGTACGGCCTCGACGGCGAGTACAAGGTCGTCTCGTCCACCACCTCCACGATGCTGGCCGAGCTGGACCGCGCGTACAAGAAGAAGGAGCCCGTCGTCGTCCCGCTGTGGACCCCGCACTGGGCCTACGCCAAGTACGACCTGAAGAAGCTCAAGGACCCGAAGGGCGCCTGGGGCACCGGCGAGAAGATCCACACGGTGGCGAAGAAGAACTTCGCCGAGGACTTCCCGAAGGTCACCGGCTGGCTGAAGAACTTCCGCATGAGCGAGAAGGAGCTGGCCTCGCTGGAGGCCGAGATCCAGGCCGGCGGCAAGGGCAAGGAGAAGGAGTCGGCACGGCGCTGGCTCGACGGGCACAAGGGGTTCGCCGACCGGCTGGCGCCGGTGGGGGCGTAACTCCCCCTCCGCCCGGGGCTCCGGCCCCGGGCCCCTGTCCTCGATCGCCGTACGGGCCACCCGGCCCGTACGGCGATTTCGCGTCTACCGTGGCCGCATGGCCTTCCGCAGCGTACGGCGCGTCGTCTCCCTCGTCCCCTCCCTCACCGAGGCCGTGGCCGCCACCGAACCCGGTCTCCTGGTGGGCGCCACCGACTGGTGCGACCACCCCGCCGGGCTGGGCGTCACCCGCGTCGGCGGCACCAAGAACCCCGACCCGGCGCGGATCGCCGCCCTCGCGCCCGACCTCGTCCTCGCCAACGAGGAGGAGAACCGGGCGCCCGACCTGGCCGCGCTGCGCGCCGCCGGGCTGGAGGTGCTGGTGACCGAGGTGCGCACGCTCGGGCAGGCGTTCGCCGAGCTGGAGCGGGTGCTGGTGGCCGGCTGCGGGCTGGCCCGGCCCGGCTGGCTCGCGGACGCCGAGGACGCCTGGCGGGACGTACGGGCCGGGGAACCCCCGGTGCGGGCCGTGGTGCCGATCTGGCGGCGGCCCTGGATGGTCCTCGGCCGGGACACCTTCGCGGGCGACGTGCTCGCCCGGCTCGGCGTCGTCACCGCGCACGCCGGCCACGCCGAGCGCTATCCGCGCGTGCCGATCGACGAGCTGAACGCGTGCGGGGCCCGCCTGGCGGTGTTGCCGGACGAGCCCTACCGCTTCACGCGCGACGACGGCCCGGAGGCGTTCCCCGGGCTGCCGTGCGCGCTCGTCAGCGGCCGTCACCTCACGTGGTACGGACCGTCGCTCGCGGAAGCACCGACGGTGCTGGGCGCGGCGCTTCGAGCAGCCGGCCACTGACCAGCCCGCGCAGCGTACGGGTCGCCGCCACCGCCCAGGCCACCACCAGCAGCGCGTACAGCCCGGTGGCCAGGCCGGTGAAGGCCGGCAGCCCGGTGTGCCGGGCCAGGCCCGCGGCGCCGGTGACACAGGTGCCGAGGGGGAAGGTGAACGCCCACCAGGTCATCGCGAAGCCCATGCCCTGCCGGAAGGCGCGCACCACCATGGCGGTGGCCAGCGCCAGCCACAGCAGCGCGAAACCGATCACCGGGACGCCGTACAGCACGGCGAAGGCCGCCATCGCGGGCGCGTACGGGGCCGCCACGGCGCCCTGCGCGGCGTCGGCGAGGTTGTTCACGGCGGTGGTGGACTGGCCCAGCGGGCCGAGGACGAGGAAGAGGGTCGGGGTCAGCGCCAGCGGCAGCGGACCGTGGTGCACGAGCCGGGAGAAGACGGCCGGCAGGATCACCAGGGTGGCCAGCAGGCTCATCCCGAACAGCGCGTAGCAGCCGAACACCATCGCCGACCGCCACTCACCGGCCGGCAGGTGCGGCACCAGCGCCGGGCCCAGCGCGGCGGAGACCATGGGCGCGACCACGGGCAGCAGCCACACGGGGGAGGCGCCGTCGGCCGCCACCTTGTGCCGGGTGACCATAAGGTACGGGATCGCCGCCGCGGCACCCAGCCCGATCACGGTGCCGGCCACCCACAGCACGGCGTCGGCCGCCACGGCGGTCCGTTCGCCGATCACGCCCGACCCCACGGAGAGGGTCGCTCCGCCGACCGCCATCAGCGCCATCGCCAGACAGCCGTAGAAGGGCGCGACGGCCGGGTCGGCCAGATGCCGCCGGGCCTGGTCAGGGTGGCGGGCCCAGTGCGTGGCCCGCGCCCCGAGCAGGACGAGCAGGGCGAGCGCGGCCAGCGCCCACACCGCCTCGTACGCGTCGCGGAGGAGCGGCGAGTGCGCGGGCAGCGCGGCGCCGGCGCTCGCGACGATCGCGGTGCCCATGACGGTCGCGTACCAGTTGGGCCCGAGGTGGCGGACGCCCGGGCGGGGGCGGGTGGCGTGGATCGTGCTCATGCCTCCACGGTCGCCGCCCGGGCGCCCGGGCGGCAGGGGTCATGGGCCTATGAGGGCATAAGCTGGATTTATGACCGAGGACTGGCGGACCCCGCTCGCGCACCGGGTGCCCGACCTCGGCGCGCTGGAGCTGCTGCTCGCCGTGGCACGGCTGGGCAGCCTGGGACGGGCGGCGCGGGAGCTCGGCATCACCCAGCCGGCGGCCAGCGGCCGGCTGCGGAGCATGGAGACGCTGCTGGGCGTCGCGCTCGTCGAACGGTCGCCCCGCGGGTCGCGGCTGACCGACGCCGGGGTGCTCGTCACGGACTGGGCCCGCCGGGTCGTGGAGGCCGCCGAGGCCTTCGACGCCGGGGCGCAGGCGCTGCGGACCCGGCGGGACTCCCGGCTGCGGGTCGCGGCCAGCATGACCATCGCGGAGTACCTGCTGCCCGGCTGGCTGATCGCGCTGCGCGGGCTGCGGCCGGACACGGCCGTGTCGCTGAGCGCCGGGAACTCCGCGGCCGTCGCCGACCGGCTGCGCGCGGGCGAGGCCGACCTCGGCTTCGTGGAGGGCCTGGAGCTGCCGGCCGGCCTGGACGGCGCGGCCATCGGCCACGACCGGCTGGTCGTCGTGGTCGCCCCGGGACACCTCTGGGCCCGCCGCCGCGGCCCGCTGTCCGCGTCCGAGCTGGCGGACACCCCGCTGATCCTCCGCGAGCGGGGCTCGGGCACCCGGCAGGTCCTGGACGCGGCCCTCGCCGCGCACGGCGGCGCCGCGCCGCCGCTGCTGGAGCTCGCGTCGACGACAGCGGCGAAGGGGGCGGCGGTGAGCGGGGCGGGGCCGTCGGTGCTGAGCGAGCTGGCGGTGGGGGAGGAACTGGGGGTGCGGCGGCTGGTGGCGGTGCCGCTCGCCTTCGCGCTGCGGCGGGAGTTGCGGGCGGTGTGGCCGGTGGGGCAGCGGCCTTCGGGGCCGGCGCGGGATCTGCTGGGGCTGACGCGCGGGCCTGCCGGCTGACCGCCGCCGCGGGCCTTTCCCCAGCCCCGCCCCTTCCCGAAACCGGGGAGGTCCCCGGGCCCCCTTCCGCGCTACCGCGCGGTGTCCTCAAACGCCGGACGGGCTGGATCAGGGGGCCCGTCGTGGGTCAGCCGCCGCTCGCCGCCCTCACCAGTCCCTCCATCAGCCGCCCGTCCTCCCGTGCCTCCGGGTGCCACTGCACCCCCACCGCGAACCGTTCCCCCACGTACTCCAGGGCCTCCACCGTGCCGTCCTCCGCGTACGCCGTCGGGATCAGGCCCTCGCCCAGCCGGTCCACCGACTGGTGGTGGTGGGTGGCCACCTGGACCGCCTCGGGCAGCAGCCTGCCGGTGAGGGTGTCCGGGACCGGCTTGATCAGGTGGTCGGTGAAGGTGCCCACCTTGGGGTTGTGGCCGTCGTGGCCCACCTCGTCCGGCAGGTGCTGGCAGAGCGTGCCGCCCGCGTGGATGTTCATCAGCTGCATGCCGCGGCAGATGCCGAGCACCGGGGTGCCGCGCCGCAGGGCGGCGTCCAGCAGCGCCCTCTCCCAGCGGTCGCGCTCGGGGACCGGCTTCCCGGTGCGGGGGTGCGGGCTCTGGCCGTAGAGCGCCGGGTCCAGGTCCTCGCCGCCCGCGAGGACCAGGCCGTCGACCCGCCGGAGCACCGCCTCGGCGGCGGCCGGCTCGTCCGGCGGCAGCAGGACGGCCAGGCCGCCCGCCCGCTGCGCGTACCGGGGGTAGGTGGCGTGTACCAGGGCCGCCGGCGCGTCCCACGCCACTCCCCAGCGGGCCTGGGCGAAGTAGGTGGTGAAGCCGATCAGCGGCTGCGTGCTCATGTGCGTGATGTCCTTCCTGGAGCGGGTTCTTGTCATTCGCGGGTCAGTTCGGCCTCCGCGGCGGCGAGTGCGGCGAACTCCTCCTCGGGCGCGCTCGCCACCAGCCGGTGCCGGCTGTAGAAGCCGAAGTAGCAGGCGGCGAGGGCGTACACGCCCAGGGCGATGAACGCGGCGGTGACGTCCACCAGGAACGTCGCCGCGAGCGCCGCGCAGGCCAGTACGAGCGCCACGGCCGAGGTCAGCACGCCGCCGGGGGTGCGGTACGGGCGGGGCAGGTGCGGTTCGCGCCGGCGCAGCACGATGTGGGAGAGCGACATCAGCGCGTACGAGATGGTGGCGCCGAACACCGCCACGTTCAGCATCCGCGCGCCGTCGCCGGTCGCCGCCGCCAGGGCGAAGCCGAGCGCGCCGGGCACCAGCAGCCCGAGGTAGGGCGCCTTGCGGCGGCTGGTGAGGGAGAGGAAGCGGGGGAGGTAGCCGGCCCGGGAGAGCGCGAACAGCTGCCGGGACCCGGCGTAGATGAGGGAGAAGAAGGACGCCACCAGGCCGGCCAGGCCCGCGTAGTTGACGATCCGGCCGAGCGTGGTGGGCCGGCCGTCGCTCTGGAGGGCGGCGACGAGGGGGTTGCCCGCGTCCTTCATGGCGTCCGCGCCGCCGGCGCCGGTGGCGGCGAGGAAGGTCAGCAGGGCGAGCAGGAGCAGGATGCCCATGGAGGTGGCCATGGCCTTCGGCAGGGTCCGCGCCGGGTCCCTGGTCTCCTCCGCCGCCAGCGGCACGCCCTCGACGCCGAGGAAGAACCACATGCCGAACGGGAACGAGGCCCAGATGCCCAGCAGCCCGAACGGCAGCCACGACGAGGCGCCGAAGGCGTCCCGGTCGACCGGGATGTCGTGCAGCCGGCCCACCTCGAAGTCGGTGAACGCCCCGGCCGCGAAGATCAGCAGCGCGGCGACCGCGACCCCGGTCACCACGAAGCTGAACCGCAGCGCCTCACCCACGCCCCACAGGTGGATGCCGATGAATATGACGAAGCAGGCCAGGTGGACAGGCCAGGACGAGGTCAGCCCGAACAGGCCGAGCGACTCGACGTAGTCACCGATGAAGAGCGAGATCGCCGCGGGGGCCAGGACGTACTCGATGAGGATCGCGGTGCCGGTGAGGAAGCCGCCCCAGGTGCCGAGGGCCCGGCGCGCGAAGCCGTAGCCGCCGCCCGCCGTGGGCAGTACGGAGGCCATCTCGGCGAGCGCGAAGACCATACAGGTGTACATCAGCCCCATCAGCACCGCGGCGACGGCGAGCCCGCCGAAACCCCCGTGCGCCAGGCCGAAGTTCCAGCCGGAGAAGTCGCCGGAGACGACGTACGCCACCCCGAGGCCGGTGAGCAGCAGGGGGCCCGCGCTGCCCCGCCGCAGGGTCCGCTTCTCCAGATAGGCGTCCTCGGGGGAGCGTGGCGTGGGCGGTGCGTCGGGGATCTCCGTACGGTCGGGCATGGGGCCGCTCCTGCCTCGCGAGGGGTAAAGGTTGTGCGGCATACCTTTGCCAGGCGGATGTGGCCGAAGCAACCCTCTTGCGTAAAAGACCTGTTACTTGTGACCTCCGCCCGCGCACAGCCCGTTCCCGCACCGCGCCCGGCTACGAGAGGAAGCCCCGCAGGAGCGCCGCCGTCCCCGAGCAGTGCTCGCGCATGACCTCGCGCGCGGTGCTCGCGTCCCCGGCCAGCACCGCCCCCACCAGCGAGGTGTGCTGCGCCTGTGAATGTTCCAAGTTACGCACGAGCAGGGGGATGCAGTCCAGTAGATCGTTCACCGTGGCCCGAACGGCGGCGTACTGCGTGGTGAGCGTGGGCGAGCCGGCGAGCTCCATCAGCGTCAGGTGGAACCGGGTGTCCACCCGGCGGTATTCGGCCAGTGGAGCGTCGTGCGTGGCGTCCAGCGCGGCCCGCAGCCGGGCCGCGCCCTCCTCGTCCAGACCGTGCGCCGCGCACAGCCCGGCCGCGCCGACCTCCAGCACCTCGCGGAAGCGGAGGGTGTCCTCCACGTCCACCTCCGCGACCCTGCGCCGCAGTTCGTCCGTGCCCGCCGCGGCCGCCGTCGTACGGGCGCACACGAACGTGCCGCCGTAGCGGCCCCGCCTGCTCTCCACCAGGCCCTGGTCCTGGAGCACCTTGAGCACCTCGCGCAGCGTCACCCGGCTTATCCGCAGCAGCCCGGCCAATTCCCGCTCGGCCGGCAGCCGTTCCCCGGCCGGCACCAGGCCGAGGCGGACGATCTGGAGTATTTGCTCCAGTGCCTCCTCGAAGCCGCTGCCCACGCGGACCGGTCGCAGCACCGGCGCCAGCCGGTCCGTCGAACTCCCGTCCATCGGGACCCCTTCCCAATCAATGGTCTACGGGCCTACCTTAAGACCTCCGGTCACACCGACAGGAGGCTTCACTGTGGCAGACCGCACGCCCCCGCTCAGCGTCGACGAGCTCCGCGCTCTGGTCGACAGCGGGGAGATCGACACTGTCGTCCTCGCCTTCACCGACATGCAGGGCAGGCTCCAGGGAAAGCGGTTCGCCGCCAGGTTCTTCCTCGACGACGCGCTCGAACACGGCACGGAGGGCTGCAACTACCTCCTCGCCGTGGACACCGACATGAACACCGTCGACGGCTACGCCATGTCGTCCTGGGAGCGCGGCTACGGCGACTTCGCCATGCGCCCCGACCTCGGCACGCTGCGCCGCACCCCCTGGAACCCCGGCACCGCCCTCGTCACCGCCGACCTCGCCTGGCACGACGGCAGCCCCGTCCTCGCCTCGCCCCGGCAGATACTCCGGCGCCAGCTCGACCGCCTCGCCGAGCGCGGCTGGAGCGCCTACGCCGGCACCGAGCTGGAGTTCATGGTCTTCAAGGACACCTATGAGGACGCCTGGAACCGCGGCTACCGCGGCATGACCCCGGCCAACCAGTACAACGTGGACTACTCCGTCCTCGGCACCGGCCGCGTCGAACCCCTGCTGCGCCGCATCCGCAACGAGATGGGCGCCGCCGGCATGACCGTCGAGTCCGCCAAGGGCGAGTGCAACCTCGGCCAGCACGAGATCGCCTTCCGCTACGACGAGGCGCTGATCACCTGCGACCAGCACTCCGTCTACAAGACGGGAGCCAAGGAGATCGCCGCCCAGGAGGGCTCGGCGCTCACCTTCATGGCCAAGTACGACGAGCGCGAGGGCAACTCCTGCCACATCCACCTCTCGCTGCGCGACGAGGCCGGCCGGCCCGTCCTCGCCGACGACGAGGGCCCGTACGGCATGTCGAAGACCATGCGGCACTTCCTCGCCGGACAGCTCGCCGCCCTGCGCGACTTCACCCTCCTCTACGCCCCGAACATCAACTCCTACAAGCGGTTCCGGCCGGGCTCCTTCGCCCCCACCGCCGTCGCCTGGGGACCCGACAACCGCACCTGCGCCCTACGCGTCGTCGGCCACGGCCACGCCCACCGCTTCGAGAACCGCCTGCCCGGCGGCGACGTGAACCCCTACCTCGCCGTCGCCGGCATGGTCGCCGCGGGCCTGTACGGCGTCGAGCACGAGCTGGAACTGCCCGAGGCCTGCACCGGCAACGCCTACACCGGCGACGCCGCGCACGTGCCGGCGACCCTGCGCGAGGCCGCCGCCCTGTGGGAGGCCAGCCCCATAGCCCGCGCCGCCTTCGGCGACGAGGTCGTGGAGCACTACCTCCACATGGCGCGCGTCGAGCAGGAGGCGTACGACACCGCCGTCACGGACTGGGAGCGCTTCCGCTCCTTCGAGCGCATGTAAGGGAACGACTTGTACGAGCACCACATCGTCAACCCGGCGACCGAGGAGCACCTCGCCACCGTCCCGGACGCCACCCCGCGGGACGTCGACGCCGCCGTCGCGCGCGCCGCCGTCGCGCAGCGGGCCTGGGCGGCCCTCGCCCCCGGCGACCGGGCCCGGCAGCTGCGCCGCTTCGCCGCCGCCGTCGACGCGCACCTGGAGGAGCTGGCCCTGCTGGAGGTCGCCGAGGCCGGCCACCCCCTCGGCAACGCCCGCTGGGAGGCCGGCAACGTCCGCGACCTCCTGGACTACGCCGCCGGGGGAGCGGAGCGGCTCAACGGCGCCCAGATCCCCGTCGCCGGCGGGCTGAACGTCACCTTCCACGAACCCCTCGGCGTCATCGCCGTCATCGCCCCGTGGAACTTCCCGCTGCCCATCGCCGGCTGGGGCCTCGCCCCCGCCCTCGCCTCGGGCAACGCCGTCCTCCTCAAGCCCGCCGAGACCACCCCGCTCACCGCCCTCCGGCTGGCCGAGCTCGCCCTGGCCGCCGGGCTGCCCGAGGGCCTCTTCCAGGTCCTGCCCGGCGCCGGCCCCGTCGTGGGCGGCGCGCTCGTCGAGCACCCCGGCGTCGCCAAGGTCGTCTTCACCGGCTCCACCGCCGTCGGCAAGCAGATCATGGCGAGCTGCGCCGAGCGGGTGAAGCGGGTGACCCTCGAACTCGGCGGCAAGAGCCCCAACATCGTCTTCGCCGACGCCGACATCGAGGCCGCCGCCGCTGCCGCCCCCGGCTCCTTCCTCGACAACACCGGACAGGACTGCTGCGCCCGCAGCCGCATCCTCGTCCAGCGCGACGTGTACGACCGCTTCATGGAGCTCCTGGAACCGGCCGTCAAGGCCTTCGTGGTCGGCGACCCCACCGACCCGGCCACTCAGATGGGCCCGCTGATCTCCGCCGCGCACCGCGAGCGCGTACGGTCCTACGTCCCCGAGTCCGCCCCCGCCGCCATCCGCGGCGAGGCCCCGGCCGGCAAGGGCTTCTGGTACCCGGCGACCGTCCTGGAGGGCACCCCGGACGACCGCGTCGCCACCGAGGAGATCTTCGGGCCGATCGCCGTCGTCATCCCCTTCGAGGACGAGGCGGACGCGGTGCGCATCGCCGACGCCACCGACTACGGCCTCTCCGGCTCGATCTGGACCCGCGACGTCGGCCGCGCCCTGCGCGTCTCCCGCGCCGTCTCCGCGGGCAACCTCTCCGTCAACTCCCACAGCAGCGTCCGCTACTGGACCCCGTTCGGCGGCTTCAAGCAGTCCGGCCTCGGCCGCGAACTGGGACCCGACGCGCTGACCGCCTTCACCGACACCAAGAACGTGTTCATCAGCACAGAGGAGCGCAAGTGACCGACCAGACCCCCGTGTGCCGCCGACTCGTCGGCCGTACCGCCGTCATCACGGGTGCCGGCAGCGGCATCGGCCTGGCCACCGCCCGGCGCCTCGCCTCCGAGGGCGCGAACGTCGTCTGCGCCGACATCGACGACAAGGCCGGCAAGGCCGCCGCCGAAGAGGTCGGCGGGCTCTTCGTCCAGGTCGACGTCACCGACCCCGAGCAGGTCGAGGCGCTCTTCAAGACCGCCTTCGACACCTACGGCTCCGTCGACGTCGCCTTCAACAACGCGGGCATCTCCCCGCCGGACGACGACTCCATCCTCACCACCGGCCTCGACGCCTGGAAGCGCGTCCAGGAGGTCAACCTCACCTCGGTCTACCTCTGCTGCAAGGCTGCGCTGCCCTACATGCGGCGCCAGGGCAAGGGCTCCATCATCAACACCGCCTCCTTCGTCGCCGTGATGGGCGCCGCCACCTCGCAGATCAGCTACACCGCCTCCAAGGGCGGCGTCCTCGCCATGTCCCGCGAGCTCGGCGTGCAGTTCGCCCGCGAGGGCATCCGCGTCAACGCCCTCTGCCCCGGGCCGGTGAACACCCCGCTGCTCAAGGAGCTCTTCGCCAAGGACCCGGAGCGCGCCGCCCGCCGCCTGGTGCACGTGCCCGTCGGCCGGTTCGCCGAGCCCGAGGAGATGGCCGCCGCCGTCGCCTTCCTCGCCAGCGACGACTCCTCCTTCGTCAACGCCGCTGAGTTCCTCGTCGACGGTGGCATCGCGGGCGCCTATGTGACCCCTGTGTAAGGTCCATGATCAAGCGCCGGGGCGGGCCACCCGCCGGCCCCGGCGTGTCCTGCCCCCCTCGCACGTAAGAGAACGCATGCGCAAGAAGCCCGCCATCGTCGTCGGCCTCCTGGCCGCCGCGGCCCTCGCCACCACGGTCCCCGCCACCGCCGCCCCGGCCCATGACCCGGCCCGCGCGTCCCGCGCGAAGTGCCCCCAGCTCGACAAGAGCCTCACCTGGGCCGGTGACAACCGCGCCAAGCTCCAGAAGATGATCGACGAGCGGGGCACCTGCTCCGGCAAGGGCGGCCCCCGCCCCGTCGCCGCCTTCGACTGGGACAACACCGTCGTCAAGAACGACATCACGGACGCCACGCTCGCCTGGGCCCTCAAGCACGACAAGATCCTCCGGCCCAAGAGCTGGCGGGACACCAGTGCCTGGCTCACCCCGGCCGCCGACAAGGCCCTCACCAAGGCCTGCGGCACCGAGGTGCGCGCCGGCCGGCCGCTGCCCACCTCGAAGAACGCCGCCTGCGCCGACGAGATCTTCGAGATCCGCGAGAAGTCGCAGACCATGGCGGGCGAGGCCGCCTTCGCGGGTGACTGGAACCACCGCCGCACCGTGCCCGCCTACGCCTGGATCCCCCAGCTCTTCGCCGGCCGCACCCCGGACCAGCTCACCTCCTTCGCCAAGAAGGCGCGCGCCGAGCAGCTCGCCGCGCCGGTCGGTACCAAGCAGACCGTCGGCACCCACACCCTGGCCGGCTACGTCCGCTACTACGACCAGCAGAAGGACCTGATCCGCACGCTCAAGGCGGCCGGCTTCGACGTCTACATCGTCTCCGCCTCCTCCGAGCCCATCGCCGAGGCCTGGTCCAGCGGCGTCGGCCTCGACCGCGAGCACACCATCGGCATCCGCAGCGTCACCGAGCACGGCCGCCTCACCACCCAGATCAAGGGCTGCGGCGGCGTCGAGACCGGCCGGGGCGACGCGCTGCCCTACATGGACGGCAAGCGCTGCATGATCAACCAGGAGATCTTCAAGATCAAGGGCGCCAAGGCCTGGCAGAAGCAGGACTTCGCGCACCGCATCGCCCTCGGCGCGGGCGACGCGGACACCGACGTCACGTTCGTGAACGACGCCACCGGCGCGCACGTGGCCATCAACCGCAACAAGTCCGAGCTGATGTGCCGCGCCTTCGACGACGCGGACGGCCGCTGGGTCGCCAACCCGATGTTCATCGAGCCGATGCCGCGCAAGTCCGGCGCGTACCCGTGCGCCACGACGGGCGCCACGGCCGAGGACGGCTCGAAGATGCCGGTCCGGCGCGCCGACGGCTCGGTCATCCCGGACCAGCTCGACCGGGTCTGAGCCCGGTACGGGAGCCGGCGGGCATCGGTGCCGCCGGCTCCCGGGCGAGGGTCAGCCGAACGTCCGGCCCTCGCCCCGGTACGTGGGGACCGTCTCCACCACCCGGTCGCCGTCGACGAGGTGCAGCGCCGCGAAGCGCTCGCACAGCTCGCCCGCCTTGGCGTGCCGGAACCACACCTTGTCGCCCACCAGCAGATCGTCGGCGGGCGGCCCGACCAGCGGGGTCTGCACCTCGCCCGCGCCCTCCCGCCCGTCGAGCCGCAGCCCGGCCGGCAGCCAGGGCCGCGGCAGCCGGTCCCGGCCCGCCGCCCCCGACGCCGGATAGCCGCCGCCCGCCACCGTCACCACGCCCGTGCCGGGGCGGCGCACCACCGGCAGCGCGAACAGCGCCGCCGGACGGGCCCGGAAGGACGTGTAGTGGTCGAACAGCCGGGGCACGAACAGCCCCGACCCGGCGGCCACCTCCGTCACCGCCGCCTCGGCCGCCGTGTGCTGCACACTGCCCGTGCCGCCGCCGTTGACGAACTCCAGCTCCGCCACGGCCCGTACGGCCCGCACCGCCTCGGCCCGGCGCACCGCCAGCTCCCGGCGGGCCGCCGCCTGGAGCAGCCGCACGGCACCGGACCGCACCGGCCGGCCCGCGACCGCGTCCGCCACACCCGCCACATGCGCCTCGTACGCCATCAGCCCCACCACCCGGAAGCCGGGCCGGCGCTCCACCAGCCGCGCCAGCTCCGCCAGCCCCGTGGGGGAGTGCACCGGCGAGCGCAGCGCCCCGATCCGCACCCGCCCGCCCAGCAACCGCAGCGAGGTGTCCAACTCCAGGCAGACCCGTACCTCTTCGCGGCCCGCCCGCGCGGCGTCGATCAGCGTCAGCTGGGCCGGGTCGTCCACCATCACGGTGACCGCCGCCGCCACCTTGGGATCCGACGTCAGCTCGGCGAACGCCGCCCGGTCGGCCGACGGATACGCCAGCAGCACGTCGTCGAAACCCGAACGCGCCAGCCACACCGACTCCGCGAGCGAATGGCTCATCACGCCCGCGAACCCGTCCCGCTCCAGCACCCGCTCCAGCAGCGCCCGGCAGCGCACGGACTTGCTGGCCACCCGGACGGGCTTGCCCCGGGCCCGCCGCACCAGGTCCTCGGCGTTGGCGTCGAACGCCCGGACGTCCACCACGGCCAGCGGCGCGTCGAGGGAGGCGGTGGCCCGGTCGTAGCGGGCCCGGTCTGCGGTACGAGCGGGAGGAGCCGGCATGGCCGCAGCCTGCCAGACCACCCTGCCGCCCGGTAGGGGCCGGGTGCGGGAGAACACGGCCGGCCGGCCGGACCGGATGGTCTTCGATACCGCCCGCCCCGTAAAGTGGCGGGCACGCCGTGGGCCGTGCGCCACGGCGTGATGTCCGGATACGAACCGGCCTGTCCCGAAGGGCGATCGGGCACGGCGCGCCAGCTCGCGAGGGAGAGCGCAGGTTGAGCACCGAAGCGGACCCCAGGCCGCAGTCGGCTCCCACGCTGGCCGCGCGGCGGCCGTCCGTCCCCGCGCAGGCGCTCCCCGTGCACCCGCCGCGCACGGCCCCGCTGCCCCCCTCCCTCTTCGCCGAACCGCGCGGCCACGCCGCCCCGGAGACCGCCGCCGAACCCGCGCCCGTCCGCGCCCGCGGTCCCGTGCGCACCGTCGCCGCGGCCGTCTGCCTCGTCCTCGGCGTCGGCCTGATCGGCGGCGCCGTGGCGACCGGCCGGCAGGCGGACGCCCCCGGCCGACGGACCGCCGCGGAACGGGACTTCGCGGAGGGCCGCACGCTGTGGCGGACCGTCCCCGTCGACGAGCTCTTCCCTCCCACCGTGCGCGGCGCCGGGGCGGGCCCCGGTGGCGCGGACCGCCGCTGGACCCGCGTCGGCGTCGCCCCCGACGCCGACTGCGCCGGAGCCTTCGACCCGCCGCTGGCGCGCGTCCTGGCCCCGGCGGGCTGCGCGCGCCTGCTGCGGGCCACGTACACCGACGCCACGTCCACCACCGTGACCACGGTCGGACTCCTCGTCACGGCCACCGACGAGGAGGGCATGCGCGCCCTGCGTACCCGCTTCACCGGCGAACGGCTCGCCGAGCGCACCGATCTGATGCCCCGCCCGTACGCGCCCCCCGGCACCGTCGCCGAGGGCTTCGGCGACCCGCAGCGCGTCAGCTGGCACATCGGCGTCCTCGTCGACGTCCCCGCCGTCGTCTACACCGTCACGGGCTTCGCCGACGGCCGCACGGACATGCCCCCGCAGCCCGCCGCGCAGGCCGTCGCCCACGGCGCGACCACCGCCCCGGCCCAGGCTGGCCTCGGCCACGACGCGTCCGCGCTGGCCGAACGGATGGAAGCGGCCCTGCGGCGGGCGCTGCGCGCGGCGGCCCGCGAGGACGCCCGGTGAGGCGGCCCGCGCGAGCCGCGGCGAGACGGCTCCCCCGCGCGGCCGCCGCGCTCACCGCCGCCCTCGTCCTCACCGCCCTGCCGTCCCGGGCGGTGGCGGCCGACGGCATACGCGTGCAGGAGTGGGCCCTCGACGCCCTGCACACCGAGGAGGCCTGGCGGACCACCAAGGGCGCGGGCGTGACCGTCGCCGTGCTCGACACCGGGGTCGACGACGGGCACCCCGACCTCCAGGGGCAGGTGCTGCCCGGCAAGGACCTCATCGGCTTCGGCGCCGGACCCGGGGACCGGGCCTGGGCCCGCCACGGCACCGCCATGGCCGGCATCATCGCCGGCCGCGGCCACGGCGAGGGCCGCGCCGACGGCGTCCTCGGCGTCGCCCCCGAAGCGAAGATCCTCCCGGTCCGGGTGATCCTGGAGGACGGCGACCCGGCCCGCGCGAAGGCCCGCGGCGCCCGTGGCTCCGCCCTCGCCGAGGGCATCCGCTGGGCCGCCGACCACGGCGCCGACGTCATCAACCTGTCCCTGGGCGACGACAGCGCCACCGCCCACCCGGAACCCCGCGAGGACGCCGCCGTCCAGTACGCCCTCGACAAGGGCGCCGTCGTCGTCGCCTCCGCCGGCAACGGCGGCGAACAGGGCGACCACGTCTCCTACCCGGCGGCCTACCCCGGGGTCATCGCGGTCACCGCCGTCGACCGCTACGGCAACCGCGCCCCCTTCTCCACCCGCCGCTGGTACGCGGCGGTCAGCGCCCCCGGCGTCGACGTCGTCATCGCGGACCCGGACCGCCGCTACTACGAGGGCTGGGGGACGAGCGCGGCCTCCGCCTTCGTCTCGGGAGCGGTGGCGCTGGTCCGCGCGGCCCACCCCGGACTGACCCCCGCCCAGGTCCGTGAGCTGATCGTGAAGACGGCCCGGGACACGCCACCGGGTGGGCGCAGCGACGCGCTGGGTGCGGGTTTCGTCGACCCGGCGGCGGCGATCGCGGGCCGGCCCGCCCCGGCGCGGGTACCGCGCGAGTACGCGGCCAGGTACTTCGGCCCCGGGCCCCATGAACGCCGCCGCCCGGCGGGGGTCGATATGCCCACGGCCGTTGCGGCGGGGCGGGTGGGGTCCTGCTCCTGATCGCGGCGGCGGTGCTTTGGCGACGGCCGTCGCGGCGGTGACGGCCCGTTCTTCGGGTGCGGTGTCCGCTGCGCGGGGCGGTCCGTTCTTCGGGTGCGGCGTTGTTTCCGCTGCGCGGGGCGGGTCCGCTGCGCGGGGCTTTCAGGTCGGTGCCGGGCCGGAGGGGTGGTCGCCGGGCTGCTTCGCTTTACGCCCGGCGACCACCCCTCCGGCCCGTCCCCTCCTGCGGGTGGGTGGGGAAAGACGCGGGGGTTGAGCCGCACATGTCGGCTGACCGTGACCACGACGGTTTTTTCACCCCCCACTCACGGGAGGGGGCGGGCCTGCGCGGGTGGTGTCGGGACGTAAAGCGAAGCAGTCCCGACACCACCCGCGCAGGCCCGACACCGCCACGGTGAACGCCCCGCGCAGCGGGACCCGCCCGCGCAGCGGAAACAACGCCGCACCCGGCAACGCACCCGCCCCCGCGCAGCGGACCCCGCAGCGGGAAACGCCGCCGCACGTGACAGCGCGCAGAGGCCGGACGGCGGCGTTCCGAGGAGGGACAACCGCTCAAAGCCCCCGCATCCCCGGCCGGTAGGCTCAAACCGTGCTGAAGAACATTCCGGACCCCGGATTCTCCGACGACAACGGCTCGGCCGACCCCGCGCTCGCCGACGCGCTCGCCGCCTGGGCCGCGGACCCGGCCGCCGAGGGGCGGGTGCTCGCCGCGCTGCCGAAGGCGCGGCTGCTCGTGCCCGTGGTGGCCGTGCTCGGTGAGGTGGAGACGGGGCCCGACGGGCTGAAGCGCGAGAAGACCAGTGATATGGCCGTGCCGACGCTGGAGGCGCCCGGCGGGCGCAAGGCGCTGCCGGCGTTCACGTCGACGGAGACGCTGGCCCGCTGGCGCGCGGACGCGCGCCCCGTGGCGGTGCCGCTGCACCAGGCGCTCCAGGCGGCCGCGCACGAGAAGGCGGACACGATCGTCCTGGACATGGCGGGCCCGGTGCCGTACGCGCTGACCGGCCCGGCGCTGCTGGCGCTGGCCGAGGGGCGGGGGAGCACCGACCCGCTGGCGGATCCGGCGGTCGCCGAGGCGCTGCGCGCGGTGCTGGCCGCGGAGCCGGGCGTGCTGCGGGCGTACCTGGGCCCGGCGCGGGACGCCGACGGGACGCTGGCGCTGGCGCTGGCCGAGGACGAGGCGCCGCAGGAGACGGTGCGGCGGGTGGCGACGGCGCTGGCGGCGGACGACGTGCTGCGGGCGCGGCTGGTCAGGGGCCTGGACATGGCCCTGCTCCCGGCGGGGGCGACGCTCCCGGGGGAGCCGCTCTTCACGCGCTGAGCCACCGGCCGACAGGCGGGCACCCGGGGATCGTCCGACAATGCGAAGACAGTCCACGAGATCCCCGGGAGGACCGATGGACGCCGTGAATCTGGGGTCTTTGCGGCTCGACCCCGTACAGACGAGAACCGTCGCGGCCGAGTTCCTCGGCACCGCGCTGCTGGTCTTCTTCGCCGTCGGCTCCGCGGTCCTCGCGGCCGACTACATCGGTGTGCTCGGCATCGCCCTGGCGTTCGGCTTCACCCTGTTGGCCCTGGCGTACGCGCTGGGCCCGATCTCGGGGTGCCACGTCAACCCGGCGGTGACGCTGGGGCTGCTGGTGGAGGGCCGCATCACGCTCCGTACGGCCATCGAGTACTGGGTCGCCCAGCTGCTCGGCGGCATCGTCGGCGCGGCGGTGCTGTTCCTGCTGGCCAAGCAGGTGCCGGGGCTCAAGACGCACGGTGCCTTCGGCAGCAACGGCTACGGGGACCGCTCACTGGTGCACATCAACACCGGCGGGGCGTTCCTCGCGGAGGTCGTCCTGACCTTCCTGCTGGTCTTCGTCGTGCTCGCGGTGACCCACAAGGTGGCCGTCGTGGGCTTCGACGGGCTGCCCATCGGCCTGGCGCTCGGTGTGATCCACCTGGTGGGCGTGCCGCTGACCGGCACCTCCGTGAACCCGGCGCGCAGCCTGGGCCCGGCCCTCTTCGCGGGCGGCCCGGCGATGGCCCAGCTGTGGCTGTTCATCGTGGCGCCGCTGGTCGGCGGCGCGCTCGCGGCCCTCGCCCACCAGCTGACCCACCCGAGGATGGGCCCGGCCAACCTGGCGGACGAGCTCTCGACGTCGTCGCGGCCGGGCGGTGTGAAGCCGGCCCGGCCGGACGCGCGCGAGGAGGAGTGAGTGAGGGGCTCAGCCGAAGACGGGGCCGGTGTACTTCTCGCCGGGCCCCTGGCCGGGCTCGTCCGGCACGACCGACGCCTCGCGGAAGGCCAGCTGGAGGGACTTCAGGCCGTCGCGCAGCGGCCCCGCGTGGAAGTTGCTGATCTCGGTGGCGCTGGCCGTGACCAGACCCGCCAGGGCGGTGATCAGCTTGCGGGCCTCGTCGAGGTCCTTGTGCTGGTCGCCCTCCTCGGCGAGTCCGAGGTTGACCGCCGCCGAGCTCATCAGGTGCACCGCGACCGTCGTGATCACCTCGACCGCGGGTACGTCCGCGATGTCACGGGTCATGGTGTCGAAGTCCGGCGTCTCGCCGGTGGGGGTCGCGTCGCTCATGGCGCCCACGATACGGCCCGGCGGCGAATCGGTTCGCCACGGGTTGGCACGCTACGTGTCAACGCTGCTAAGGTGAGGACACATGACCGGCTGGACACTCTCGTGCCCGGCCCACAAGTGGAGGCTCCGTTCTCCCACCTGGTCGGCTTCAGGCCGGCAGGTCTCCGGTCAGGCGGCGCCCATCGTTCCGTACGGACGATGGAGCTGCCCGATATGCCCCGCGGATCGCACCGCGGCGTTCCGGTATTTATGGAGCCCCGCCTGTGTCCCGTCCGGGGCATTTTTTGTGCACCGGCGCGGTTGGTCTGACGAAACAGACGTTACGTGGCTGTCCGCCAGGCGGCCGCGTGGTGCTACCGAGGAGGATCCATCAGCGCCGAGCCCCGCATCAACGACCGGATTCGCGTCCCCGAGGTGCGACTTGTCGGTCCCAGTGGCGAGCAGGTCGGCATTGTGCCGCTTGCCAAGGCCCTGGAGCTTGCGCAGGAGTACGACCTCGACCTCGTCGAGGTGGCCGCGAACGCACGTCCGCCGGTCTGCAAGCTCATGGACTACGGGAAGTTCAAGTACGAGTCGGCCATGAAGGCCCGTGAGGCGCGCAAGAACCAGGCGCACACGGTCATCAAGGAGATGAAGCTCCGGCCGAAGATCGACCCGCACGACTATGACACCAAGAAGGGTCACGTCGTCCGGTTCCTCAAGCAGGGCGACAAGGTCAAGATCACGATCATGTTCCGTGGTCGCGAGCAGTCCCGGCCGGAGCTCGGCTACCGACTGCTCCAGCGGCTGGCGGAGGACGTCCAGGACCTCGGTTTCGTCGAGTCGAACCCGAAGCAGGACGGCCGAAACATGATCATGGTCCTCGGTCCGCACAAGAAGAAGACCGAGGCGATGGCCGAAGCCCGCGAGGCGCAGGCCGCCCGCAAGGCGGAGCGCCAGGGTGTTTCTGCCGCGGACGACTCCGCCGAGCAGGAGCAGTCCGCCGAGGAGCCCGCAGAGGCGTGATCCGAGGGCCTCGCCCCGCGGATCGCCCCCGGGGTTCGCCCCGGAAAGCAACCGAACACAGCTGACGCTTCCGTGTGCCCGTCCGCGGGCCGGAGAAGCGCCACCGACGAGGAGATACGGCGCATGCCGAAGAACAAGACGCACTCCGGTGCCAGCAAGCGCTTCAAGATCACTGGCTCCGGCAAGGTCATGCGCGAGCGCGCCGGCAAGCGCCACCTGCTCGAGCACAAGTCGTCCAAGCTGACGCGTCGCCTCACCGGCAACGCCGAGATGGCCCCGGGCGACGCCAAGAAGATCAAGAAGCTTCTCGGCAAGTGACGCTCCGCGCCCCGTACCCACGGGGTGCGCGTCGGACCGGGACCCATTCGAATTCGGGCCGCGTGAGAACGCACCGCGGCCCCGCTACAAGGAGTTAACAAGTGGCACGCGTCAAGCGCGCAGTCAACGCGCACAAGAAGCGTCGGGCGATCCTCGAGGCGGCCAGCGGTTACCGCGGCCAGCGGTCGCGCCTGTACCGCAAGGCCAAGGAGCAGGTCACCCACTCCCTGGTCTACAACTACAACGACCGTAAGAAGCGCAAGGGCGACTTCCGTCAGCTGTGGATCCAGCGCATCAACGCCGCTGCCCGCCAGAACGGCATGACCTACAACCGCCTCATCCAGGGTCTGAAGGCCGCCAACATCGAGGTGGACCGCAAGATCCTGGCCGAGCTCGCGGTCAACGACATGAACGCGTTCGCCGCGCTCGTCGAGGTCGCCCAGAAGGCGCTGCCGGCCGACGTCAACGCCCCGAAGGCCGCCGCCTGATCCCGGCGCCCCAAGGCATCGAGCGGACCCGCAGGCCTTCCGGCCTGCGGGTCCGCTCGCGTCCGGCCCCCGCGCCGCACGGCCGACCCGCAGCTCCGGGCAGCCGATTCCGCCGGGCCGGAACCCCATCACGACGGCGTGGACCGGGGGTGCCGGGACGAACCCCGACACCGCACGGCACGCCCAGCAACCGAAAGTGAGCCCATGGCGGCCCCCGAGCTGACGTCCCTGCGATCGCCCCGAGTCATCGCGGCCCGCCGTCTTACCAAGCGCAGCTTCCGCAGCAAGGAACGCCGTTTCCTGGCCGAGGGGCCGCAGTCCGTCCGCGAGGCCGTCGAGCACCTGATCGAGGTGTACGTGACGCCGGACGCCGCCGAGCGGCACGCCGACGTCGTGACCGCCGCCCGCGAGGCCGGTGTGCCCGTGCTGATCGCGACGGACGAGGTCATCGCGGAGATGTCCGACACCGTCACCCCGCAGGGCATCGTCGGCCTCTGCCGCTTCCTGGACACCCCCTTCGAGGAGATCCTGGCCGGCCGGCCCCGGCTGGTCGCGGTCCTCGCGCACGTCCGGGACCCCGGGAACGCCGGCACCGTGCTGCGCTGCGCGGACGCCGCCGGCGCCGACGCCGTGGTGCTCACCGACGCCTCGGTGGACCTCTACAACCCCAAGTCCGTCCGGGCCTCCGTCGGCTCCCTCTTCCACCTGCCGGTCGCCGTGGGCGTGCCCGTGGAGCAGGCCGTGCGCGGCCTCCAGGGCGCCGGGGCGCGGATCCTGGCCGCCGACGGCGCGGGCGAGCGCGACCTGGACGCCGAGCTGGACCAGGGCACCATGGGCGGCCCCACCGCCTGGATCTTCGGCAACGAGGCCTGGGGCCTGCCCGCCGAGACCCGGGCCCTGGCCGACGAGGTCGTCCGGGTGCCGATCCACGGAAAGGCCGAGAGTCTGAACCTCGCCACGGCCGCCGCCGTGTGCCTCTACGCCTCCGCCCGTGCGCAGCGTGCACCCGGAGGGTGCCGCTCCGTGACCTTCAGCTAGTAGGGTTGCCCCCGGGGGCTCGGGAGGGGGTGCGGATGATGAACGTCAGGACTTCCGGAAGCGTGGCCGACGCCTGTCCGGCCGCTTCTCCTGACACCCACGGTGTCAGGGAAGCCCGCGGGGCCCGCGAGGCGTCCCTGCCGGGCCTCGGGATCGACCCCGACGACCTGCCGGACGGCCTGGTCGTGGCGGACGAGAACGGCCGGGTGACCTGCTTCAACGCCGCCGCCGCCCGGATCACCGCCGTGGCGCCGCGCGAGGCACTCGGCCGGTCCCTGGAGAGCGCCCTGCCCTTCGAGGACCTGGAGGGCCGCCGCTGGTGGCCGCTGACCGACCCGTACGGCGGTCTGACCACCCGGATCGGCCAGCCGGAGCGCAATCTCCTGCTCCCCGGCGGCCGCGAGGTCCTCGTCTCCGCCCGCTACGTCCGCGAGCGGCCCAACGGCCCGGTGCGCCGGCTGGTCGTCCAGCTGCGCGGCACCGAGGCCCGTCGCCGCACCGAGCGCAGCCACGCCGAGCTGATCGCCACCGTCGCCCATGAGCTCCGCTCGCCCCTGACGTCCGTCAAGGGCTTCACGGCGACGCTGCTCGCGAAGTGGGAGCGGTTCACCGACGACCAGAAGCGCCTGATGCTGGAGACCGTCGACGCCGACGCCGACCGCGTCACCCGGCTGATCGCCGAGCTGCTCGACATCTCCCGGATCGACTCCGGCCGGCTGGAGGTCCGCCGCCAGCCCGTCGACGTCGTCGCCGCCGTGCGCCGCCACATCCAGGCCTACACCGCCGCCGGGCATCCCGAGGAGCGCTTCCGGGTCGAGGTGGAGGATCCGCTGCCGGATCTCTGGGCCGACCCGGACAAGATCGACCAGGTGCTGGGCAACCTCCTGGAAAACGCCGTGCGCCACGGCGCGGGAACGGTCACCATAGCGGTGTCCCCGGCGCTGACCAAGGCCCGGACCGAGGGCACGGCGGTCACCGTGAGCGATGAGGGGCCCGGCATCCCGGAGGAGTCCATGAGTCGTGTCTTCACCCGCTTCTGGCGGGGCAGCAAGCGCGGGGGCACCGGCCTGGGCCTGTACATCGTCAAGGGCATCGTCGAGGCCCACGGCGGGACGATCACGGTGGAGCGGGCGGTCCGGGGTGGCGCCCAGTTCCGCTTCACCCTGCCCGTGGGCGCCCCCGCCTTCCTCACCCAGGGCTGAGAAACCGGCGGGAGACAGGGGGGAGCTCCCCCCGGCGCGGCCCACGGGCCCACCCCACCACGCGCGCCCCTTAGACTCGACCTTTGGCACCTTTGGCACGACCTTGGCACCATCTCAGGGGCGAAGCCGCGCAGCGAAGGCGAAGCCTGGGGGTACCTCCCAGCGGTAGCTGGGGGACAATCGGAAGCACGGGAAGAGATGTCCGCACCCAATAAGTCGTACGACCCTGTCGAGGTCGAGGCACTGAAACCGGAAGAGCTCGAGCGCATGCGGGACGAGGCGCTCGCCGCCTTCGCCGCGGCCGCCGACCTCTCCGCCCTCCACGAGGCGAAGATCGCCCACACCGGTCCCACGTCGCCGCTGTCCCTGGCGAACCGCGAGATCGGCGCCCTGCCGCCGCAGGCCAAGGCCGAGGCCGGCAAGCGCGTGGGTATGGCCCGCGGCGCGGTCAGCAAGGCCCTCGCGGCCCGCCAGGCCGAGCTGGAGGCCGAGCGCGACGCCCGGGTGCTCGTGGAGGAGGCCGTGGACGTCACGCTCGCGTACGACCGCGCCCCCGCCGGCGCCCGGCACCCGCTGACCACGCTCTCCGAGCGCATCGAGGACGTCTTCGTCGCGATGGGCTACGAGGTGGCCGAGGGCCCCGAGGTCGAGGCCGAGTGGTTCAACTTCGACGCGCTGAACTTCGAGCCGGACCACCCGGCCCGTGCGATGCAGGACACCTTCTTCGTCCAGGACAAGCAGGGCAAGGCCGACTCCGGCGTCGTGCTGCGCACCCACACCTCCCCGGTGCAGGTCCGCACGATGATCGACCGCGAGCCGCCGGTCTATGTGATCTGCCCCGGCCGCGTCTACCGCACGGACGAGCTGGACGCCACCCACACCCCGGTCTTCACCCAGGTCGAGCTCCTCGCCATCGACGAGGGCCTCACCATGGCTGACCTCAAGGGCACCCTGGACCACATGGTCCAGGCGCTCTTCGGCACGGGCATGTCCACCCGGCTGCGCCCGAACTACTTCCCGTTCACCGAGCCGTCCGCCGAGATGGACATGCAGTGCTACGTGTGCCGCGGTGAGTCGGTCGGCAACCCCGACCGCCCCTGCCGCACGTGCTCCAGCGAGGGCTGGATCGAGCTGGGCGGCTGCGGCATGGTCAACCCCCGGGTGCTGATCGCCGCGGGCATCGACCCGGAGAAGTACAGCGGATTCGCCTTCGGGTTCGGCATCGAGCGAATGCTGATGTTCCGCCACAACGTCGAAGACATGCGAGACATGGTCGAGGGTGACGTGCGCTTCACCCGGCCGTTCGGGATGGAGATCTGATGCGGGTCCCGCTTTCTTGGCTGCGGGAATACGTCGACCTGCCGGCCGGTGAAACCGGTCGCGACGTGCAGGCCAAGCTCGTTGCCGCCGGCCTGGAGGTCGAGCGCGTCGAGCAGCTCGGCGCCGGTCTGAAGGGCCCCCTGGTCGTCGGCCAGGTCCTCACGATCGAGGAGCTGGAGGGCTTCAAGAAGCCCATCCGCTTCTGCACGGTCGACGTCGGCACCGCCAACGGCACCGGCGAGCCCCAGGAGATCGTCTGCGGCGCCCGCAACTTCTCCGTCGGCGACAAGGTCGTCGTGGTGCTCCCCGGCGCCGTCCTGCCCGGTGACTTCGCGATCGCCGCCCGCAAGACGTACGGCCGCACCTCGCACGGCATGATCTGCTCGGGCGACGAGCTGGGCATGGGCGACGACGGCACGCACGGCATCATCGTGCTCCCGCAGGAGTACGAGCCGGGCACCGACGCGATCGAGCTCCTGGAGCTCGTCGACGAGGTCCTCGACATCGCCGTCACCCCGGACCGCGGCTACTGCCTGTCCATGCGCGGTGTGGCCCGCGAGGCCGCCACCGCCTACGGCCTGCCGCTGCGCGACCCGGCCCTGCTGGACGTCCCGGCGCCCAACAGCTACGGCTACCCCGTCAAGGTCGCCGACCCGGCCGGCTGCTCCCGCTTCACCGCCCGCACCGTCACCGGTGTCGACGCGGAGGCGCGCTCCCCGATCTGGCTCCAGCGCCGCCTCCAGAAGGCGGGCATGCGCCCGATCTCGCTCGCCGTCGACGTCACCAACTACGTGATGCTCGAGCTGGGCCAGCCGCTGCACGCCTACGACCGGTCCCGCGTGGACGGCACGATCGGCGTGCGCCGTGCCGAGCGCGGCGAGAAGCTCACCACCCTCGACGGCACCCAGCGCACGCTGCACCCCGAGGACCTGGTGATCACCGACAACCGCGGCCCGATCGGGCTCGCGGGTGTGATGGGCGGCGCCGAGACCGAGATCGGCGACCACGCCGCCGGTCAGGGCTCCTCCGAGATCGTCATCGAGGCCGCGCACTTCGACGCCGTCTCCATCGCCCGTACGGCCCGGCGCCACAAGCTGTCCTCCGAGGCGTCCAAGCGCTTCGAGCGCGGCGTCGACCCGAACGCCGCCTCCGCGGCGGCCCAGCGCACCGTCGACCTGATGGTGCTGCTGGCGGGCGGCACCGCCGAGGCCGGCGTCACCGAGATCGTCGCCCCCAGCGGGCCGCGCACGATCTCGATCAGCGCCGACCACCCGGACCGCGTCGCCGGTGTCCAGTACGGCCGGGAGACCGTCGTCCGCCGCCTCCAGCAGGTCGGCTGCGACGTCTACGGGCAGGACGAGCTCATCGTCACCGTGCCCAGCTGGCGCCCGGACCTCACCGACCCCAACGACCTCGCCGAAGAGGTCATCCGCCTGGAGGGCTACGAGAACCTGCCCTCCACCCTGCCGCGCCCGCCGGCCGGCCGGGGCCTGACCGAGCGGCAGCGTCTGCACCGCCGGGTCGGCCGCGCCCTCGCCGGCGCCGGCTACGTCGAGGCGCTCAACTACCCCTTCCTCGGGGACGCCGCCCTCGACCAGCTCGGCCTGGCCGCCGACGACCCGCGCCGCACCGTGGTGCGCCTGGTCAACCCGCTCGCCGACACCGAGCCGGCGCTGCGCACCACGCTGCTGCCCGGCCTGTTCGCCGCCCTGCGGCGCAACGACGGCCGCGGTGGGCACGACCTCGCGCTGTTCGAGACCGGCCTGGTCTTCCGGCCGACCGGCGACGAGCCGGCCGCCGTCCGGCTGCCCGTCGACCGCCGCCCGACCGACGAGGAGATCGCCGGCCTGAACGCCGCGCTGCCCCGGCAGCCGCGCCGGGCCGCCGTCGTCCTCGCCGGCTCCCGCGAGCTGGCCGGCTGGTGGGGCAAGGGCCGCGAGGCCACCTGGGCGGACGCCGTCGAGGCCGGCCGCACGGTCGCCCGTGAGGCCGGCGTGGAGCTGATCGTCCGTCAGGACCAGCACGCGCCGTTCCACCCGGGCCGCTGCGCCGCGCTGCTCGCCGTCATCGACGGCCAGGAGGTGTTCGTCGGCAGCGCCGGTGAGCTCCACCCGCGCGTCACCAAGGCCTTCGGCCTGCCGGAGCGCACCTGCGCCATGGAGATCGAGCTCGACCTCCTGGAGCGGGCCGGCACCGGTCCCCTCCAGGCCCCCCGCGTCTCCGCCTTCCCGGTGGCCACCCAGGACGTCGCGCTCGTCGTGGACGCCTCGGTGCCCGCCGCCGACGTCGAGGCCGCCCTGCGGGCCGGCGCCGGCGAGCTCCTGGAGTCGCTGCGCCTGTTCGACGTCTTCGTCGGCGAGCAGCTCGGCGAGGGCAAGAAGTCGCTGGCGTACGCGCTGCGGTTCCGCGCCGCGGACCGCACGCTGACGGCCGACGAGGCCTCGGCCGCCCGCGACGCCGCCGTCGCCTCGGCGGTCGCGCGCACGGGCGCGGTGCTGCGCGGGGCGTGAGTCCCGCTGTTTCCACCGGGTCCTCCGGGACCCGGTCCGGCGGTGTGAGCCGCCGGGCCACCGAGGGGCGCATCCGGTTCACCGGGTGCGCCCCTCGCGCGTGCCATCGTCCCTGAGTGTCCGAATATCACTCAATAGGGTGGAATTGAAGGGTCAGGTCGTTACTCGGCGGTGAGTGCTCGCGAGAATCGAGTGCGTCATTGCTGCTAGGGGGGCCGACGGCATGATCCGGACAAGGGCGGTGCGCTGGGGAGGGGATGGTGTTCGCGCTTCCCGGACTCTGGGTGCTGGCCGTCGTCGCCGCGGAGCTGCTGAGCCCCCGCGGCACCCATCTCGTCCAGCTGCTCGCCGCCGCGCCCGCCCTCGCCTGCGCCGGCACCGGCCGCCGCCAGTGCGTGCTGCTCGCCGGGGTCTGCGCCCTCCTCGCGCTCGTCCCGCTGGGCTCGGCCGGCCGCCTCGACGCCGCCGCCCGGCTGGGCACCTGCTGCGCGGTCGTCGCGGTCGCCGCCCTCGCCCATCTGCTCACCGCCGGCCGCCGCCGGCTCCTGCGGGAGCTGGAGCGCGCCCGCGAGGTCGCCGCCGCCGCGCAGCGGACACTGCTGCGCCCCCTGCCGCCCCGGCTCGGCGGGATGACCCTCGCCGGCGGCCATCTGTCCGTCAGCGAGGGCGCGCTCGTCGGCGGCGATCTCTACGAGGCCCTGGCCACCCCGCACGGCGTCCGCGTCGTCATAGGGGACGTCCGCGGCCACGGCCTCGGCGCGATCGGCACCGTCTCCGCCGTCCTCGGCAGCTTCCGCGAGGCCGCGCACGACGAGCCGGAGCTTCCCGGGGTGCTGCGCCGCCTGGAGCGCGCGCTCCAGCGGCAGCTCGGCGAGCGGGCGCTCGGCGAGGAGTTCGTCACCGTCCTGCTCCTGGAGGTGGGCCCCGACGGCCTCGTCAAGGCCCTCAACTGCGGCCACCCCTGGCCCTACCGCCTCTCCCGCACCCCCGGGCACCGGGTGCGCGCCACGGCCGTGGGGCGCGGCGATCCGCTGCCCCCGCTCGGCCTGTTCCCGCTGCCCGCGGAGCTGCCGGTCCTGCGGCTGACGTGGCTGGCGCCGGGCGACGCCCTGGTGCTGCACACCGACGGCGCGGAGGACGCGCGGGACGCCCGGGGGGAGTTCTTCCCGCTGGCGCGGGTCCTGGCCGACGCGGCCCCGGTCACCCCCGTCGTCCCGGCGGCGGTCGTCGAGCGGGTGCGGACGGCGCTGCTGCGCCACACCGGGGGCCGGTTGTCCGACGACATGGCCCTGATGGTGCTCCGCCGGGACCGCTGCCGGGTCCCCGGCACCGCCCCGCGCCCCGGTGCGCTCACCTCCGGTGCCCGCCCGTTCGACCCCCGGGAAACGCCCTCGCGGCGGCTGGAAGACACCGCTCCGCTCTGACGCTCGGCGACGTCCGGTTCACACCCCGTGCGAAGGGATCTCCACTACGCTGACCTCACCGAGCGCACCGGAGGGCAGGATGGAGCCCAACACACTGCTTGACGCCATCCTCGACGAGGCGGGCATCTCCCACGCCGGACTTGCCGCCCATGTCAACGCGGCGGGCCGGGCCCGGGGTCTGGCGCTGCGTTACGAACACACCGCCGTCGCCCGCTGGCTGCGCGGTCAGCGCCCCCGGGGCCAGGTGCCCGACCTGATCTGCGAGGTCCTCGGGGAGCGGCTGCGCCGCGCGCTCACCCTCGACGACATAGGCCTCGGCACCCCGGGCAGCCCCCGGCTGCCCAACACCCCGCTCTCCGGCTTCGTCGAGCGCGCCACCGCCCTGTGGCGCTCGGACGAACAGCAGCGCGAGCACATCGTCAGCGCGCCCGCCGTCACCGGGACGCCCGCCGTCATCCCGGTCTGGGAGTGGGAGAACCCGCCCGAGGACGCCGATGTCTCCCGGCGCGGCCTGACCCGGGTCTCCATGGACGACATCGAGATGCTGCGCGCCGCCCGCGCCCACTACGAGCAGATGTACCGCAAGGCCGGCGGCATCGCCACGCGCGCCCGGGTGGTCGGTTTCCTCAACGCCGAGGCCGCGCCCCTGCTGCGCGGCAGCTACACCGACGAGACGGGCCGTCAGCTCCACCGGGCCACGGGCGGGCTGGTCGCCGTCGCCGGGATCTGCGCCTACGACTCCGACGCCCACGGCCTGGCCCAGCGCTACTTCCACCAGGCGCTGCGGCTGGCCAAGGCCAGCGGGGACCGGGGCCTCGGCGCGTATGTGATCGCCCTGCTGGTCAACCAGTCGCTGTTCATGAGGGAGTACCGGCAGGCCGTCGCGTTCGCCGAGTCCGCGCTGCGGTCCGCCGGGCCGGAGCTCACCCCGGCGCTCGCCGCCGACCTCTACGCGATGCAGGCCAAGGCGTACGCGCGGCTGGGCGACGGCGCGGGGGCGCTCGCCTGCATCCGCCGCGCCGAGACCGCCGCCGAGCGCATCCACCGCGGCGCGGAACCCGCCGAGACCGGCTACGTCCAGCCGGGCCTGGTCAATGTCCAGGTGGCGGAGGCCCTGCTCAGCCTCGGCGACCTCGGGCCCGCCCGTGAGCACGCGGACCGCGCCGTCGACACCCCCGCCCACGACCGGGGCCGTGTCCACCGGCTCGCCATGCTCACGCACATCGAGCTGCGTCAAGGAGACGCGGACAAGGCGGTGGCCACCGCCCGGGAGATGACCGAGCAGGCGAGAGGCATGGAATCGCAGCGCTTACGGGACCGGCTCCGGGCGGTGCGCGAGCACCTGATCGAGAGTGGGTGTGCGGCTACCGCCGAGGCCGCCGAGATGATCGACGGGGCGTTGCGCGTGCCCTTGTGAGGACAGCGCCCGGGGAGGTGGCCACCTTGGCGGAAGGTGGCAATACGTGCGTTGGAAGAATCTCAAGGAGCGGACGGTCTACTCGAACCGCTGGTTCCGGGTCAATCTCGCGGATGTCGCACTCCCCGACGGCCGCCACCTCGATCACTTCGTCATCAGGCTGCGGCCCGTCGCCGTGGCCACGGTGGTCAACGAGGCCAATGAGGTTCTGCTGCTGTGGCGGCACCGCTTCATCACGGACACCTGGGGCTGGGAACTGGCCGCGGGTGTCGTCGAGGACGGCGAGGACCCGGCCTTCGCGGCGGCCCGGGAGATGGAGGAGGAGACCGGCTGGCGGCCCGGCCCCCTGCGGCACCTGATGTCCGTCGAGCCGTCCAACGGCCTCACCGACGCCCGGCACCACATCTACTGGTCGGACGAGGCCGAGTGCATGGGCGAGCCGGAGGACGGCTTCGAGTCGGACCGCCGGGAATGGGTGCCGCTCAAGCTGGTGCCCGACATGATCGGCCGCGGCGAGGTGCCGGCCGCCAACATGGCGGCGGCGCTGCTGCTCCTGCACCACATGCGGCTCGGCTGAGCACCTTCTCCCGTGGACGGGGGCCGGGGTGAGGATCAGGTGCGTACCGTGCTCACCGGCCCGCCGCCTGCCAGACGGTCAGCCCCAGGGCGGCGAGCCCGGTGAGCGCGGCGAGCGACGGCAGCGGCCACCTGCCGTGTTCGAGGGCCCGTAGCCGCACCGCCATCTCGCTGATGTCGCGCTCCGACTGATCGCTGCGCTGGGTGAGGAGGGCGAGGTGGCCGTCGATGCGGACGACGCCGACATCGAGGCTACGACGGAGCTCCGCGAGCTCGGCCGACGACTTGACGGCGTGCTCGGGATGGCTGGTCACGGTACGTACCCCTTCCGGAAGACTCTCCGTGTGTGTGTTCACGAGGGGAGTCAACCGCGCGGACGCAGGGGGCGGGAGCGTGTGCGGAGGGTGAGTGCGGGTCACCGTCGCACACCCCGTGCGAACACGGGTGTGCGACGGTGACGCGGCGTCACACCGGGGCGCCGCGGGGGCCCGTGGGCGTCCGCCCGCGGGCCCGTGGGGGCGCCGGCGGGCCGGCCCGGCAGGTGTGTCAGTAGGTGTAGAAGCCCGAACCGGTCTTACGGCCGAGGCGGCCCGCGTCGACCATGCGCTGGAGCAGCGGGGGAGCGGCGTACAGCGGCTCCTTGTACTCCTGGTACATGCTGTCCGCGACCGAGGCGACCGTGTCCAGGCCGATCAGGTCGGTGAGCTTCAGCGGGCCCATGGGGTGGGCGCAGCCGAGCTCCATGCCGTTGTCGATGTCCTCGCGGCTCGCGATGCCCGACTCGAACATCCGGATCGCCGAGAGCAGGTAAGGGATGAGGAGGGCGTTGACGACGAAGCCGGAGCGGTCCTGCGCCCGGATGGCGTGCTTGCCCAGGACCTGGGAGACCAGGGCCTCGGCGCGCTTGATCGTCTCCTCGCCGGTGGTCAGCGCGGGGATCAGCTCGACGAGCTTCTGCACCGGGGCCGGGTTGAAGAAGTGGATGCCGATGACCTGGTCGGGGCGGGAGGTCGCCACGGCCAGCTTCACCAGCGGGATGGAGGAGGTGTTGGAGGCCAGGATGGCGTCCGGGCGGGTGATCACCTGGTCGAGCACCCGGAAGATCTCCGTCTTCACCTGCTCGTTCTCGACGACCGCCTCGATGACGAGGTCGCGGTCGGCGAACTCGCCCAGGTCCGTGGTGAAGCTCAGCCGCGCCAGCGTCGCGTCCCGCTCCTCCTCGGTGATCTTGCCGCGTTCGGCGGCCTTGCCGAGCGAGTTCGTCAGGCGGGTGCGGCCCAGCTCCAGGGCCTCGCCGGTGGTCTCCGCGACCTTGACGTCCAGGCCGGAACGGGCGCAGACCTCCGCGATGCCCGCGCCCATCTGGCCGCAGCCCACCACCCCGACGCGTGCCACGTCTGCCACAGTGTCCGTCACATCGTGCCTTTCGCTGATCTTGGTCGTCCGGCGGGTGGCCGTACCTCTTACCGCTGGTAGCGATGGGGAGGACCCCCGGCGCGTGCCCGCCTCGATCCAGACGTTACTCCGCGACAGGCGGTGCCCGGCTGGCCGGGGCGGGCATGCTCCCGCCGTATGGTGTGACCGATCCGACAAGGAGTGGGCCGCATATGGGGCGTATGAGTCGAAGAGGGTTCACCGTGGCCGCCGCGGGAGTGATGTCCGCGATGCTGGCGAAGGAGGAGGCGAGCGCCCGCGAGGGGGTCCCGGGAGCCGCCGACGTCCGCAAGCCGGGTGAGCTCCACCGGAAACGTGAGTTCCGCGGAATGTGGATCGCGACCGTCGTCAACGTCGACTGGCCGTCCAAGCCCGGCCTGACCCCCGACCGGCAGCGCGCGGAGCTGATCGCGCTCCTCGACGCCGCCGTGGCCCGCCGGCTCAACGCCGTGGTCCTCCAGCTGCGGCCGACCGCCGACGCCTTCTGGCCCTCGCCCCACGAGCCGTGGTCGGAGTACCTGACCGGGGTCCAGGGGCGGCATCCCGGCTGGGACCCGCTGGCCTTCGCCGTGCGTGAGGCCCACAAGCGCCGCCTGGAACTGCACGGCTGGTTCAACCCCTACCGCGTCGCCAACCACACCGACCCCCGCAAGCTGACCGCCACCCACCCCGCGCGGCTGCACCCGGACTGGGTGGTGCGCTACGGCGGCAAGCTCTACTACAACCCCGGCCTGCCGGAGGTCCGCCGCTTCGTCCAGGACGCGATGCTCGACGCCGTCACCCGCTACGACCTGGACGGCGTGCACTTCGACGACTACTTCTACCCCTACCCCGTCGCCGGGCAGAAGTTCGACGACGACGCCGCGTACGCCCGGCACGGCACGGGCTTCCCCGACCGGGCCGCCTGGCGGCGCGACAACATCGACCGCCTCGTGCGGGAGATGGGCCGGCGGATCAGGGCACGCAAGCCGCACGTGCGCTTCGGGATCAGCCCCTTCGCCGTCTGGCGCAACAGATCCACCGACCCCCGGGGCTCGGACACCAGGGCCGGTGTCCAGACCTACGACGACCTGGGCGCGGACACCCGTAAATGGGTGCGCGAGGAGTGGATCGACTACATCGTCCCGCAGGTGTACTGGCACCTGGGCTTCGCCGCCGCCGACTACGCCAAGCTCGTGCCGTGGTGGGCGGAGGCCGTGCGCGGCACCGATGTGCAGCTGTACATCGGCGAGGCGCTCTACCGGGCGGGCGACCCGGGGCAGCCCGCCCCCTGGCAGGACCCGGCCGAGCTCTCCCGGCACCTCTCCTTCGCCCGGGGCTGCCCGGAGGTGCTCGGCCACGTCTGGTTCTCGGCGAAATTCGTGGTCAGCGACCCGATCGGGGCGATGGCGCGCGTGGTCCAGGACCACTATCCGGGCCGCGCGCGCCCACCCCGCTGAGCCGTGGCGGAGCGCTAGACCTGGTCGGTGGACTGACGGCGGTGGTCCACCGAGGTGTCGGGGCCCGGGGACATGATCGTCTCGTGTCCGTTCTCGGCGCGGACACGGAACGGCGGGGTCCCGTTCGGCCCCAGGACCTCCACGATCTCCACGACGCGGTCGTGCTCCCCGACCACGCGGCCGTGCGTCACCAACCGGTCGCCCTTGCTCGCATGCATTGGCGTGCCCTTCGTCTCGAGGTCCGACACGTGTGCTGGGACGGTGCCAAGTCTACGGTCGGCGGGGGCGAACGGCCCGTCCCCGTGGGCATCCGGGCGAGAGTGCCGGGTTCCCGGCGGAGGGGGCACTAGAGTCGGGGCATGGCTGAAGACGAGGGGCCCGTGCGGGTCGACAGCTGGATCTGGTCCGTGCGGCTCACGAAGACGCGCTCGCTGGCCGCGACGGCCTGCCGCGCGGGTCACGTGCGGGTCAACGGCGAGCGGGTCAAGCCCGCGCAGGCCGTGCGCCCCGGTGACGAGGTGCGGCTGCGCCTGGCCGGGCACGAGCGGATCGTGGTCGTCTCCCGGCTCGTCCGCAAGCGGGTCGGCGCCCCGGTGGCCGCCGAGTGCTACGTCGACAACAGCCCGCCGCCCCCGCCGCGCGAGCAGGTCGCGGTGGCGGCCGTGCGCGACCGCGGCGCCGGGCGCCCGACCAAGCGCGACCGGCGCGAGCTGGAGCGGCTCCAGGGCCGCTGACGCGTACGGGCGGGACCCCCGTGCCCGCCCGGCGCGGTCAGTACCCGACGGTGAACCGCGTCCGCCGGTGCCGGGGGTTCTCGGCCTCGTCCAGGAGCGCCACGGCCAGGTCCTCCATCGAGACGGCCGACTCGCCCTTGGCGTCGACGATCAGCTCGTCCGTGCCCAGGCGGTAGCGGCCCGTGCGGGTGCCCGGCTCCAGGAGGGCGGGCGGGCTCAGGTACGTCCAGTCCACCTCGGTGGCGGCGCGGCAGGCGGCCAGCTGGGCGTTGCAGGCCAGGGCTATGGGCCGCCAGGAGGGCGGGAAGTCCGGGGCGTCGGCCACGGTCGTGCCGCCGGTACCGGGCACGGTGAGGCTGCCCGCGCCGCCGACGACCAGGAGGCGGACCCCGGTCCCGGACAGCCCGGTCAGCAGCCCCTCGGTGGTCGTGAGCAGGTCGCCCTCGCTGCCCTGGGCCGGCCGGGTCGCGGTGACGACCACGTCCTGGCCGGCGGCGAGCCGGGCCACGTCCCGCGGGTCGGCCGCGTCGCCGGTGCGGGCGTGGGCGGCGGCGGGCAGCTCGGGGAAGCGGGCCTCGCGGCGGACGACGGCGGTGACCTCGTGGCCCCGGCCGAGGGCCTCGGTGACCACGCGGCTCCCGACGTTGCCGGCCGCTCCGAACACGGTGATGCGCATCTTTCCTGCTCCTTCGACGGACGTGCGGATGTTCAGCGGATGTTCAAGGGGTGCTGCGCCGGTGATCCGGGTGCTTCAGCGGGCCGAGCGGGCGGGCACCGCGGCGCGGGGCGCGCCGGCGGGGCCGGCCGGGGGCCGGGCCCCGGGAGCGGGCCGCCGCTGCGCCACCACGAGCGCGGCGAGGATGACGAGCCCGCCCGCCGCCTGGGCCCAGGTGAGCCCCTGGCCGAGGGCGGCCAGGCCCAGTGCCGTGGCCACCAGCGGGCTGAGCAGCCCGAGGAAGGTGACCTGGGTGGGGGACAGCTCGCGGATGCCCCGGAACCACAGGGCGTACGCGAGGGCCGAGCCGACGGCCGTCAGATAGCCGTAGCCGGCCAGGTTGGCGGTGCTCAGCGAGGCCGGCGGCGGGCCCTCGACCAGGAGCGCGACGGGCAGCAGCAGGACCCCGCCCGCGACCAGCTGCCAGCCGGTCGTCGCGAGCAGCGGCGCGGGGGAGACCCACCGCTTGCTGAGTACGACGCCCGTGGCCATGACGACCGCGCCGCCCGCCGCCGCGGCCACCCCGAGGGCGTCCAGCCGGGCGTCGGCCCGGAGGACGAGGAGGCTGACGCCCGCCACCCCCGCGACGGCGGTGAGCAGGGTGCGCCGGGTCAGGCGCTCACCGAGCAGGCCGGCGGCGAGGAGGGCCACGAAGAGGGGCTGGAGGGCGCCGATGGTGGCGGCGACCCCGCCCGGCAGCCGGTAGGCGGCGACGAAGAGCAGGGCGAAGAACGCCCCGATGTTGAGCGCGCCCAGTACCAGCGCCCGCCACCACCAGATCCCGCTCGGCAGCCGCCGGGTCGCGGCGACGAGGACCAGCCCGGCGGGCAGGGCCCGCACCACGGCGGCCAGCAGCGGCCGGCCGGGCGGCAGCAGCTCGGTGGTGGCCAGATAGGTCGTACCCCAGATGGCGGGCGCGAGGGCGGTCAGTGCGACGGTCCCGAATCGATTGCTTAGCACTAAAGCAATGTATCTCACCGCTAAGGTATCCGTCCAGGGTTTACCTCACCGCTAAGGAACTGCTTAGGCTGGGGGCATGACAGATCACGTCGACCGAGTACTGGAACAGTGGCGCGCGCGCCGCCCCGACCTCGACGCCTCGCCCATGGCGGTCATCGGCCGCCTCTCGCGGCTCTCCCGCCTGGTCGACGCCGAGCTGCGCCGCACGTTCACCGCGCACGGGCTGGACGCCGCCTCGTTCGACGTCCTCGCCACCCTGCGCCGCAGCAACGCCGAGCACCGCCTGACGCCCGCCGAGCTGATGCGGTCGTCGATGGTCACCTCGGGGGCGATCACCCAGCGCCTCGACCGCCTGGAGGCCCGCGGCCTGGTGACCCGCACCCCCAGCGCCTCGGACGGCCGCAGCATGGTCGTCTCCCTCACCGAGGAGGGCCTCACCCTCATCGACCGGGTGCTGCCCGACCACATCGCCACCGAGGAACGCCTGCTGGCCGGCCTGGACCGGGACGAGCGGGACGCCCTCGCCGACTCGCTCCGGAAGCTGCTGGAGTCCCTCGGCGGGAAGCCGGCCTGACCGGCCGGGAGACCTCCCTCGTAAGCCCCTCTCCCGAAAGGGACACCCCCGGGAAACAGGCCGCCCCCGGCCGGCGGAATGCCGGTCGGGGGCGGTCGTTCATCGGGTGCGGGCGGTGGGTGGCCTGGAAGGGCCGTCCCGCCGTCGCGGTCAGGCGAGGGTCGCGAGCGCCTCGTTGAAGGTCGCCGACGGGCGCATGACGGCCGCGGCCTTCTCGACGGACGGCTGGTAGTAGCCGCCGATGTCGGCCGGCGAGCCCTGGACGGCGATCAGCTCGTCGACGATCGTCCGCTCCTGCTCGGCCAGCGACTTGGCGAGCGCGGTGAACGCCTCCGCGAGCTGGGCGTCGTCGCTCTGCGCCGCCAGCTCCTGGGCCCAGTAGAGCGCCAGGTAGAAGTGGCTGCCGCGGTTGTCGATGCCACCGAGGCGGCGGCTCGGCGACTTGTCCTCGTTGAGGAACGTGGCCGTGGCGCGGTCGAGGGTGTCGGCGAGCACCTGGGCGCGCGCGTTGCCCGTGGTCTGCGCGAGGTGCTCGAAGCTCGCCGCGAGCGCGAAGAACTCGCCCAGGCTGTCCCAGCGCAGGTAGTTCTCCTTGACCAGCTGCTGGACGTGCTTCGGCGCGGAGCCGCCGGCGCCGGTCTCGAACAGGCCGCCGCCGTTCATCAGCGGGACGACCGACAGCATCTTGGCGCTCGTGCCGAGCTCCAGGATCGGGAACAGGTCGGTCAGGTAGTCACGCAGGACGTTGCCGGTGACGGAGATCGTGTCCTCGCCGCGGCGGATGCGCTCCAGCGAGAACTTCGTCGCCTCGACGGGCGACATGATCTCGATCCGCAGACCCTCGGTGTCGTGCTCCGGCAGGTACGCCTTGACCTTCTCGATGAGCCGCGCGTCGTGCGCGCGGTTCTCGTCGAGCCAGAACACGGCCGGGGCGCCGGCGGCGCGGGCGCGGGTGACGGCCAGCTTGACCCAGTCGCGGATCGGCGCGTCCTTGGCCTGGCACATGCGGAAGATGTCGCCGGCGTTCACGGCCTGCTCCAGCACGACGGCGCCCGCGGCGTCGACGACGCGGACGGTGCCCGCGGCGGCGATCTCGAAGGTCTTGTCGTGGCTGCCGTACTCCTCGGCCTTCTGCGCCATCAGGCCGACGTTCGGGACCGAGCCCATCGTCGACGGGTCGAAGGCGCCGTGGGCACGGCAGTCCTCGATCACGGCCTGGTAGACGCCGGCGTAGCTGCTGTCGGGGAGCACCGCGAGGGTGTCCGCCTCCTGGCCGTCCGGGCCCCACATGTGGCCGGAGGTGCGGATCATGGCCGGCATGGAGGCGTCGACGATGACGTCGCTCGGGACGTGCAGGTTGGTGATGCCCTTGTCGGAGTCGACCATCGCCAGGGCCGGGCCCTCGGCGAGCTCGGCCTCGAAGGACGCCGAGATCTCCGTGCCCAGGTGCGGCACGGACTCCAGGCCCTTGAGGATGGTGCCGAGGCCGTCGTTGGGGGACAGGCCGGCCGCGACGAGGGCCTCGCCGTACTTCGCGAAGGTCTTCGGGAAGAAGGCGCGCACCACGTGGCCGAAGACGATCGGGTCGGAGACCTTCATCATCGTGGCCTTCAGGTGCACCGAGAACAGCACGCCCTCGGCCTTGGCGCGGGCGATCTGCGCCGTCAGGAACTCGCGCAGCGCGGCGACGCGCATCACGGAGGCGTCGACGACCTCACCGGCGAGGACGGGCACGGACTCGCGCAGCACGGTGGTGGTGCCGTCCTCCGCCGCCAGCTCGATGCGCAGCGTGCCGGCCTCGGCGATCACCGCGGACTTCTCGGTGGAACGGAAGTCGTCGGCGCCCATGGTCGCGACATTGGTCTTGGAGTCGGAGCTCCAGGCACCCATGCGGTGCGGGTGGGTCTTGGCGTAGTTCTTGACCGAGGCGGGGGCGCGGCGGTCGGAGTTGCCCTCGCGCAGGACCGGGTTGACGGCGCTGCCCTTGACCTTGTCGTAGCGCGCGCGGACGTCCTTGTCCTGCTCGGTCTTCGGGTCGTCCGGGTAGTCCGGCAGCGCGTAGCCCTGCGCCTGGAGCTCGGCGACCGCGGCCTTCAGCTGCGGGATCGAGGCCGAGATGTTCGGCAGCTTGATGATGTTCGCGCCCGGCGTCTTGGCGAGCTCGCCCAGCTCGGCGAGGGCGTCCTCGATGCGCTGGCTCTCCTCGAGGAACTCGGGGAAGCCGGCGATGATGCGCCCGGCCAGAGAGATGTCACGGGTTTCCACGGTGACGCCGGCCGCCCGGGCGTACGCCTGGATCACGGGCAGGAAGGAATGCGTCGCCAGGGCCGGAGCCTCGTCGGTGTGCGTATAGATGATGGTCGAGTCAGTCACCAGGTGCTCCGCTCCACGTCTCTGCAACATTGCTCGACATCAAGATATCTCGTACCTCACCTTCTCTCGACAGGGGTGGGCATTGCATAAATCTTCAACGCTTCGTATAGTCATGCCATCGACGAGGAGGGACCGATGGCAATCCATGCGGCAGTGGCAGGAGCGAGCGGATACGCGGGCGGTGAGGTGCTGCGCCTGCTGCTCGGCCACCCCGAGGTCCGTATCGGCGCGCTGACCGCGCACTCCAGCGCCGGGCAGCGGCTCGGATCGGTGCAGCCGCACCTGCCGCCGCTCGCCGGCCGGGTGCTGGCGGAGACCTCCGCCGAGACCCTCGCCGGGCACGACGTCGTCTTCCTCGCCCTGCCCCACGGCCAGTCCGCCGCCGTCGCCGAGCGGCTCGGCGAGGACGTGCTGGTCGTGGACTGCGGCGCCGACTTCCGGCTCAAGGACGCGGCGGACTGGGAGCGGTTCTACGGGGTGCCGCACGCGGGCACCTGGCCGTACGGCCTGCCCGAGCTGCCCGGCGGCCGCGAGGCCCTGCGCGGCACCAAGCGGATAGCCGTGCCGGGGTGCTACCCCACGGCCGTCTCCCTCGCCCTCCTCCCCGCCTACGCCGCCGGCCTCGCCGAGCCCGAGGCCGTGATCGTCGCCGCGTCCGGCACCTCCGGCGCCGGCAAGGCCGCCAAGCCGCACCTCCTCGGCAGCGAGGTCATGGGATCCATGAGCCCGTACGGCGTCGGCGGCGGCCACCGCCACACCCCCGAGATGGTCCAGAACCTCTCGGCCGCCGCCGGTGAGCGCGTCACCGTCTCCTTCACGCCCACCCTCGCGCCGATGCCCCGCGGCATCCTCGCCACGTGCAGCGCCAAGGCCCGCCCGGGCGTCACCGCCGAGAGCCTCCGGTCGGCCTACGACAAGGCCTTCGCGGACGAGCCGTTCGTCCACCTCCTCCCCGCGGGGCAGTGGCCGTCCACCGGCGCCGTCACCGGCTCCAACACCGCCCTGGTCCAGGTGGCGCTCGACGCGGCCGCGGGCCGGATCGTCGTCGTCAGCGCGATCGACAACCTCACCAAGGGCACCGCCGGCGGCGCGGTGCAGAGCATGAACATCGCCCTCGGACTCCCCGAGGAGCTGGGGCTGCCCACCTGCGGGGTGGCGCCGTGAGCGTCCGCCGCGCCGTCGCCACCGCACTGGCACGCCTCGTGCCGTGCGGCCCGCCGGCCGGTCCCCAGGATCCACCGAACAGTCCCGCACAGCCGCCCCACGCGGGCAGGGAAGCCAACGAGGAGTCGCAGTGAGCGTGACCGCAGCAAAGGGATTCACGGCGGCCGGCGTCGCCGCGGGGATCAAGGAGAGCGGCAACCCCGATCTCGCCCTGGTGGTGAACGAAGGGCCACGGCTGGCGGCCGCGGGCGTCTTCACCGCCAACCGGGTCAAGGCGGCCCCCGTCCTGTGGTCCGAGCAGGTCGTCAAGGGCGGCGCGATCTCCGCCGTCGTCCTCAACTCCGGCGGCGCGAACGCCTGTACCGGACCGCGGGGCTTCCAGGACACCCACGCCACCGCCGAGAAGGCCGCCGAGGCCCTCGGGCACAGCGCGGGGGAGATCGCCGTGGCCTCCACCGGGCTGATCGGTGTGTACCTGCCGATGGACAAGCTGCTGCCCGGCATCGAGAAGGCCGCCGCCGGACTCTCCCCGCACGGCGGCGAGAAGGCCGCCATCGCCATCAAGACCACCGACACCGTCCACAAGACCGCCGTGGCGGAAGGGGACGGCTGGGTCGTGGGCGGCATGGCCAAGGGCGCCGGCATGCTCGCCCCCGGCCTCGCCACCATGCTCGTCGTCCTCACCACCGACGCCGACGTCGACGCCCCCGCCCTCGACCGGGCCCTGCGCGCGGCCACCCGCACGACCTTCGACCGCGTCGACTCCGACGGCTGCATGTCCACCAACGACACGGTCCTGCTGCTCGCCTCCGGGGCCTCCGGCGTGGAGCCCGCGGCCGACGCCTTCGCCGAGGCGGTGCGCAGCGTCTGCGACGACCTCGCCCGCCAGCTGATCGGCGACGCCGAAGGCGCCTCCAAGGACATCCGCATCGAGGTGATCAACGCCGCGAGCGAGGACGACGCGGTGGAGGTGGGCCGCTCCCTCGCCCGGAACAACCTGCTCAAGTGCGCGATCCACGGTGAGGACCCGAACTGGGGGCGGGTGCTGTCCGCGATCGGCACGACCTCCGCGGTCTTCGACCCGGACCGGCTCAACGTGGCCATCAACGACGTCTGGGTCTGCCGCGACGGCTCCATCGGCGACGACCGCGACCTCGTCGACATGCGCTACCGCGAGGTGCGCATCACCGCCGATCTGGCCGCCGGCAGCGAGACCGCCGTCATCTGGGCCAACGACCTGACCGCCGACTACGTCCACGAGAACAGCGCGTACTCCTCATGACGATCCCCGACGCCACCGCGGGCGCCACCCGTAGGCACACCGCCCTCCCCAAGGCCCGCATCCTCGTCGAGGCGCTGCCCTGGCTCACGCGCCACCACGGCAAGACCGTCGTCATCAAGTTCGGCGGCAACGCCATGGTCGACGACGAGCTCAAGGCCGCCTTCGCCCAGGACGTCGTCTTCCTGCGGCACGCCGGCCTCAAGCCCGTCGTCGTGCACGGCGGCGGCCCGCAGATCAGCGCCCAGCTGGAGCGGCACGGCCTGGTCAGCGAGTTCAAGGCGGGCCTGCGGGTCACCACCCCCGAGGCCATGGACGTCGTCCGGATGGTCCTCGCCGGACAGGTCCAGCGCGAGCTCGTCGGCCTGCTCAACGCCCACGGCCCGCTCGCCGTCGGCATGACCGGCGAGGACGCCCACACCCTCACCGCCACCAAGCACCTGCCCGAGATCGACGGCGAGCGCGTGGACATCGGCCGGGTCGGCGAGATCTCCGCGATCGACACCGGCGCCCTCCAGGCGCTGCTCGACGACGGCCGGATCCCGGTGGTCTCCTCCATCGCCCGCAGCGCCGACGACGGGCACGTCTACAACGTGAACGCCGACACGGCCGCCGCCGCCCTCGCCGCGGCCCTCGGCGCCGAGACCCTGATGGTCCTCACCGACGTCGAGGGTCTCTACGAGGACTGGCCGCACAGCGACGAGGTCATCAGCAGGCTCACCGCGAGCGAGCTGGAGCGGCTGCTGCCCGAGCTCGCCAGCGGCATGGTCCCCAAGATGGAGGGCTGCCTGCACGCGGTGCGCAACGGCGTCACCACCGCCCGCGTCATAGACGGACGGGTCCAGCACTCGATCCTGCTGGAGATCTTCACCGACGAGGGCATCGGCACCATGGTCGTGCCGGACGGTCACGACGAAGTAGAGAGGAAGGGCGACCAGTGAGCCCCGCGAGCAACGCCGCACTCACCCGGCGGTGGCAGGAAAGCCTCATGGACAACTACGGCACCCCGCGGGTGCCGCTCGTCCGGGGCGCCGGCAGCACCGTCTGGGACGCCGACGGCCGCCCCTACCTCGACCTCGTCGGCGGCATCGCCGTCAACGCCCTCGGCCACGCGCACCCCGCGGTCGTCCGGGCGGTCTCGGAGCAGATCGCCACGCTCGGCCACGTCTCCAACCTCTTCACCGCCGAGCCGACGGTCGCCCTCGCCGAGCGCCTCCTCGCCCTCGACGGCCGCCCCGGCCGCGTCTACTTCGGCAACTCCGGGGCGGAGGCGGTCGAGGCCGCCCTCAAGATCGGGCGGCGGACCGGGCGCACACACATGGTCGCCACGGCCGGCGGCTTCCACGGCCGCACCATGGGCGCCCTCGCCCTCACCGGCCAGCCCGCCAAGCAGGCGCCTTTCCTGCCCCTGCCCGGCGAGGTCACCCACGTCCCCTACGGTGACGCCGACGCGCTCCGCGCCGCCGTCACCACCGACACCGCGCTCGTCGTCCTGGAGCCCGTGCAGGGCGAGAACGGCGTGGTCGTACCGCCGGCCGGCTATCTCGCCGCCGCCCGGGAGATCACCCGGGCCACCGGCACCCTCCTCGTCCTGGACGAGATCCAGACAGGTATCGGCCGCACCGGCCACTGGTTCGCGCACCGGGCGCAGGGCGTCGAGGCCGACGTCGTCACCCTCGCCAAGGGCCTCGGCGGCGGCCTGCCGATCGGCGCGACGCTGGCCTTCGGGCCCGCCGCCGACCTGCTGACACCCGGTCAGCACGGCTCGACCTTCGGCGGCAATCCCGTTGCCTGCGCGGCCGCCCTGGCCGTCCTCGACACCCTGGAGGCCGAGGGGATCCTCGGGCACGTCGGGCGCGTGGGCGCGCTGCTGCGTGACGGGATCGAGGCGCTCGGCCACCCCGCGGTCGACCACGTCCGTGGCGCGGGCCTGCTGCTGGGTATTGTCCTTTCCGAGCCCCTCGCACCGAAAGCGCAGTACGCGGCACAGGAGGCGGGGTTCCTGGTGAACGCGGTCGCACCCGACGTGGTGCGGCTGGCCCCTCCGCTGATCATCACCGAAGATGAGGTGGAAACGTTCCTCCGGGCGCTGCCCGGCGTCCTGGACGCCGCGACCGCCGGCGAGGGGGCGTAGGAGGCCTTTTCCGAGGCCACGGGGAACGACGATGCGGAGACAGACGAGACGATGACCGAGGCGCAGGAGTCCGAGCCGTTCCACGGCGGACAGGCCGTACCGCAGACCCGCACCGCCCGCCACCGCAGGATCGTGGACATCCTCGGCCGGCAACCGGTGCGGTCGCAGAGCCAGCTCGCCAAGCTGCTCGCCGACGACGGACTCTCCGTCACCCAGGCCACGCTCTCCCGGGACCTCGACGAGCTGGGCGCGGTCAAGATCCGCAACACCAACGGCGAGCTGATCTACGCGGTGCCCTCCGAGGGCGGCGACCGCACCCCCCGGGCCCCGCTGGGGGAGTCGGCGACCGAGGCCCGGATGGGCAGGCTGGCGGGCGAGCTGCTGATCTCGGCGGAGGCGTCCGCGAACCTCGTGGTGCTGCGCACCCCGCCGGGCGCCGCCCAGTTCTTCGCCTCGGCCATCGACCAGGCCGGCGTCCACGAGATCATCGGCACCATCGCCGGCGACGACACCGTGATGCTCATCAGCCGCGACCCCAAGGGCGGCCAGGCCCTCGCCGACCACCTGCTCAGGCTGGCGCAGAAGGAGCGCTGAGCAGGGCGGGCGGGCCGGCCCCGGTTTGGCACCGTGCCACCACGGGGCATGGTTGCCCGGTGGCAGGGAGGGCCGATGCTGGCATTACGCGCGCGATCGCTGTTCGACGGGGCCTGTCCGGAGCCCGTCGACCGGCCGTTGGTGACCGTCGAGGACGGGCGGATCGTCTCCGTCGAAGCGCACGGGGCGCCGCCGCCCGGCGCCACCGTCGTCGACCTGGGGGACACGACACTGCTGCCCGGCTTCGTGGACACCCATGTCCACCTGGCCTTCGACGCCAGCGACGACGTCGTCGGCCGGGTCCGGCGGGCCGGTGACGCGGAGCTCCTCGACCGGATGCGGGCCGCGGGCCGGGCGGCGCTCGCCGCGGGCGTCACGACCGTGCGCGACCTCGGTGACCGGGGCTATCTCTCCCTGCGGCTGCGCGAGGAGACCGCCGCGGACCCCACGGCGGGCCCTCGCGTCCTGGCGGCCGGGCCCCCGGTCACCACGCCCGGCGGGCACTGCTGGTTCCTCGGCGGCCAGGCCGAGGGCGTCGAGGGGGTGCGCGCGGCCGTCCGCGAACGCGCCGAGCGCGGCGTCGACGTCGTCAAGGTGATGGTCACCGGCGGCGACCTGACGCCCGGCTCCGATCCCTACCGCCCGCAGTACGGGCCCGCCGAGTTACGGGCCGCCGTGCGCGAGGCGCACCGGCACGAACTGCCCATCACCGCGCACGCCCACGCCGCGAGCGGCATCGCCGACGCCGTCGCCGCCGGCTTCGACTCCGTCGAGCACTGCTTCTTCCTCACCGACGACGGCGTCGACTTCGACCGCCGCGTGCTCGACGAGATGGTCCGCGCCGGCGTCGTCGCCTCGCTGACCCTCGGCGCGCTGCCGGGCGGCCCGCCGCCACCGCCCCGCATCGCCCAGCGGATCCCGGGCCTGGCCGCCGGGCTCGCGGCCATGCGGCAGGCGGGCGTGACCACCGCGTGCGGCAGCGACTCCGGGGTCTTCCCGGTCAAGCCGCACGGCAGCTATCCGTACAGCGTCGTCGCGATGGTCGAGCGGGGCTACACCCCCGTGGAGGCGCTGCGCGCCGCGACGTCGACGGCGGCCCGGCTGTGCGGGATCGCCGCGCACAAGGGCTGTCTCGCACCGGGGTACGACGCGGACGTGGTGGCCGTGACGGGCGACCCGCTCACCGGCATCGAGGCCGTCCACGCCGTGGCGGCGGTCTTCCGCGGCGGCGCGCGCGTCGTCTGAGCCGGCCGGGCGGCCCGGAGTCTCCCGGCCGCCCGCCGCGCGGGACCCGCGTCACCGGCTCCCGTGGGGCTCGGCGGCCCGGCGCGCCCGCGCCTGGCGCTTCAGCAGCCCGTAGCCGAGCCCCAGCAGGACGAGCCAGCCCGCGATGACGTACAGCGCCACCCGGCTGTCGGACGAGGACGCGATGAGCACGGTCACGAAGGCGAAGAAGGCCAGCGCCAGGTAGTTGGTGTACGGCGCGCCCGGCGCCCGGTAGTCCGAGGCCGCCACCCGGCCGGCGCTGACGGCCCGCCGGTAGCGCAGGTGGGTGACCAGGATGACGCTCCAGACGAGGATCGCGCCGCCGGTGGACACCGAGGTGATGTACACGAACGCGTGCTCCGGGTCGATCGCGTTGATGCCCACGCCGATCGCCATGGTCACGGCGGAGACGGTCAGCGCGACGGCCGGGATGTTCCGGTTCGTCAGCCGCCCCAGGACCTTGGGGCCGTGTCCGTTCCGCCCGGCCGTGCGCAGCATGCGGGCCGTGGCGTAGAGGCCGCCGGCGTTGCACGAGGACAGGGCGGAGGTGAGCACCACGAAATTCACGATGCCCGCGGCGGCCGGGATGCCGATCTTCGCGAACGCGGCCACGAACGGGCTGACGCCGGGCTGGAATTCCCGCCAGCTGACCACGGAAAGGATGACGATCAGCGCGCCCAGGTAGAAGATGCCGAATCGCCAGGGCAGGCTCTTGATGGCCCGCGGAATGTTCTTCTCGGGGTCCTTGGACTCACCGGCGGTCACCCCGACGAGCTCCACGCCAAGATAGGCGAAGAGGACGATCTGAAGGGTCATCGTCGAATCCCACACACCGTGCGGAGCGATTCCGCCGTCGGCCCAGAGATGGGTGACGGAGGCGGTGTCACCGGCGGCGCTGAAACCGATGGTGAGCACTCCGACGCCGATCAGGATCATCCCGACGATGGCGACGATCTTGATGAGGGCGAACCAGAACTCCAGCTCGCCGAAAACCTTCACGGAAATAAGGTTCAGAGCGAACAGCACCAGCAGTGAGATGAGTGCGGTCTTCCACTGGGCGAAACCGGGCGCCCAGTAATGGACATACTGTCCGGCGGCGGTGATCTCGGCCATTCCGGTGGTGACCCACATGATCCAGTAGGTCCAGGCCGTGGCATAGCCCCAGAACGGTCCGAGGAACTCGCGGGCGTATTCGGCGAAACTTCCGGAAACGGGCCGGTAGACAAGGAGTTCGCCGAGCGCACGCATGACGACGAAGAGGACCGCGCCGGCGACGGCGTACCAGAGGATAAGGCTCGGCCCGGCCTGGGCGATGGCCGATCCGGCACCCAGGAAAAGGCCGGTGCCGATGGTTCCGCCGATGGCCATCATCTGTATCTGACGGGCACCGAGACCTCGGTGGTAACCCTCCGCGGATTCGCCCTCCGCGACCTGCGGCGAGCCGTCCCGGCCGGTCTTCGCCAGGGCGTCGACGGCATCGCCCGGAGAGGGATCGGAGACTTTTCCGATGTGCGCTTCCACAGTATTCAGTGACTTTCTGTGTCCGGAGGACGCCCGGCCGGGCGGCCATGACCCGCGGTCGGGGGCCCGGAGGCCGGCGGCCGGCCCCCGGGGGCGCGGCCGTGGGACCGCGGATCCGGCCCGGTCGCGCATGGGCCCGCCGGCCCGGCCCGGTGGCCTCCCCCATCCTGGATCATGCCATCGATCCGCCGCGTTCGCGGGTGTGCGCATCAACCGGGCATGACCTGATGCGGACACCGTCCGTGCCCGCATCAGGGCTGGTAGCCGCCCTGTGCCGGACGTCTGCATCCGGGCATGCCCCATTCAGGGCCATGGCTTTTTCTGGCCAGCGGCTATTGGCGGGGCCATGATGAGGAACTTAATGGGAGGGCTGCTCTTTCGCCGTTCGACTCGGGAGGATTCATGGAAGACCTCTACCGATTCTCACTCGCGCAGAACATAGAGGACCTCTCGGAGGCCCACGCCCTGCGTCTGCTCCGTTATGAACCCCGCTTCCCGGAGAGCGAGTTCTGGTGGCTTGACAAGGACCGTGACCTTCAAGGCAAAGTATTCCTGCTCCGCAAGGGCGATCGCGTCCGGGCGACCCTTCGCATCGTGCCGGTCACGGCCTGCACGACGGAGATCGAGGAGCTCGGGCTCCTGCCCGACGAGTTGAAGGGTGACTCGACGGTCTGGGAACTCGGGCGACTGGTCTCCGCACCCAGCCATGGCCGGGATCTGCCCTATTCCCGGCTGCTGTTCGGCTGGGCCTCGCAATGGGCGCTGGCCAATCTGCCCATCAAGAAGGTCGTCTCGTACTGCCGGGGCGGAAAACTCTCCGGCTTCGAGGCGTCCGGGGCGAAGGTGGTGGCCGGGCCGTACGAGATTCCGGAGCGCGGCGACGATTACTACACCATCGTCGCCGATGTGGCGGAGGTCGTGCAGCGGTTGACCGGTTATGGATTCGGGCCGCTGCTCGAGGCCACCGCGGCGGGCAAGATGGATTTCTCGATGGAGGACCTCATCGGAGAAACCCGGGTGCCGTCAGGTTCGGGGTCGGTCGGCCAGTAGTAGCCCTTGTGGCCGGCGGCCGGCCGATCGGCAAGTGAAAATCCAACAGGATCCAGGAGAGACACACATGTCCGACACCGAAATCATCCGCCCGGAGCTGCGCGAGCAGGTCAACGCGAAGCTCGACGCCTACATCGGGCAGTTCTACAAGGAGGTGCCGTACGCCACGCACTTCCTCAGCGACGCCGAGGTCGACATGCCGTACTACAAGCGGCACACCATCGAGACGATCCTGCGGATCCGCCGCAAGCGCACCATCGACGCCCACGCCATCCGCTACTTCACCCTGCACGACCCGGTGGCGGCCAAGGAGTGGGCCGAGTACACCGATGACGAGATGCTGCACGACCGTCTCTTCCTCGCCGACCTGGCCCGGGTGGGCATCGAGCCGGAGGAGGTCTACTCCACCGACCCGTTCCTGGCCACCAAGCTGCTGAACGGCTACTTCCTCTACTGCCTGGAGTTCGAGGGCACGCCGCTGGCCGCCATAGCCAGCAGCTACTTCCTGGAGTACACGACCCGCAAGACCCAGCCGGACTGGCTGGACAACCTGGAGAAGACCCTCGGCAAGGACGAGGTCAAGGGCGCCCGTACGCACGTCAACTACGACATCGAGGAGGACCACACCGGCGATGTGTGGAACACCCTGATGACGCTGGTGAAGACGGACGCCGACGTCGAGCGGCTGCTCGGCCACTTCGCCCACCTGTACAAGCTCTTCACCATGTACTTCGTCGAGGCCTACGAGGCCACCCGCGCCAAGGAGGCCGAGCTGGCGGCCGCCACGGCCTGACCCGCGCGGCCGGGGTGCCGCGGGCCTTCCCCCGCGGCACCCCGGCCGGCCCCGCCCGCCGGCGCGCGGCCCTGCGCCGGCGGGCACCCATGTCGGACAGCTGTCAATGACCTTGAAAGGACTCGCGCTATGGAGTGGTCGATCGAGGGCCGCCTGGCGGGCGCGTGCAACTGCGGCACGCCGTGCCCCTGCTGGTTCGCGGAAGCGCCGACCCACGGATCCTGCGACGCCATCGGCGTCGGCATCGTCGACAAAGGCCATTACGGGGACGTCGACCTGGCCGGCTGCAAGCTCGGCGTGGCCTACCGCACCGTCAAGCACGTCTGGGACGGCGGCCTGAAGGTCGCCGTGTACATCGGCGAGGAGACGCCCGAGGCGCAGAGCGAGGCCATGGAGCAGATCCTCACCGGCAAGGCCGGCGGGCTGCTCGCCCTGCTGTTCACGCTCGTCGAGGACTTCAAGGGCGTCCGCAGGGTCCCCATCGAGCTCGACGACTCGGGGGACAAGCCCTACTTCCAGCTCGGCCGGGCCAGCACCATCCCGGTCAAGCCGCTGCTGGGCCGCGACGGCGAGACGCCCATCGCGGTGCACAACGCCCTGATGTCCTTCGGTGGCGAGCGGCTGCTGGCCAAGACCGAGAGCCGGTTCGTCGACCCCGACCTCGGCTGGGACTGGCCCTTGGTGCACGCGGACTTCGGCCCGATGAAGATGGGGTCGGAGTGACCACTGCGCCTCAGATCGTGATGCGGCGCCTCACCCTCACCACCGCGGTGTGGGTGTGCGCCGTATCGGCCCTCGCCTGGTGGTGGATGTACCTGAGCGGGTCCTCCCACTCGGGCGGGTCCTCGGGCACGGCGGACATGCCGGGGATGTCCGGAGGCGGTCACGGCGGCCACCACGGCGCCGCCGCCGGCACCCTCTCGGCCGCCGAGGCCGAGATGTTCCTCGCGATGTGGGCGGGCATGGTGATCGCCATGATGCTGCCCGTGGCCGTGCCCCTGGTCGCCGCCCACCGGTTCGTCACCCGCCCCAAGGGCCGCGCCGGAGCCGTCTCGACCTCGGTGTTCATCGGTGGCTATCTGCTGATCTGGGTGCTCTCCGGGCTCGTGCCGCTGCTGCTCCTGGCGGGCAAGCGCTGGCTGCTCCCGGTCTCCGAGGGCAGCCCCTGGTCCGTCGCGGGCGCCGGCGTCGTCATCACGGCCGCCGGCCTGTTCCAGTTCAGCGGCCTCAAGACGCGCTGCCTCACCGTCTGCCGCAGCCCGCTGTCGTTCGTCCTCACCCATGACTTCAAGGCCGGTTCGCTCGGCACCCTGCGGGCCGGAGTGCTCAACGGCCTGTACTGCCTGGGCTGCTGCTGGGCCCTGATGCTGGTCCAGGTCGCCGTGGGCCTGCACAACCTGCTCTGGATGGGCATCCTCACCCTGCTCTTCCTGGCCGAGCGCGCGCTGAAGGCCGGCAAGCGGATCGCCATGGCCACCGGCGGGGTGCTGGCCGGCCTCGGCGTGATCCTCATGTGCGACCCGCTCCTGCACACCCCGCTCGCCGGCCTCGTCGGCTGACCGGGCTCGGCCGGGGCGCGCCCGCGCGCGCCCTCCCCGGGAACCCCGGCCGCCGGCCGCGGGACGTCACGCCGTCGTCCCGTGCGGGTCGGCGCGCCGTGGCGTGAAGTCCATCGGATCGACCCGGCGCAGGGCGGCGCGGGCCGTCCGCCAGGACACGGCGGGAGCGGGCACCGCCAGCACCGGGCAGCGCGCCCTCGCCAGGACGTAGCGGCGGACCGGGCTCCACCGGAGGCGGCCCGCCAGGCCCGGCCCGCCCGCGCCGACGACCAGCAGGTCGCCCTCCTGGTCGGCGATGTCGCACAGCGCGAACCCGGGCTCGGAGCGCACCACCTCGAACTCGACGTCCACGTCCTCCGGCACCCCGCCGAGCGCCTCGTGGAAGGCCGTGTCCAGCCGGTCCGCCGCCTTGCCCGCCCATGCCTTGGCCAGCGGCGGGCACGGCGCCCTGCGGTACAGCGTCTCGCCCTCCGGCGGCGACCAGGCGATCACCGCCACCAGCGTCCGGCCGTCGCGCCGGGCCTCCTGGACCGCACGGCGGAGCGCCGCCAGACTGCCCAGCGACCCGCTGACCCCTACGACGACGCGTCCTGATGCGTGGGACACGGCTCTCCTTCCTCCTCGCGCCCCCAAAGAACTGACGTCCCGTCATGCGGGCTGCCGCTCCGGCCACTTCCCGGTCCGTCCCTCGGGTACTCCCGGCCACGGCCGCCCCCTTGTGGCCGGTTCGCCGTGGCCCCGCTTGCCACGTGGGCGAGTCTGTACATTCATTGGTCTGGAAAACACGACCAATTCAGAGGTAGTGGTATGCCTGACACGTACACTCCGCAGTCCGGCGGCAGGTCGATCGGGGCCCGGAGGCTGGGCGCACTGCTCTCTGACGTGACGATGGCCCGTCCCGTCTACCGCCACCTCGCCGCGGCCATCCGCGCCCTGATCCTCGACGGCCGGATAGCGCTCCATGTGAAGCTGCCCGCCGAGCGGGAGCTCGCCCCCACGCTCAGGATGAGCCGGGCCACCGTCACCGCCGCCTACGACCTGCTGCGCGAGAGCGGTTACGCCCTCAGCCGCCGGGGCTCGGGCACCTGGACGGCCGTGCCCGACGGCGGTGAGACGGCGGGCGTCAGCCGGCTCCTGCCCGCCCCCGACGCCTTCATCAACCTCACGGCAGCGGCCCTGGCGCTGCCCGAGGAGGTGCTCACCCACGCCCTGGCCAAGGTCGCCCCCCGGCTGACGGAGCGGGCCCAGACGGCCGGCTACAACCCCTTCGGGCTCATCGAATTACGCGCCGCCGTCGCCAACCGCTACACCCGGCGCGGCCTGCCGACCCGCCCCGAGCAGATCATCATCACCTCCGGCGCCCAGCAGGCCCTGATGCTGACGATCGGGCTGCTCTGCGGGCCCGGCGACCGGGTCATGGTCGAGAACCCCTCCTACCCCAACGCCCTGGAGGCGATCCGGCGGGCCCGGCTGCGGATGGCCCCGGTGCCCGTCACCGAGAACGGCTGGGACCTGGAGATCATGGAGTCCACGCTGCGCCAGGTGGTGCCCCGGCTGGCCTATCTGATCCCCGACTTCCAGAACCCCGTCGGCTGCCTCATGCCCGTCGCCCAGCGCGCCCGGATCGTCCGCGCCACCCGCAAGTCGGGCACCTGGCTGGTGATCGACGAGACCCTCGCCGACATCGCCCTCGATGTCCCGGTCCCGGCGCCCTACGCCTCGCACGCGGCACCCGGCGAGGGCGACCATGTGATCACCATCGGCTCACTGAGCAAGACCCTCTGGGGCGGCATGCGCATCGGCTGGCTGCGGGCCGCGCCCCGGCTGATCAACGAACTCGCCGGGCTGCGGGTGACCGTGGACATGGCCGGTTCCGTGCTGGACCAGCTCCTCGCCGTCGCCCTCATGGAGTCCACCGGGGACTGGCTCACCGCCCGCATCGAGCAGGTGCGCGGGCAACGGGACGCGCTCGCCGCGGCGCTCGGCCGGCACGCCCCGCGGTGGGACTGGCGGCTGCCGGCCGGCGGGCTCTCGCTCTGGGTCGACCTGGGGCGGCCCGTGGCCTCCGCCCTCGCCGACCGGGCCCTCGGCCACGGCGTGCGCATCGAGAGCGGCGCCCGCTTCGGCGCCGACCCCGGGACGTTCGAGCACCGCCTGCGCATCCCCTACACCCTGCCCGCCGACACCCTGGACGAGGCGGTCCGCCGCCTCGCCGCCTCGCTCGACGAGGGGATGCCCCTGGAGTCCGCGGTCGAACGCCCGCACTGGGTGGTCTGAACACCCGGGTGCGGCACGGGACATGGCCGCCCCAGGGCGCCCTGAACAGGGCGTGTCCTGTTCAGGGCGCTCAGGGGAGCGACCCCCGGACGGGCGAATGCCGGTGCCCCCTACGATGGTTGGGAAAAGGACACCGACGAAAATATGTCAGCGATATGTCAGCAGTATTGAGCACCAAGGGAGACGGTTCTCGGTGACAGCCAGCCTGGACAATGCGGCATTCGACCCCGAAGTCATCAAGAAGGACTTCCCCATCCTCGGCAGGCGCATCCGGGACGACCAGCGCCTCGTCTATCTGGATTCCGCCGCCACCTCGCAGAAGCCCCTCCAGGTGCTCGACGCGGAGCGGGACTTCTACCTCCACCACAACGCCGCCGCGCACCGCGGCGCGCACCAGCTGGCCGAGGAGGCGACGGAGGGCTACGAATCGGCCCGCGAGACCGTCGCCGGATTCCTCAAGGCGCGGGCCGACGAGATCGTCTTCACCCGCAGCGCGACGGAGTCCGTCAACCTCGTGGCCTACGCGATGAACAACGCGAGCCAGGCGGGGGAGGAGTACGCCGGCTTCCGCGTCGGCCCCGGCGACGAGATCCTCGTGACCGAGATGGAGCACCACGCCAACCTCGTGCCCTGGCAGCAGCTGGCCGGGCGGACCGGCGCCACCCTGCGCTGGGTGCCCCTCACCGACGACGGCCGCCTCGACACCACCACCTTCGACGCGCTCATCGGCGAACGCACCAGGCTCGTCGCCGTGACCCACCAGTCCAACGTGCTCGGCACCGTCAACCCCGTCCGGGAGATCGCCGACCGCGCCCACGCGGTGGGCGCCCTGGTGCTGGTCGACGGCGCGCAGTCGGTCGCCCACCAGCCCATCGACGTCACCGGGCTGGGCGCCGACTTCTTCGCCTTCTCCGCGCACAAGATGCTGGGACCCAACGGCATCGGCGTGCTGTGGGGACGCCGGGAACTGCTGGAGCGGATGCCTCCCTTCCTCACCGGCGGCTCCATGATCGAAGAGGTGCGCATGGACCGCACCACCTTCCTCGCGCCCCCGCAGCGCTTCGAGGCCGGCGTGCCCATGGCCCCCCAGGCGGTCGGCCTCGCCGCCGCGATCCGCTACCTCGAAGCCCTCGGCATGGAGAACGTCGAGGCGCACGAGAACACCCTCTCCCGGCTCGCACTCGAAGCCCTCGGCGACATCGACGGCGTGACCGTCATCGGCCCCCGGACGACCCGGGACCGGGGCGCCACGATCGCCTTCACCGTCGACGGGATCCACCCGCACGACGTCGGCCAGGTCCTGGACGACCGGGGCGTCGCCGTCCGCGTCGGCCACCACTGCGCCCGGCCCATCTGCGACCGCTACGGCATTCCGGCGACGGCTCGCGCCAGCTTCTATCTCTACAATTCGCAGGACGATGTGAAGGCCCTCGCCGAAGGCGTACGGGCGGCACAGCGCTACTTCTTGTGACACCTTTCCGGAGAAGCCGCTTTCCGGAGGAGCCGCCCCCGCCCCTCCGGTGTGGTCGGATCCGGTCATGACCGCTAAGGGGCGCCGCGCGTCCCTGTCCCCGCACCATTTCCCCCCTCCACCATGGGCGCAGGAATTGCCGAGCGCCCTGGTGAGAAACCGGGTGGAGAAGGTGCAGGGGAAGATGAACGTCGAACAGACCGTGCTCGCCCGGCGCAGCGCCACCCGCCTGACCGGCCCCGGCCCGGACGACCGGGAGCTGGCGGAGCTCGTCGAGCTGGCCATGACCGCCCCCGACCACGGGCGGCTGTAGCCCTGGCGGCTGGTCGTCCTCCGGGGCGACGAACGGCGCCTGCTGGGCGGGGCGATGGCCGAGGCGGCCGGCGGCGACCCCGCCGACCGCGAGCGGACGGCCGCCAAGGCCCTGCGGGCACCCCTGCTGATCTCCGTGGTGCTCTGCCCCCAGGACCACCCCAAGGTCCCCCGCTGGGAACAGCTGGCGGCCACCGTGTGCGCGGTCCAGACGCTGATCCTGCTGCTGCACGAGCGCGGCTGGGGCTCCATCTGGCGCACCGGGGCCCTGGCCGACGCCCCGCCGGTGCGGCGCGTGCTCGGCCTCGCCGGCACCGAGCAGTCGCTCGGCTGGCTGTACATCGGGACCTCCGACGCCCGCCGCCCGCCGGCGCCCCGCCCGCCGGGGGACGGGCGGGCCAAGCTGTCCTCGCTCCTCGCCCCGGTGGGCCCCGGCGCATGAGCCCCGCGCCCGGGGCCCGGCTCAGCCGCCGGGCCGGGCCCCGCGGTCGCGCGCCAGCCGCCGGGCACACACCGCGGCCGGCACCAGGACCAGCGCCGGCAGCAGCGACACCCCCAGCAGAATGGCCGTCAGGGCGGCCCCCGGCTGCGCCGCCCGGTGCTCCGCGCTCGACGACACGAAGCCGGTGACCGCCAGCAGCCCGGAGAACAGCGCGGGTCCCGCACCGGCCCCGATCACCTCCGCCGCGGTCCACAGTCCGGTGAACGCGCCGCCGCGGCTGTTCCCGCCGCCCCGCTCCCGCGCGTCGTCGGCGATGACGTCGCTCAGCATGGCCACGGCGAAGGTCTGCATCCCCGCGTACCCGACGCCGCAGACGGCGACGAACCCGTACACGAGGAGCCGCGGCACCACCGGGGTGGCCAGGAGCAGCGAGCCGCCCGCGACGAACAGGCAGATCGAGGCCAGCAGACCGCGCCCCGGCCCCAGCCGCCGCCCGGCCGCGTGCCACACCGGCGCCGTCAGCAGCAGCGGCAGGATCAGGCAGCCGAACAGCGCGGTCGTCGCCCTGGAGTCGTGCAGCCGGTACGTCGCGAAGTACTGCGCGGCCCCGAGCATGATCCCGGTCGCCAGCGTCTGCGCCAGATGGACGCCGAGGAGCCGGCGGAACGGCCGCGACGCCTTCGCCACGGCGACCTGCTGACGGAACGTCATGGGCGCCGGCCGGTGCCGGGCGTCCACCGCGCGCGGCGCGTTCGACGCCGCCGCGAGGGTCCCGGCCAGCAGCACCAGCCCCAGCACCCCGCCCATCAGGGCGTAGCCGACGCGCTCGCTGCGCGCCGCGTGCACGAGCAGCGGGGCCGCGCCGCCGGACAGCAGGATCGCCGTGCCGTAGAAGACGGTGCGCCACGTCGCGAGCCGGGTCCGGACCGCCGGGTCGTCGGCGATCTCGGCGAGCACCGCCGTGTACGGCACCTGGAACGCCGCGTAGGCGGAGGCGCAGCAGAAGAAGGCCACCCCGACCCAGACCGCCGACGGCAGGCCCTTGGGCGTCGGCGCCGCGAACAGCAGGACGAAGCCGGCCGACAGGGCGACGCCGCCGCCCGCCATCCACGGCAGCCGGGGGCCGAAGCGCCCGCGCGTACGGTCCGAGCGGCGGCCCACCCACGGGTTGAGGAAGACGTCCCACGCCTTGGGCAGGAAGACCACGACCGAGGCCACCGCGGCCGGCACCGCCAGGGTGTCCGTCAGGTAGTAGAGCAGCAGCAGGCCCGGCACGGTGCCGAAGGTGCCGGTGGCGAAGGCGCCCACGGCGTAGCGCAGGGCCGACGGCCCGCCGCCCGCCGGAGCGGGCGCGGCGGAGCCGGGCGCGGGGGAGGACCCCGGCGCCCGCCCCGCCACCGCCCGGTCAGGCGCGGACACCGGGCTCCCGGGGCGCGAGGTAGGCCAGCGCCGCCGCGGTCATGGCCCGTACCCCCACGGAGAGGGTCGGCTGGACGACCGGGGCGTACTTCGGTGAGTGGTTCTGCGGGATGTCCTCGGCCAGGCGGTCGGCGAGGAACGCGGCCTCGAACTCCTTGGGGTCGTTCCCGCCGAAGAACCACAGCACCGACGGCACCCCGGCCTCCGTGCCGAGCACCCCGAAGTCCTCGCTCGCGGTGTTCGGGCCCAGCTCGACGACCGTTCCCGGGCCGAAGAGCTCGCCGTGCGCGACGGCCACCCGCTCCGTGGCGGCCGGCTCGTTGACCGTGGCGGGCAGCTCGCAGCGCGAGACGATCTCGGGCTCGCGCGGCGCGCCCGCCGCCAGCGACTCCGCCTTCGCGAACCGCTCGATCGCCGCCATGACCCGCTCCCGGGCCGCGGGCGAGAACGTCCGCACGTTGATGCCCAGCTCCGCCTCGGCGGGGATGACCGCGGCGGCGGTACCGGCGTGCAGCGACCCCACGGTCACCACCACGGAGTCCTGCGCCGCGGTCTCCCGGGAGACGATGGTCTGGAGCCGGGTGACCAGATGGGCCGCCATGAGGACCGGGTCCACCGCCGACTCGGGCTTGGAACCGTGCCCGCCGCGCCCGAAGAGCCGCACGCTGAGGTTGTCGGTGGCCCCCATGGCGAGCCCCGGCACCTTGGCGAGCAGCCCGGCCGGGCCCGGCCCGACGTGCTGGCCCAGCACCACCTCGGGCTTCGGGAACCGCTCGAAGAGCCCGTCGGCCACCATGGCCCGGGCGCCCAGGCCGCTCTCCTCGGCGGGCTGGAAGACGGCGACGACCGTCCCCCGCCACTCCTCGCGCCGCGCCGCGAACAGCGCGCACGCGCCCAGCAGACAGGTGACGTGCACATCGTGCCCGCAGGCGTGCATCACGGGGACCCGTACGCCCTGGTCGTCCAGGGCCGTGACCTGGCTGGCGTACGGCAGGCCGGTCTCCTCCCGCACCGGGAGGGCGTCCATGTCCGCGCGGAGCATCACCACCGGCCCGTCGCCGTTGCGCAGCACGCCCACGACCCCGGTGCCGCCGACCCCGGTGGTCACTTCCCAGCCCTGCCCCGTCAGCCGGCCGGCGACGACGGAGGCGGTGCGCTTCTCCTGGAAGGCGAGTTCGGGATGGGCGTGCAGGTCCTTGTACACGTACTCCAGGTCCGGAAGCAGACTGTCCAGATCATCGAAGATCGCAGGCATGGATCGTCCCCCTACTGTCGATGGCGTGGGTGGCACGGCGGTTGGCGGCGGGGCCGGCGGGCTGAGGGGATCCGGGACGGACCGGGCGGGCCCTGCGGCAGGGCTGCGGCAGGACCCGCGGGACGGGCCGGAGGACCGGACGGGGCGTCAGGTGCGCTCGGCGCGCACCGGTGCCCGGTCGGGCGGCGCCGGGAGGGTGACGGCGGGCGTGGAGAGCCGGGCCCACTGCGCGAGCCCCACGCACACGAGCACCAGCACCGCGGCGCCGAGGGTCCACGAGTCGATCGACTCACCCAGCAGCCACGCGGCCCAGCCCACCGTCATCAGCGGCTGGAGCAGCTGCATCTGGCTGCCCCGGGTGACACCGACCCGGGCCAGCCCCGGGTACCAGGCGCAGAAGCCCAGGAACATCGAGAAGAGCGACACATAGCCGAGCCCCAGCAGCGACTGCCCGCCGATGTCGTGCGGCGGTGACACCACGACGGACACCACGGTGATCGGCAGCGTGAGCGGCAGCGAGAGCACCAGGCCCCAGGAGATCACCTGCCAGCCCGGCATGGACTTCGACAGCTTCCCGCCCTCCGCGTAGCCGAGGCCGCCGGTGACGAGCGAGCCGATCAGGAAGAGGTCCGCCAGGCCGAAGCCGCCGATGCCGTGCCGCAGCGAGTAGGCCACGATGACGGCCGCGCCGGCGGCCGAGGCCCACCAGAACAGCGCGCTCGGCCGCTCGTTGCCCAGCAGCCGGCCGCACGCGGCGGTGGCCAGCGGCAGCAGCCCGGTGACGACCGCGGCGTGCGCCGAGGTCACGTGCTCCAGGGCCAGTGCCGTGAAGATGGGATAGCCCGCCACGACGCCCACGCCGACGAGGAGCAGCGACGTCATGTGCCGGCGCTCGGGCAGCTTGACGCCCTTGATCATCAGACAGGCGCCCGCGATCGCCGCCGCGATGACGGCCCGCCCGATGCCGATCGTCCACGCGTTGAACGAGGGCAGGGCCTTCTGCGTCGCCGGGAACGTCAGCGAGAAGGCCAGCACCCCGATTCCCGCGAGCACGAGTCCTACGCCGTTGCTGGACTTGGATGTGGTGACGGGTTGCATGCATCTTCCTATCGCTCTCGCAGGACTTGCCCTCAGCCCAGGTGATCGCCCCGCGCACCCATCATGGGAGGGAAGTCCGCACGGGCGGGGGCCTGGCCGGGGCCATGATCAGGGCGTGCCCGGTGTCGGCCAGAGCCGTGGTCGGCGCTCCGCGACGGGCCACCTCCCCGCGCGGAGCGCCCCTCCCACGGCGGGGCCCCGCCGGCACCGGGGGTGTATGCCGGCGGGGCTCCCGCGGACCACGGTAGGCAGGTCGGACCGGCCGGAACCCTAGCCAATGCGGGGGAGGTGGTCTGGTTTCGGCGGCGGGTTCCGGCCGGTGGGGGCCGTGACGTCGTCAGTTCTGCCGGTAGGTGGCCAGGAACGAGCCGATGCGCGTCACCGCGTCCGTCAGCTCCTCGGCGCCGGGCAGCGTGACCAGGCGGAAGTGGTCCGGCGTCGGGAGGTTGAAGCCGGTCCCCTGCACCACCAGGATCTGCTCCTGCCGGAGCAGGTCGAGCACGAACTGCCGGTCGTCCTCGATCGGGTGCACCGACCGGTCCAGTTTCGGGAACGCGTACAGCGCGCCCTTGGGTTTGACGCAGCTGACGCCCGGGATGTCCCCGAGGGCCCGCCAGGCCGCGTCGCGCTGGGCGAGCAGCCGCCCGCCGGGCAGCACCAGGTCCTCGATGGACTGCCGGCCGCCCAGCGCGGTGGCGATGGCGTGCTGCGAGGGCATGTTGGGGCACAGCCGCATGTTGGCCAGGATGGTCAGGCCCTCCAGGTACTCCCGGGCGTGGGCCTTGGGGCCGCTGACCGCCATCCAGCCGGCCCGGTAGCCGCACACCCGGTAGGACTTCGACAGGCCGTTGAACGTCAGGCACAGCAGGTCGGGCGCGAGGCTCGCGAGCGGGGTGTGGGTGGCGCCGTCGTAGAGGATCTTGTCGTAGATCTCGTCGGCGCAGAGCACCAGTTGGTGCCGGGCGGCGATGCCGACGATCCCGCGCAGCAGCTCCTCGTCGTAGACCGCGCCGGTGGGGTTGTTCGGGTTGATCAGGACGATCGCCTTGGTGCGGTCGCTCACCTTGGCCTCGATGTCCGCGAGGTCCGGGAACCAGTCGGCCCCCTCGTCGCAGCGGTAGTGCACCGGGCGCCCGCCCGACAGGCTGACGGAGGCGGTCCACAAGGGGTAGTCCGGCGCCGGGACGAGCACCTCGTCGCCGTCGTCCAGCAGCGCCTGCATGGACATCTGGATGAGCTCGGAGCACCCGTTGCCCAGGTAGACGTCCTCGATGTCCATCCCGCCGACGCCCCGCGTCTCGTAGTGCTGCACCACGGCGCGCCGGGCGGCGGGCAGGCCCTGCGCGTCGCCGTAGCCGTGCGCGGAGGCCAGGGCCTCCTGGATGTCCTGGACGATCTCGGGGGGCGCCTCGAAGCCGAACGCGGCGGGGTTCCCGGTGTTCAGCTTCAGGATCCGCCGGCCCGCCCGCTCCAGCCGCATCGCCTCCTGGAGCACCGGGCCGCGGATGTCGTAGCAGACGTCCGCCAGCTTGGCGGACTGGCCGAGGCGGCGCAGCGGGACGGGCCGGCGCCCGCCTCGCGGGGTGTCGTCGGGGACGACGGTGATCAGACGGTTGGCGCTGTGCGTGGTCATACGGGTGTGCTCCCACGGGGTGCGGACGACGGTGGGGCGCGGCGGCCCGGCACCGGTCTGACGAGTGCGCGAGGCTAGCGGAGAACGGCGGTGGGGCGAGCGGAATTTAGCCGCGGGCGCGGTCCGGGCGCGGTCCGGGCGGGGCGCGCGGCCGGGTCCGGGCGGAGCCCCGGTACGGGAGCGGCGCCCGGCCCCGGCCCCGGCTACGCCTCCGCCGACGCCGACTCGATCAGCGCCTTCACCTTGCTCCGGCAGATCCCGCACCCCGTGGAGGCCTTCGTCCGCCGGGCCACCGCCGCCACCGTCACCGCCCCCTGCGACCAGGCTTCGAGGATCTTCTTCCGCGGCACGTTGTTGCAGTAGCAGACCGTGGCGTCGGGGTCGGGGCCGGCCGCCCGGCCGGACTCCTCCGCCGCGCCGGGCCTGACCAGGGCGGGCCGCTCGGCCGCCGGGACGACGGACCCGGCGGCGAACAGCTCGACGATCCGGTCCGCCTCGGCCTCCACGCCCCCGAGCAGCACCGCGCCCACGATCCGGCCGTCCCGCAGCGCGACCCGCCGGTACACGCCGCCGTCGCGGTCCACGGAGGTGAGGACCTCCGGGCCCTCGCCCGCCGGCCCGGCGGGCACGTTGGACTCGCCCACCACCGTCAGCTCGATCCCGTCGGCCTTGAGCCGGGTGGTCGCGGCCGGGGCCACGGCCGGCGGCTCGTCGAGCGGCCCGGCGATGGCGTCCGCCGCCACCCGGGCGTGCTCCCACGCCTCCGCGACCAGCCCGTGCAGCGCGCCGTCCCGCTCGGCGCAGTCGCCGATGGCGTAGACGGCCGGGTCCGCCGTCCGCATCCGCGCGTCCACGAGCACGCCCCTGCCGACCGGCAGCCCCGCGGCCTCGGCCACCGCGGTCTCCGGCTTGGCGCCGCACGACACGACCAGGAGGTCGCACGGGACGACCTCGCCGTCGTCGAGCTGCACACCGGTGAGCCGTCCGGAGCCGACGGTCCGCGTCACGGCGCAGCCCGTCCGGACGGCAACCCCCAGCCCGGCCAGTTGCCCGATCAGCATCGACGACGCCTCGGCGTCCAGGTGGCGCTCCATCACCGTGTCCACGGCGTGCAGCACCTCGACCTCGACGCCCCGCAGGGCGAGGGCGCGGGCGGTCTCCAGGCCGAGCAGCCCGCCGCCCAGCACCACCGCGCGGGAACAGTCCCGGGCGAGCCGCAGAATGCGCCGGCAGTCGTCGAGCGTGTGGAACACCGCGATTCCCGGGGCCAGGCCCCCGTCGTCCGAAATCAGACCCTTCACCGGGGGCAGCCTCGGGGTACTCCCGGTCGCCAGTACCAGCACGTCGTAGTCATAAGTCCGGCCGTCGCCCGCGGAGACGGTCGCGCGTTCCCGGTCGATACGCAGGGCGCGCACCCCGGGACGTATCTCCGCGGCGTTCCGCTCGTCGGTGAGGCCCAGTTCGCTCTCGTCCGTCGTGCCGGCGAGCACGTCGGTCAGCAGAATGCGGTTGTAAGGCTCCTGCGGCTCCTCCCCGAGGATGGTGACGGAGAGTTCCGGATCCCTCCGGGAGAGCTCGCTCGCGAGGCGGGCGCCGGCCATTCCATGTCCGATGACGAGAACTCGTTCCATGAATTACGTCCCCTCGGTTACACCGATGAATCAGAGGCCTCATTTATTTCGGTTGCAGCATGGCTCTCATCATGGACCAGCCGAAGCTCGCGGAGATCTGCGCACGGTGGCCTGATCCGGCTATGTCCGGTAGCGGAGGTGCGGGGCCGGCCGAAAGGAAAGGGCCGGAGTGGTGATAGGTTGCGGGTACGCATTGAGCGCCGGGCCCGGGCTCCCGGCGGGTACTTCCGGAGCCCCGGGAATATTGCCCGGCCGCATCCGTGAGCCGCCCCCGCCGGAATGCCGGGCTATTCATCGGTGAAGCGTGAACCCGGCGACGGTCGCTGTGTGTATTGGGCAAACGCCGCAGAAAGTTCAAACCGCTACATTTCCCCGACATCGGATATAGCGGCTCTCTGCTGTTTTATCGAGAAAAGCAGAGTAATCGGTGGGTCGGCTTTGGCCCACAATTATCCCTTGCCTTCCAGGTGGCGATCATCTAACTTGTTGATCAATCGATCCCTGGAGATTGGATTGGGGACCTCTCTTCATGTCTGAAAAAAACAGTTCGGCCGGGGATCAATGCGGGGACCGGCAACGCGCCCGCGCCCTCTATGAACTCGCCCTCGAAGATATTTCCTGGCATCCGGAGACCGCCCTCAAGAGGCTCAAATGGACGAAGGCGACCCTATGGAAAACCGCGGCGGGGCTTGAGGAGATCGGCCTGTTCTCGCGGAGTTCCGAGACACCGAGCGGCTGGACGGCATTACCCCCGCAGGCCGCCGCGGACAATCTCCTGGACACCGCGCGGAGCCGAATGCTCGATTTCTACGAGGACATGACACGGACCGGCGTGGTCATGACCGATGTGCTCACCCAGTTCAAGACGATCTACATGCGCCAGCTGGAGGACAACCGGCTGACGGTCCTCGACAAGCAGCCGGAGATTCTGGCGACCCTCGAAAGGGAACTGCTCGGCGCCCACTCCGAGGTCGTGCTCCAGGGCTCGGGGCACGTCTACACCGAGGCGCTGGCGCCGGTCTGCCACTCCCTGCTGCGGCGCGGCATCGCGGTCCGCCTCGTCGTCCGCTCGTCCACGGCCACGCTGCCCCAGCCCGCGGCGAAGCTCCGTGACCTCGCGGCGGCCGGTGCGGAGACCCGTATCTCCCCGACGCTGCCCATCAGCTTCGCGCTCGTCGACGACTCCATGGCGATGTTCTACGCGCCCCCGAGCAGGCTGACGGAGGACGACACCGCCGGCCCGCGGATGGTCGTGGCGCACAGCCCCCTGGTCAACGAGGTCCTCCGCCCCGTCTTCGACCACTACTGGAACCACTCCGCCTCCGTGGTCTTCCAGGGGCAGAAGGCGGCCGGCCGGCGGGGGAGCGGTGAGCCGGCGCCGGAGGAGAGCGGACCGCCGCCGGCCGGTGCGGCGGCCCCCGCCGTCACCCCGGCCGGCCGGCCGCGCGACAAGAGGCAGCTCGCCCTGCTGCGGATGCTCGCCAGCGGGCTCACGGACCAGACGATCTCCCGGCACCTCGGCATGCACGAGCGGACGGTACGCCGCAAGGTCGCCGAGCTGGCGGCCAGCCTGCACGCGGCGAGCCGCTTCCAGGCCGGGGTCAACGCGGCGAAGGCCGGCTGGCTCGACGAGGACCTGGACGTCGCGGGCTGAGAACCCGGAGAGTCGCGGCGGGAGAGGCGCGGAAAAGATCGTAAAAATACGGAAGGCCGTTCTCGCATCTCTGCGAAAACGGCCTCCGACCTGCGAAAACGCTGGTCGGGACGGCGGGATTTGAACCCACGACCCCTTGACCCCCAGTCAAGTGCGCTACCAAGCTGCGCCACGTCCCGGTGCCCGCTTCCTCCCGGGTCTTCCCCGGTCGGGCGTGCAAGAAGAAAATAACCTGTTTGGCGGCGTGATCCAAATCCGGGCCCCCGGCCACCCCTCCGCCGCCCCTGTTGCAGTCTCCGCACGCGTCACACGCCCCCTCCGCTACCTCATTGACGAAACATACGGTGGAGTGCATACTTATGCCTATCAGCGTATGCACCGTAAGGAGAAACCCGTGACCGAGCGCGTCGTACTCGCCTACTCAGGCGGTCTGGACACCTCCGTCGCCATCGGCTGGATCGCCGAGGAGACGGGCGCCGAGGTCATCGCCGTCGCCGTGGATGTCGGCCAGGGCGGCGAGGACCTGGACGTCATCCGCAAGCGCGCGCTCGCCTGCGGTGCGGTGGAGGCGGAGGTCGCCGACGCCAAGGACGAGTTCGCCGAGGAGTACTGCCTCCCGGCGATCAAGGCCAACGCCCTCTACATGGACCGGTACCCCCTGGTCTCCGCCCTCTCGCGGCCGACGATCGTCAAGCACCTGGTCGCCGCGGCCAGGAAGCACGGCGCGACCACCGTCGCCCACGGCTGCACCGGCAAGGGCAACGACCAGGTCCGGTTCGAGGCGGGCATCTCCTCCCTCGCCCCCGAGCTCACCTGCATCGCCCCGGTCCGGGACTACGCCATGACCCGGGACAAGGCCATCGCCTTCTGCGAGGCCAAGAGCCTGCCGATCGCGACCACCAAGAAGTCCCCGTACTCCATCGACCAGAACGTCTTCGGGAGGGCCGTGGAGACGGGCTTCCTGGAGGACATCTGGAACGCCCCGATCGAGGACGTCTACGACTACACCGCGAACCCGGCCACGCCCCGGGAGGCCGACGAGGTCGTCATCACCTTCGAGCAGGGCGTCCCCGTCGCCGTCGACGGCGAGTCCGTCACGGTGCTCCAGGCCATCCAGCGGCTCAACGACCGGGCCGGGGCCCAGGGCGTCGGCCGGCTCGACATGGTCGAGGACCGGCTGGTCGGCATCAAGTCCCGGGAGATCTACGAGGCGCCCGGCGCGATCGCGCTGATCACCGCCCACCAGGAGCTGGAGGCCGTCACCGTCGAGCGCGAGCTCGCCCGGTACAAGCGGCAGGTCGAGCAGCGGTGGACCGAGCTGGTCTACGACGGCCTGTGGTTCTCCCCGCTCAAGCGGGCGCTGGACGGCTTCATCGCCGAGGCCAACGAGCACGTCACCGGCGACATCCGGATGACCCTGCACGGCGGCCGGGCCGTCGTCACGGGCCGCCGGTCCGAGAAGTCGCTCTACGACTTCAACCTCGCCACCTACGACACCGGCGACACCTTCGACCAGTCCATGTCGAAGGGCTTCATCGAGATCTTCGGCCTGTCCTCGAAGATCGCCGCCAAGCGCGACCTGGCCTGACCGACCAGCCGCCGCGGGCAGGAGTGCCGCGAAGGCCACCCGCCCACGGCGCCGGCCGTCCCCCACCACCCCACGAGGAGCACGCAAGTGAGCAACGGCACCACCGACGACGTCCGGCTCTGGGGCGGCCGTTTCGCCGACGGCCCGGCAGAGGCGCTGGCCAAGCTCTCCGCCTCCGTCCACTTCGACTGGCGGCTCGCGCCGTACGACATCGCGGGCTCCCGCGCCCACGCCCGCGTCCTGCACAAGGCCGGGCTGCTGACGGACGACGAGCTCCAGCGCATGATGGACGGCCTCGGACTGCTGGAGGCCGACGTCACGGCGGGCACCTTCACCGGCACCATCGCCGACGAGGACGTCCACACCGCCCTGGAGCGCGGGCTGCTGGAGCGGCTCGGCCCCGACCTCGGCGGCAAGCTGCGCGCCGGCCGGTCCCGCAACGACCAGGTCGCCACGCTCTTCCGGATGTACCTGCGGGACCACGCCCGGATCATCGGCGGGCTGCTCACCGAACTCCAGGAGGCCCTGGTCGGGCTGGCCGAGGCGCACGCGGACGTCGCCATGCCGGGCCGTACGCACCTCCAGCACGCCCAGCCGGTGCTCTTCGCCCACCACGTCCTCGCCCACGTCCAGGCGCTCGGCCGGGACGCCGAGCGGCTGCGGCAGTGGGACGACCGCACGGCCGTCTCGCCCTACGGCTCCGGGGCGCTCGCGGGCTCCTCGCTCGGGCTGGACCCGGAGGCGGTCGCCGCCGACCTCGGCTTCGAGCGCGGCTCGGTGGGCAATTCCATCGACGGGACGGCCTCCCGGGACTTCGTCGCCGAGTTCGCCTTCATCACGGCGATGATCGGTGTGGACCTCTCCCGGATCGCCGAGGAGGTCATCATCTGGAACACGAAGGAGTTCTCCTTCGTCACCCTCCACGACGCCTTCTCCACCGGCTCCTCGATCATGCCGCAGAAGAAGAACCCGGACATCGCCGAGCTGGCGCGGGGCAAGTCCGGGCGGCTGATCGGCAATCTGACGGGCCTGCTGGCCACCCTCAAGGCGCTGCCGCTCGCCTACAACCGCGACCTCCAGGAGGACAAGGAGCCGGTCTTCGACTCCTGCGACCAGCTGGAGGTCCTGCTGCCCGCCTTCACCGGGATGATGGCGACCCTCACGGTCAACCGCGCCCGGATGGAGGAACTGGCCCCCGCCGGTTTCTCGCTCGCCACGGACATCGCGGAATGGCTGGTCAAGCAGGGCGTGCCGTTCCGTGTGGCGCACGAGGTCGCGGGGGAGTGCGTCAAGGAGTGCGAGGCGCGCGGCATCGAGCTCGACCAGCTCACGGACGAGCAGTTCGCGGCCATCTCGCCGCACCTGACGCCCGAGGTCCGCGGCGTCCTCGACGTGCCCGGCGCGCTGGCCTCGCGGAACGGCCGGGGTGGCACGGCGCCCTCGGCGGTCGCGGTCCAGCTGGGCGAGGTCAAGGCCGACCTGGCGGTCCAGCGGAAGTGGGCGGACGCCGGCCGGAGCTGACGCGGGGCCCTGAGGGCTCCGCGCGTACGACCCCGCCGGACCGCCCCGACGCACTCGGCAGCGATACGCCCGATAACCGAATGAGACATCATTGTCTCATTCGGGTTATCGTCGTCTCATGAGTGTCGATCGTGATCATGTACTGAAGGAAGCCGCCGCCCTGCTCACCCGCAAGGCGACCGCTTCCATGGACGAGATCGCCAGAGCCGCCGGCATCGGCCGGGCCACCCTCCACCGCCACTTCTCCGGCCGGGACGCGCTCGTCCGCGCCCTGGAGGACCTCGGCATCCGCCAGCTGGAGCAGGCCCTGGACGATGCCCGGATCGAGGAGGGCGACGCGGCCGACGCCGTCCGCCGGCTGATCGCCTCCACCGAGCCGGTGGCCGGGATCATGGCCTTCCTCTTCACCGAGAACCAGCTCTACGAGGCCGGCCTCAACGAGGGCTGGAACCGGCTGGACGCCCGGGTCAACGCCCTCTTCCGGCGGGGCCAGGAGGAAGGCGCCTTCCGGCTCGACCTGACGTCCGCCTGGCTCACCGAGGCCCTCTACGGTCTGATCGGCTCCGGCGCCTGGGCCGTGCAGGACGGCCGGCTGGCCGCGAAGGACCGCACCCGCATGGTCGCCGAGCTGCTGCTCGGCGGCGCCGAGCGGAGGATGAAACAGTGACTTCCCCGGTCGACACCCCCACCGGCGGCGCCCCGGCCGCCGAGGCACCCCGCCCCGGGCGCTGGCTGGCCCTCGCCGTCCTCGTCCTGGCCGTCCTCCTCGTCGCCGTCGACGCGACCGTCCTCGGCCTCGCCACGCCCTTCCTCAGCGAGGACCTGCGCCCCTCGGGCACCCAGCTGCTGTGGATCGGCGACGTCTACTCCTTCGTCATCGCCGGCCTCCTGGTGTCCATGGGCAGCCTCGGCGACCGGATCGGCCGCAAGAAGCTCCTGCTCTGCGGCGCGGTCGCGTTCGGCGCGGTGTCCGTGCTCAACGCCTACGCCACCAGTCCCGAGATGATGATCGCCGCCCGGGCCCTGCTCGGCGTGGCGGGCGCGACCCTGATGCCGTCCACCCTCGCGCTCATCCGCAACCTCTTCCACGACCCCAAGGAGCGCAGCCTCGCCATCGGCATCTGGGGCGCCATGGCCTCCGCCGGCGCGGCCGTCGGCCCGGTCGTGGGCGGCGTCCTGCTCCAGAACTTCTGGTGGGGATCGGTCTTCCTGATCAACCTGCCGGTGATGGCCGTGCTGGTGCTCGTCGGCATCAAGCTGCTGCCCGAGTCGCGCGACCCCGCGCCCGGCCCCTGGGACATGCCGAGCGTCCTGCTGTCGATGGTCGGCATCGTGGCGATCGTCTACGCCATCAAGGAGGCGGCCGCGTACGGCTTCCGCTGGCACTTCCTGCTCGCGGGCGTCCTCGGCGCGCTGGCCCTGATCCGGTTCGTGCGGCGGCAGCTCAAGCTGCCCAAGCCCCTGCTGGACATGCGGCTCTTCCACCACCGGGGCTTCTCGGGGGCGGTCCTCGCCGACCTGCTGACCGTGCTCGGCCTGTCCGGGCTGGTGTTCTTCCTGTCCCAGTTCCTCCAGCTGGTCCAGGGCCGTAACCCGCTGGAGGCGGGGCTCGCCGAGCTGCCCGCCGCGGTCGGCGCCGTGACCGCGGGCCTGCTCGCCGGGAAGGCGGCACGCCGCTGGTCGGTGCGGTCGGTGGTGGCCGGCGGGCTCGCGGCGATCGGCGTCGCGCTCGCGGTGCTCGTCCTGCTGCACGCGGACACCGCCTACCCGGTCCTCGGCGTGGCCCTGCTGCTCGTCGGGGTCGGCGCGGGCTTCTCCTTCACCGTCACCGCCGACGTGATCCTCTCCAGCGTGCCCAAGGAGCAGGCGGGCTCCGCCTCGGCGGTCTCGGAGACGGCGTACGAGCTCGGCGCGGCGCTCGGCATCGCGCTCCTGGGCTCGATCGTCACCGGTGTCTACCGCGGCTTCGACACCCCCGCCGGGGTGCCGGCGAAGGCGGCCTCGGACGCCCACGACTCGCTCGGCGGAGCGGTCGAGGCGGCCGCCGAACTGCCGGGCGGCACCGGCGGGGCGCTGCTGGCCTCCGCGCAGGACGCGTTCGTCGAGGGCCTGCGGATCGCCGCCGGGGCCGGCGCGCTGGTTCTGCTCGGCACCGCCGTCGCGGCCTGGTTCCTGCTGCGCGGCCAGAAGCTCGAAGAGGGCGCCGGAGGCGCTCCCGAGCACTGAGCAGGCCAAAGCTCAAACGAGCAGCAAACCGCATCACAGGCCGGGGCGGCAAGCCCCGGCCTGTGTGACATACGCCGGAAACATATTCCCTTGACGCGATCCTTATGTGCGCGCAACGATCTCGACCACTGGTCGACATTGTCGAACACGGGTCGGACGACGAAGTCCGCGTTCAAAGGAATCCCCCACATGCGTATGCGCAAGACCGTCAGGTTCCTGCTCGCCGCCGCGGCCACCGCCGCCCTGGGCCTCACCGGCTTCGCGGCCCCCGCCTCCGCCTCGGTCCTCGACATCCCGCCGCGCGGGGCCAACGACTGGTCCTGCAAGCCCGACTCGGCCCACCCGCAGCCCGTCGTGCTGGTCAACGGCACCTTCAAGCTGATGGCCGAGAACTGGGCGAAGCTCTCGCCCAAGCTCAAGGAGGCGGGCTACTGCGTCTTCGCCTTCAACTACGGGAACATGGAGACCGCTCCGATCCCGCAGGCCGCGGCCGAGCTCAGCGACTTCGTCGAGGCCGTGCGGGGCGCGACGGGCGCCGCGAAGGTCGACCTCGTCGGCCACAGCCAGGGCGGCATGCTGCCCCGCTACTACGTGAAGTTCCTCGGCGGCGCGGACAAGGTCGACGACCTCGTCGGCATCGTCCCCTCCAACCACGGCACCAAGAACCCGCTCGCCGTCCCGGCCGGCTGGACCATCTGCCCCTCCTGCGTCGACCAGCAGTGGGACTCGCCGCTGATGCGCAAGCTCAACGCCGGCGAGGAGACCCCGGCCGGCCCCGACTACACGGTCATCACCACCCGCTACGACGAGGTCGTGATCCCGTACACCAGCGCGCTGCTCACCGGCCCGAAGGAGCACCTCACCAACATCGTGCTCCAGGACAAGTGCCCGCTGGACCTCTACATGCACGACCAGGCCACCAAGGACCCGGTCGTCGCCCAGTGGGTGCTCGACGCCCTGGCGCACGAAGGCCCGGCCGACCCGGGCTTCCAGCCCCAGTGCATCGGCCGGGCCTGAGAACCCGGGGGAGTGCGGGATGTGCGGGAGGAGGTGGCCGTCAGGCGGCCTTCTTCTCCCGCGCCTTGGTGGCGTACATGTCCACGTACTCCTGACCCGACAGGCTCATGACCTCGCTCATCACCTCGTCGGTGACGGCGCGCAGCACATAGCGGTCGCGGTCCATGCCCTCGTAGCGGGCGAAGTCCAGCGGCTCGCCGAAGCGCACGGTCACCGGGGCCAGCCGCAGCCGGCCCTTGCCGCCCGGCTGGACCTTGTCCATGCCGAGCATCGCGAACGGGACCACCGGGGCGCCGGTCATCAGCGTCAGCCGGGCGATGCCGGTCCGGCCGCGGTAGAGGCGGCCGTCGGGGGAGCGGGTGCCCTCGGGGTAGATCCCGAAGACATTGCCCTCGTCCAGCACCCGGCGGCCGGTCATCAGCGCCGCGACACCGCCGCGGCCGCCGTCACGGTCCACCGGGATCATGCCGGAGCTGGTGAAGAACCAGGCCATCAGCCGGCCCTTGACGCCCTTGCCCGTGACGTACTCGTCCTTGCCGATGAAGAACACCTGACGCTTGACGACCAGCGCGAGGAACAGCGAGTCGACGAACGTCACATGGCTGCCGGCCAGGATCACCGGCCCGGTGCCCGGGATGTGCTCCGCGCCCTCGACCTTCGGGCGGTACAGGACGCGCATGAGCAATCCGAGAAACGCCTTGAGCAAGATGCGGGACAACGGGCCCTCCGGTCGTGGTGGTCGTGCGGCGCATGCCTGCGCAGGGGGAGACCATACTCGCCGGTACCCGTGGTGCGCACACCAGGTTTACGCGGCGATACGGAGTGTTGACGTGAGTTTGCACCCCGTTTGACCTTCGTCTCCCCATCCGAAAGTCGCACGTGTCTACGATCGGCGCGGCGGAAAGGTGCCGGACGGGCACCGCACACGCAGAACGAGGAGTTTTTATGGAGCAGGGACAGCGGCCGGGCAGGCGCAGCCTTCTGGGGGCCGCCGCGGCCCTCGGCGCGGGGGCGGTCGTCCTCGGCGGCGGCGCGGGCCAGGCCTCGGCCGCCCCGCGCGGGCAGGGGCACGGCGGCCACGGTGACTCGGGCTCGTACAAGGACCTGCCGGTCCCGACCGTCGTCGGCCACCGCGGCGGCAGCGGCTACCGCCCCGAGCACACCCTCGGCTCCTACCAGTTCGCCCTCGACAACGGCGCGGACGTCATCGAGCAGGACCTCGTGCCCACCAAGGACGGCCACCTCGTCTGCCGTCACGAGAACGACATCACCGGCACCACCGATGTCGCCTCGCACCCGGAGTTCGCCTCCCGCAAGACGACCAAGACCGTCGACGGCGAGGCCCACACCGGCTGGTTCACCGAGGACTTCACCCTGGCCGAGCTGCGGACGCTCCGTGCCAAGGAGCGCATCCCCGGCACCCGCGGCCACAACACCCTCTACGACGGCCGCTGGCAGGTGCCCACCTTCGAAGAGGTCCTGAAGTGGGCCGACGAGCAGGGCCGCAAGCGCGGCCGGCGGGTCTGGCTGCACATCGAGACCAAGCACCCCACGTACTTCCGCAAGGCGGGCCTCGGCCTGGAGGAGCGCCTCGCCAAGCTGCTGCGCCGCTACGGCCGCTCGGGCCGCAACTCCCACACCTTCCTCCAGTCCTTCGAGCCCAGCAGCCTCCAGCGGCTGAACAAGCTGGGCGTCGACTGCCCCAAGGTGCTCCTGCTCGACGACCTCACCACCCAGCCCTGGGACTTCGTCGAGGCCAAGGACCCGCGCACGGTAGCCGACCTCATCACGCCCAAGGGCCTGCGGTGGGTCGCGGGCTTCGCCCAGGGCATCGGCCCGTGGCTGAACCTGGTCATCCCCCGGGACAAGAACGACCGGCTCACCAAGCCCACCACGCTGGTGCGGGACTCCCACGCCGCCGGGCTGATCGTGCACCCCTACACCATGCGCAACGAGAACAGCTTCCTGCCGGCGGACTTCCGGCGCGGCACCGACCCCAACGCTTACGGCGACGTCTTCGGCGCGTTCAAGACGTACTTCGCCACCGGCATCGACGGGATCTTCTCGGACAACTGCGACACGGCGGCGCTGGCCCGCGCCGACTTCGTCAAGCGCTGACTCCTCCGGGGCGGCCGTGGGGGCGGTCCGGCGAGGCCGGCCGCCCCCACCGGTCGCCTCGCCGGGTCACCTCACCCGTAGGGGTGGTTACCCGGTGTCGCCGAAACCGGCCGGGCCGGGGCGCACGTCCCGACCCGCATGACACCGAACGATCTTCTGACCTCGCTCCGGCCCCTGCTGGCCGCCGAGTGCGCGGCGGAGGCACCGGCCGCGGGCGTCGAGGCCGCTGACCTCGAACAGGCTGTCTGGGTGCGGGTGCTGAGCGACAGCCGCCCGCAGTGCGGCCGCCCGGCCGCGTCCGCCGCCCGGTTACGCGCGGCGGTACGGGCCGAGGCCCGCTCCGCCCGCCGCCGGGCGCGCCGCGAGGTGCTCTACGACCCGACCCACTCCGAACCCTCCGGCGGCCCGGAGTCGGGGGTCGAACACGCGGTGCTGGCCGCCGAGGAGGGCCGGGTGCTCCGCGCGGCCGTGCGCCGGCTGCCCGGCCGCTGCCCCCGGCTGCTCGGCGCGCTGCTTTCCCGCCACGACCCGACCTACCGGGAAATCGCAGGCGAGTTGGGAATGTCACAAGGATCTTTGGGGCCGGTGCGTTCCCGTTGCCTTGGTTGCTTGCGCAGAATGCTCACGGCGGAGGTTGCGGCTCCTGGACGTTGGGGAAAGGAGCGGTAGACGACCGGCGCCATGGAGGCGACGCGCATCCGCGCCGGCTCCTGTCAGGGCGGACCGAACCGAAAAGGGGAGGCGTGCGCACATGGGCATGAGCGTGACCCTCGCTGCGGCGACCGAGGACGACGCCGAGCGGATCCTCAAACTCCAGTACCTCTGCTTCCAGGAAGAGGCCGAGCTCTACGGCGACTACTCCCTCGAACCCCTCACCCAGAGCCTCGCCGCGCTGCGGACGGAGCTCGCCGCCGGTCTGGTGCTCGTCGCCCGGCTCGGCGACGAGGTCGTCGGCTCGGCGCGCGGCACGGTGGGCGAGGACGGCACGGCCCTGATCTCCGGGCTGATGGTGCACCCGCGGATGCAGCGGCACGGCCTGGGCGGGCGCCTGCTCGCGGCCATCGAGGAACGCCTGGCCGCGGAGCGGTCGGCGGACCGGTACCGGCTGGCGACGGGGCACCGGAACGAGCGGACGCTGCGGCTGTACCGGGGGTGGGGGTACGAGCGGGTGGCGGTGGAGCGGGTCACGGGGAAGCGGTCCGTGGTCACGCTGGAGAAGGTGGCGGTGCCGGCGAAGGAGCCGGCGCGGGTCTAGGCGCCGGGGCCCCGCCCCGGACCCCGGTCCCCGGGTGCCGGACGGGCTGGGATCAGCCCGTCCCGCCAGGGACGCCCCGCCGCAGCCACACCATCGCCGTCACCGGCAGGATCACCGGGATGAAGAGGTAGCCCATCCCGTAGTCGGACCACACCGTCGCGTCGGGGAAGGCCGACGGCGCGACGAGGGTCCAGGTGCCGACGACGAGGACGCCGGCCAGCTCGGCGGCGCAGCAGACCAGCGCCGCCTTGCGGGCGGCCGGCCCGCCGCGGACCAGGGAGTAGGTGATGAAGGCGTACACCACGGCGGCGATCGCCGACAGGACGTACGCCAGGGGGGCCCGGCCGAAGTCCATGAGCATCTGGACGACCGAGCGGGACGCCGCGGCCACGGTGAACACGCCGTAGAGCCAGACCAGCAGCCGCCCCGGCCCCTGGCCGAGGTCGAAGCCGGGCTTCTCTTCCGTCACGGGTCCGGACACGGTCAGCCTCCCCAGATGTCGTAGAGCCGTACTTCGAGCACGGCCAGGATGACGGCGCCCGCCGCCACGGTGGCCGAGCCCCAGCGGGTCCGCTCCGCGAGCGACATGAAGCCGGCGGCCGGGACGGCCGCGGCCGAGCCCAGCAGATAGGCGACGAAGATCGCGGTGCCCTGCGCGGGCCGGTCGCCGCCGCCGAGCCGGACGACGCCGATGACGAGCTGGACCAGGGCCAGGACCGACACCACGGCCATGCCGATGAAGTGCCAGTCCTTGGTCGGCTGGTCGCGCGAGAAGGCGAAGCCGCACCAGGCGGCCAGCGCGAGGGCGGTCAGACCGACCGCGAGCGTCAGCGCGTCGATCACCGTGGCCCCCGCGCGGCGTGGGCGTGCGGATGGGGCTTGACAAGCATGGGACGACTTTAATGGCCCGGGGGTCCCGCCCCGCGCGCGGCCCCGGCCCGGGCGCGCGCGGGCGTGGTCTTGGCCACAACGAGCCGGTCCGGCGGCCGGTCCGCGGCCCGTGGGCAGCGCCCTTCCGGTCCTGTTCCCGCAGGCCGGAGCGGTCCCTCAAGATCATTGACGGTGGCCGCCCGATGTCCACGAAGTGATCAAGCCTGTCCGCTATTCGGACAGGCTTGGCCGAGCCGCACATCCGTCTGTTTTACTTTCCCGCATGACCACGACGAGCACCCGCACTCTTGCGACCGAGGCGATGACGACGCCCGGTGCTGCTCGTTGCATGTGTCGAATGTGTGACTGCTGAGGGCCCCCGATCCGTGCCTCGCGCCCCGAAGCGAGACCCGTAGAGCCCCCGCCACCGGTCCCACCCGGACCGGACGGGTCGCTCCGCCCCCGCGTCACCCCTGACCCCGAGAAGCCGCGCCACGCGCCGCCGGGGCTCACCGATGCCGCGTTCCGCAATGCATGCCCGTGCCGGCACCCCACCGCCGCGCACTCGACAGTGACGGAAACCCCTGTGATCACCACTACGGGCCTGACAAAGGTCTACCGCTCACGCGGCCGCGAGGTCACCGCCCTCGACGGCGTCGACCTCCATGTGCGCGAGGGCGAGGTGTACGGCGTCGTCGGCCAGAGCGGCGCCGGCAAGTCGACCCTCATCCGCTGCGTCAACCTCCTGGAGCGCCCCAGCTCCGGCACGGTCACCGTGAACGGCCAGGACCTCACGGCCCTCGCCGGACGCAGCCCCCGCGCCAACGCGGCGCTGCGCAAGGCACGCAGCCACATCGGCATGGTCTTCCAGCACTTCAACCTGCTCTCCTCGCGCACCGTGCAGGCCAACGTCGAGCTGCCGCTGGAGATCCTCGGCGTCTCCGGCAAGGAGCGCGAGCGCAAGGCGCTCGAACTCCTGGACCTCGTCGGCCTCGCCGACAAGGCCAAGGCCTACCCCGCCCAGCTCTCCGGCGGCCAGAAGCAGCGCGTGGGCATCGCCCGCGCCCTGGCCGGCGACCCCAAGGTGCTGCTCTCCGACGAGTCGACGTCCGCGCTCGACCCGGAGACCACCCGCTCCATCCTCCAGCTGCTGCGCGACCTCAACCAGCAGCTCGGCCTGACCGTCCTCCTCATCACCCACGAGATGGACGTCGTCAAGACCATCTGCGACTCCGCGGCCCTCATGAAGGGCGGCCGCGTCGTGGAGTCCGGCACCGTCTCCGAGCTGCTCGCCACCCCGGGCTCCGAGCTCGCCGCCGAGCTCTTCCCCGTCGGCGGCGAACCCTCCGGCGCGGACCGCACCGTCGTGGACGTCACCTTCCACGGCGAGGCCGCGACCCAGCCCGTCATCTCGCAGCTGTCGCGCACGTACAACATCGACATCTCCATCCTGGGCGCCGCGATGGACACCGTCGCCGGCAAGCAGATCGGCCGCATGCGCATCGAGCTGCCCGGCCGCTTCGAGGAGAACGTCGTGCCCATCGGCTTCCTGCGCGAGCAGGGTCTCCAGGTCGACGTCGCCGACGTCGCGTATCCGGCGCCCGCGGACGCCGCGCTCCTCAAGGAAGGTGCCAAGTGAGCTGGGAAACGATGCAGCCGCTGCTGTACAACAACTCGCTCGACACCCTGTTCATGGTGTGGTGGTCCACCTTCTACGCGGTCGTCGTCGGTGTACCGCTGGGCCTGCTGCTGATCCTCACCGACCGCGGCGGACTGCTCCAGAACGTCGTGGTGAACAAGGTCGTCGGCGCGATCGTGAACATCGGCCGCTCCTTCCCCTTCCTCATCCTGATGGTCGTGCTGATCCCCTTCACGCGCTTCCTCGTCGGCACCTCCATCGGCCCCTCGGGCGCGGTCGTCCCGCTCGCCATCGCCTCCATACCGTTCTTCGCCCGGCTGGTGGAGGCCGCGGTGCGCGAGGTCGACCACGGCCTGGTCGAGGCCGTCCAGTCGATGGGCGGCGGCACCTGGACCGTCGTGTTCAAGGTGCTCCTGCCGCAGGCGCTGCCCGCCCTCGTCGCGGCCGTCACGACCACCGTCATCACCCTGATCGGCTACTCCGCGATCGCCGGCGCCGTCGGCGGCGGCGGCCTCGGCAACCTCGCCTACACCTACGGCTTCCAGCAGTACGAGACCCGGCTGATGGTCGTCACCGTCGTCCTGCTGATCCTCCTGGTCACCGTCGTCCAGCTGCTCGGCGACCTGGTCGTCAAGCGGCTCGCCGGCCGCGGCAGCCGCTCCTCCGGCTCCGTACGCGTCGGCCTGCGCCGCCCGCGGACCGTCCAGCCCGTTCAGACCGTCCAGCCCGCCCAGGCCGCCCCGGCCACCGCGACCGAGGAGCCGGCCACCGCCCTGACCAAGACCTCCTGAGCCCACCGAGGCCCAGGAACCCACCTCACGAGCCCGGACCCTTTGCCGGGCGCACCACCTCGCGTGAACTCGTGTGATCAAGAAAGAGGCACTCTTCGTGCGCAACATCATCAAGATCTCCGCCGCCGTCGCGGCCGCCGCCACCCTCACCCTCGGCGCCACGGCGTGCAGCGCCCCCTCCGACAGCTCCTCCTCCGGCAACAAGAAGAACGACGCGAGCTCGCCGCTCGTCGTCGCCGCGAGCCCCACCCCGCACGGCGCCATCCTCAACTTCGTCAAGGACAAGCTGGCGGAGAAGGAGGGCCTGAAGCTGGAGGTGAAGGAGCTCAACGACTACACCCTGCCGAACCAGCTCACGGACAAGGGCGAGGTCGGCGCCAACTTCTTCCAGCACAAGCCCTTCCTCGACGAGTTCAACAAGAAGAACGGCACGCACGTCGTGCCCGTCGTGAACGTCGCGATCGAGCCCCTCGGCCTCTACTCCAAGAAGATCGACAAGCTCTCCGACCTGAAGTCCGGCAACACCGTCGCCGTCCCCAACGACCCCTCCAACCAGGGCCGCGCGCTGAAGCTGCTCGCCGACAACGGCGTCATCACCCTCAAGGCCGGCGCCGGCGCCACCGCCAAGCTCGCCGACGTCGAGGACAAGAAGGGCCTCAACCTCACCGAGCTGGAGGCGCCGCAGATCGCCCCCCGCCTCGCCGACGTCGACGCCGCGGTCATCAACGGCAACTTCGCCATCGGCGCCAAGCTCAAGCCCTCCGAGGACGCCCTCGCCCTGGAGAAGGCCGACGGCAACCCCTACGCCAACTTCCTCGCCGTGAAGCAGGGCAACGAGGACGACGAGCGCGTGAAGAAGCTCGCCAAGCTCCTCAACTCCGACGAGGTCAAGAAGTTCATCCAGGACAAGTACAAGGACGGCTCCGTCATCCCGGCCTTCGGCCCGGTCAAGAGCTGACGCCCCGCCGGGCCGCGGCCGCCCGGCCCGGCCGCCGACGCCCGTACGGGCCTGGGCCCCGCCCCCGCGACATGCGGGCGCGGGGCCCAGGCGCTTGGCGCACCCACGCGTCGATGCTGCATGCTGGTGCACTCAAGAGCCAGGACCCTTCCCCGGAGTCACCTCCGGATCCCGTCCCGAGCACCACCCGCCCCGGCGTTGGAGCAGCACATGACATCCACCTTCCCGGACATCTCCATCAGTACGGACCGGCTGGTGCTGCGCCCGTTCGAGGCCGAGGACATCCCCGCCCTCGCGGAGATGATGGGCGACGAGCTCGTCACCGCCTGGACCTGCGCACCGCACCCCTACACCACCGTCCACGCCCGAGACTGGGCCCTGCGCGAGGCCCCCGCCGAGCGCACCCAGGGGCGCGGAATCGTCTTTGCGGTCACCGAGTTCCTCACCCACCGCCTCGTCGGCTGCGTGCACCTGCACCACACCGACTGGCGCACCCTCTCCGCCGAGATCGGCTACGTCGTCGCCCCCTGGGCCCGCGGCGAGGGCTACGCCTGCGAATCCGTCCTCGCCGTCGCCGAATGGCTCTTCCGCGACCAGCGCTTCGAACGCCTCGAACTGCGCACCGCCGCCGACAACACCGCCTCCCAGCAGGTCGCCCAGAAGATCGGCTGCATCAGCGAGGGCGTCCTGAGGAACGCCTGGATAGCGCGCAGCCGCACCGAGGACGGCGGCTGGACCGAGATCCGCACCGACCTCATCGTCTGGAGCCTGCTGCCCGAGGACCTCGACGAGGCGCTCGAACAGCACGCCGGCGGCACCGGCTACGCCGGCGCCTTCCCCGACTGGCGCTGACCCGCCGCACCCCGCGCTCGCCTCCGGCCCGCACCGGCCGGGGTACTCTCAGCCTGCCCGTACCCGCCGAGGGCACCGACCCGCGACAAGCCCAGGAGAATGACGACGATGGCCGACCGGGTCACGGTGATCGGGTGGGACGGCTCGCCACTGACGGACGCGGCCCGCTCCGCCCTCGCCGCCGCCACCCTCGTGGCCGGCGCGGCCCACCACCTGGCACTGCCCGAGATCCCGCCCACCGCCGAGCGGATCAGGCTCGGCAGCCTCGACCTCGCCGCCCGCCGCATCGCCGGCCACCGCGGCGGCGCCGTGGTCCTCGCCGACGGCGACCCCGGCTTCTTCGGCGTCGTACGGGCCCTGCGCGCCCCCCAGCACGGCCTGGAGGTCGAGGTGGTGCCCGCGGTCTCCGCCGTCGCCGCCGCCTTCGCCCGCGCCGGCATGCCCTGGGACGACGCCCAGGTCGTCGTCGCCCACAGCCGCGACCTGCGCCGCGCCGTCAACGTCTGCCGCGCCCACACCAAGGTCGCCGTCCTCACCGCGCCCGGCGCCGGCCCCGCCGAACTGGCCCTCCTCCTCGGCCCCGTCCACCGCACCTTCGTCATCTGCGAGGAGCTGGGCACCGAGCGGGAACAGGTCACCGTCCTCACCTCCGACAAGGTCGCCGACCACAGCTGGCGCGACCCCAACGTCGTCATCGTCATCGGCGGCGCGGGCACCGGCGCCGGCGTGGGCGGCGGACAGCCCGCCGCCCAGGGCTGGGGCGCCGTGCGCACCCGGGCCGGCGGCGGCTGGATCGCCGGCCGCGACCCCAACTACCCGCCCGCCGTCCGCGGCTGGGCGCTGCCCGCCGACGCCTACGGCGCGGGCCTCGGCGAGGGCGAGTCCGCCGAACTGAGGGCCGCGCAACTCGCCCGCCTCGGCCCGCGCGTGGGCGACCTCGTCTGGGACATCGGCTCCGCCGGCGGCGCCGCCGCCGTGGAGGCCGCCCGCTTCGGCGCCGCCGTCATCGCCGTCGACCGCGACGCCGACGCCTGCGCGCGCACCACCGCCGTCGCCCGCCGCTACGGCGTCCAGCTCCAGGTCGTCCACGGCACCGCGCCGCTGGTCCTGGAGGACCTCCCCGAGCCCGACGTGGTCCGCGTCGGCGGCGGCGGAGCCCCCGTCGTCGCCGCCTGCGCGGCCCGCCGCCCCGAGCGGATCGTCGCCCACGCGGCCACCCGTGACGACGCGGAAGCCATCGGCCGGGCGCTCGCCGAGGGCGGCTACGCCGTCGAGTGCGCGCTGCTCCAGGCGGTGCAGCTGGACACCACCGCCTGGACCGAGCGCGAGCGGTCCGTGGCCTTCCTGCTGAGCGGGCGCCTCACCCACCTGTGACCTTGCTCCGCCGAGCGCGGGGTAGGCTGGCGGATCGTTGTACCGCCCCTCGGTGTCCGACACCACAGTCGTCAATGTCCCGAACGCACCCTCCTCTTGGCGGGAGCACGGCAAGGTAGGGGCGGGCGACAAGCAACGTGCCGCAAGGCATGGACGCTCGTTCTTGACTATGGGCGTGAGCGGTTGGAAGGAGCACTACCGATGGGCGAGGGGTACGCATGACCGACACCGGCCAGTTCCCGGGCGAGGGACAGCCGGAGAACGCAGGCGCGCTGCCCGGCCACCCGTTCCCCACGGACGCCGTAGCCCCTGCCGATCCGGGTGCCCCGGCCGCTTACACCTTCCACGACCATGTGGAAGGCGGCGAAGCGGACGGCGCCGAGGAGGACGACCTGCTGCTGATGCCGGGCGCCCAGGGCGCCTGGATGGAGCAGCCGCCCGTCCAGGGCGGTACGCACGAGACCGGCGGCCGTGACACGGCGTCCGTCGACTACGGTGACGTCCGGACGCCCGCGCAGGCCCCGCCCGCGGCCCCCCGGCGCCCGCTGCACATGGGCCCGCCCGTGCCGGACCCCACCGGCGGCGTCGTCCGCTCCCTGGCCGACCGCGGCCCCGCGGCCCCGCACCCGGCCCCCGGCACCCCCGTACAGCCGCCCGTGACCCCGGTCCCGGGCCCCGAATACCTCGACACCGTCCAGGGCGCCCCCGAGGCCCCGGACGTGTCCGCGGTGCCGCGCCTCGGCGAGGTCCCGCAGCAGCAGCCGGGCACCTGGGACGCCCAGCCACAGCAGGCCCCGATGGCGCCGCAGGCCGCCGTCCAGGCGCCGGTCGCCGAGCCCGTCGCCGACCACGCGGCCGGATACGCGGCCGACCCCGCCGTGGCGTTCGTACCGCCGCAGGCCGTGCCGGCCGACCGGGACACGGCGCAGCCGATAGTCGCGGAGGACCCCGCGCCGCAGGCCGCCGCACCGGTGACGCCGGAGCAGGTCGCCGTGGCGGCCCCCGTGGTGGAGACCCCGCACGTCGCACCGGTGGAGCCGGCTCCGGCCGCCGACGCGGTGGCGGAGGCCGTCGCGGCCCCCGCCGAGGCGGTCCAGGCACAGCCCGCGCCCGCCGCCACCGAACAGCTCCAGGCCGCCGCGGCCCCGGCGCCGGCCCCCGAGGCGGTGCCGGCGGTCGCCCAGCCCGTCGCGGCGGCGCGGCCCGTCGCCGAGGCGCCGGTCGCCGCCGAGCCCCCGGCGGTTGTCGAGGCCCCTGTGGTCATCGAGACCCCGGCCGTTGCCGAGACCCCGGACGTTCCCGAGGCTCCGGCCGTCGAGCAGCCGCAGGCGCCCGCCGTGGTGAGCGCACCGGCCGAGGCCGCGCAGGCGGCACCCGCACCGGTGACGGACGCGATGCCGCAGGCCCTGCCCGTGACGGAGGCGGCCCCGGCCGAGCAGCCCCAGGCCGTCACCGCCCCGGTGGCCGACGCCCCGGCGCAGCCCACCGTGGCCGCCGAGGCGCCCCAGGCCGTGGCCGCGCCGACCGCCGAGCCCGCTCCGCAGGCGCAGCCCGGCGGGGAGGAGCAGGCCGCACCGGTCGTGGACGTCCCGGCGCAGGAGACCGTCATCGTGACCGGCGCGCCCGTGCCGCCCGCCGCCGTCGCGGTGCCGCGGGCGCAGCCCGTCGACCAGCAGGCCGACATGACGCGGCAGCAGGTCGCCACGGTCCCGGCCGAGCAGGCACCCGAGGCCGAGGCGCAGCCGGTGGCCGTGGCTCCGGCCGAGACGGTGGCTCCGGCGCCCGTCACCCCGGTCGAGGCCCCGGCCGCCGAGGCCGCGCAGCAGCCGGTGGTACCCGTCGTGACCCCCGAGGCCGCGACCCCCGCCGTGGAGACGACGGCCCCGGAGCAGCTCGCCGAGGCGGTCCAGGCCGACGCGCCGCAGCAGCCGGCGGAGACCGCTCCGGCCGAGGCGCAGCCCGCCGTGGCCGCCTCCGAGCCCGTGGCGGTCCAGGTCCCGGCGGCCACCGCGCCGCAGGAGCAGCCCCCGGCCGCTCCGGCCGAGGAAGCCGCGCCGGTGACCGAGGCGGCCGTCGTGGAGCCCGTACCGGCGGCGGAGGCCCCGGCGGCGGAGCAGCCCGCCGCGGAAGCGGAGGTGGCGGCTCCGGTCGAGCCTCAGGCGGCGGACGTCCCGGAGCAGCCCGCTCCGGCGGAGGTCCCGGCCGCCGACGCCCCGTCACAGGAGCCGCTCCCCGAGGCCGTAGCGCCCGGGACGGCCCCGGCGGACACCACGCAGGTGGAAACCGCCCCGGCCGCCGCCCCGGCCCCGGAGCAGCCCGAGGTCCCGGCCGCGACCCCGGCCACGCCCGCACCCCAGATCTCCGACGACCTGTCACAGGAGCAGCCCCCCGTGGCCGGTACGCCCGTGATCACCCCGGCGGAATCCGCGCCGCAGCCCACGCCCGTGGACGCCGCCCCGGTGGTGGAGCAGCGGGCGCCGGTGGAGACGCCGGCGACTCCCGAGGCCCCGGAGACGGCCCCGGTGACGGAGGCGCCCGTGGAGGCGACCGCCGAACAGCCGACGGAGGCCGTCGTCGCCGACGAGGCACCCCAGGTCCCGCAGGCCCTGGAGCAGACCGAGCTCACCGAGCCCGCGACGCCGGCCGCCGAACTGACCGAACCGGCCGAGGCTGCCGAGCCGACCGGCCCGGCGGCGGTCGGGTACGGCGACGCCGAGCGCGACGCCGTGCACCGCGTGATGCGCGAGCGCCGGGACATCCGCAAGGGCTTCCGCCGCGACCCCATCCCGCACGAGGTGCTGCTGCGCGTCCTGGAGGCCGCGCACACCGCGCCCAGCGTCGGGCACTCGCAGCCCTGGGACTTCGTCGTCATCCGGTCCGCGGAGACCCGGCAGGCGATGCACGAGCTGGCCGCCCGGCAGCGCGACGCGTACGCGAAGTCGCTGCCCAAGGGGCGGGCGAAGCAGTTCAAGGAAATGAAGATCGAGGCGATCCTCGACACGCCGGTCAACATCGTCGTCACCGCCGACCCCACCCGGGGCGGCCGCCACACGCTCGGCCGGCACACCCAGCCGCAGATGGCCCCGTACTCCTCCGCGCTCGCGGTCGAGAACCTCTGGCTCGCCGCCCGCGCCGAGGGCCTCGGCGTCGGCTGGGTCAGCTTCTTCGACGAGCGCGAGATGGTCCGCGAGCTCGGCCTGCCCGAGCACCTGGAGGTCGTGGCCTACCTCTGCGTCGGCTACGTCGACGAGTTCCCGGACGAGCCCGAGCTGATGCAGGCCGGCTGGTCCAAGCGCCGGCCGCTGTCGTGGGTCGTGCACGAGGAGGAGTACGGCCGTCGCGCGCTGCCCGGCGAGGAGCCGCACGACCTGCTCTCCGAGACCCTGCGGGGCATCCGCCCGCTCGACGCCAAGGCGCTCGGCGAGGCCTGGGAGCGCCAGAAGCGGATGACCAAGCCGTCCGGCGCCCTCGGCATGCTGGAGATCATCTCCGCGCAGCTGTGCGGCCTGTCGCGCAAGTGCCCGCCGCCCATCCCCGAGCCCGCCGCCGTGGCGGTCTTCGCGGGTGACCACGGCGTGCACGCCCAGGGCGTCACCGCGTGGCCGCAGGAGGTCACGTCGCAGATGGTCGCCAACTTCCTGGGCGGCGGCGCCGTGTGCAACGCCTTCGCCGCGCAGGTCGGCGCCGAGGTCTGCGTCGTGGACGTCGGCGTCGCGAGCGAACTGCCGAGCACGCCCGGCCTGCTCCCGCGCAAGATCCGCCCCGGCACGAGCGACATCACCGCGGGCCCGGCGATGACCCGCGAGGAGGCGCTGCGCGCCGTCGAGGTGGGCATCGAGACCGCCCGCGACCTGGTCGCGGCGGGCAACAAGGCCCTGCTCACGGGCGAGATGGGCATCGCGAACACGACCGTGTCCGCCGCGCTCGTCGCCGTCTACACCGAGACCGACCCGGCCGAGATCACCGGCCGTGGCACGGGCATCAACGACGAGATGCACGCCCGGAAGATCGACGTCGTCCGGCGCGCCCTGGAACTGCACCAGCCGGACCCGAAGGACCCGATCGGCGTCCTCGCCGCGATCGGCGGCCTGGAGCACGCGGCCCTCGTCGGCCTGATCCTCGGTGGCGCGTCGCTGCGCACGCCGGTGATCCTCGACGGTGTGAGCGCGGGCGCCGCGGCGCTGGTGGCGCGGGCCATCGCCCCCGAGGCGCTGGCGGCCTGCATCGCCGGCCACCGCAGCGCCGAGCCGGGCCACGTCGCCGCGCTCACCAAGCTGGGCCTCCGCCCGCTGGTCGACCTCGACCTGCGGCTGGGCGAGGGCACGGGCGCACTGCTGGCCCTGCCGATCGTGCAGAGCGCCGCGCGCGCGATGCACGAGGTCGCGACGTTCGACTCGGCGGGAGTCACGGAGAAGGGCTGACGCGCGGGCCGCCGCAGGCCCGTACGCCGCCGCGGCGTACGGGCATCCGGCATCCGGCATCCGGCACCCGGCACCCGGCATCCGGAGGCCCGACCACCCGCAGCCCGCTGACGCGCCCGGCGCCGGAATCGGAACCGGACCGGCCGCGGTCGACCGGCCTACGCCGCCCCGAGGCTGCCGCCCACCGGCAGGCGGGCGCATCGCGGCGCGACAGCGCGACGTACGGGCGTGACGCGGCCGCCGTCTCTGTCCGCGAGCCCACCCCGCGCTGTCAAAGCCCGGGCGCGCGGGCACGCTCTCGGAGACCGGTCGTCCCCGCGGTAGGGGACCCACCGGCCGGAGGGGGCGGGGCGGGACGGGCCCTGGAGAGGGCGTGAAGCATGATTTGCGGCGGCTTGGGGGGCTCGCTCCACAGGTGACCTCACCCGCCGTAAATCATGCAGCCCCGGAAGGGCCTGTCCCGCCCCGCCCCCGACCCGCCCGCGCACCGTAGGGTGTCCCCACCAGCGCATTCGCCCACGAGGAGACCCGCACCCCCATGGCCGAGCACAACGAATCCGCCGCCTACCCCGTCGGACTGCGCCTCGCCGGGCGCCGCGTCGTCGTGCTAGGCGCCGGCCAGGTCGCCCAGCGCCGGCTCCCCGCCCTGCTCGCAGCCGGCGCGGACGTGCTGCTGATCTCCCCCTCGGCCACCCCCTCCGTCGAGGCCATGGCCGAGGCCGGCGAGCTGCGCTGGGAGCGCCGCCGTTACCGCGAGGGCGACCTCGCGGACGCCTGGTACGCCCTGATCTCCACCGACGACCCCGACGCCAACCGCGCCGCCTCCGCCGAGGCCGAGGCCCACCGCGTCTGGGCCGTCCGCAGCGACGACGCCACCGCGGCCTCCGCCTGGACCCCGGCGACCGGCCGCGTCGAGGGCGTCACCGTCGCCGTGCTCACCGGCTCCGACCCCCGCCGCTCCGCCGCCCTCCGCGACGCCGTCGTGGAAGGCCTGCGCGACGGCTCCCTGACCGCACCGCACCACCGCGCCCGCGGCAAGGGCGTCTCCCTCGTGGGCGGCGGCCCCGGAGACCCCGACCTCATCACCGTCCGCGGCCGCCGGCTGCTCGCCGAGGCCGACGTCGTGATCGCCGACCGGCTCGGCCCCCGCGACCTGCTCGACGAGCTCCCGCCGCACGTCGAGGTCATCGACGCGGCGAAGATCCCGTACGGCCGCTACATGGCCCAGGAGGCCATCAACGAGGCCCTGATCGAGCACGCCAAGGCCGGCAAGGCCGTCGTCCGGCTCAAGGGCGGCGACCCCTACGTCTTCGGCCGCGGCATGGAGGAGGTCCAGGCCCTCGCCGAGCACGGCATCCCGTGCACCGTCGTGCCCGGCATCTCCAGCACCATCAGCGTGCCCGGCGCCGCCGGCATCCCCGTCACCCACCGGGGCGTGTCCCACGAGTTCACCGTCGTCAGCGGCCACGTCGCGCCCGACGACCCGCGCTCGCTGGTCGACTGGGAGGCCGTCGCCCGGATGCGCGGCACGCTCGTGCTGCTGATGTCGGTCGAGAACGGCGGCGCCATCGCCGCCGAGCTCGTCCGCCACGGCCGCGCCGCCGACACCCCCGTGGCCGTGGTCCAGGAAGGCACCACCGCCGCCCAGCGCCGCGTCGACGCGACGCTCGCCACCCTCGGGGAGCGGATCGCGGCCGAGGGCATACGCCCGCCGGCCGTCATCGTGGTCGGCGATGTGGTCAAGGTCGGCCCGGCAGCCGAACGCTGAACCCCGGCACCGCACCACCGCACCACCACACCACCGCACCGCACCGCACCGAGGACGACGAGACCCCAGCATGGCCGAGCTCATCACCATCGAAGACCCCGACGACCCGCGCCTGCGCGACTACACCGGCCTGACCGACGTGGAGCTGCGCCGCCGCCGCGAGCCCGCCGAGGGACTCTTCATCGCCGAGGGCGAGAAGGTCATCCGGCGCGCCCGCCAGGCCGGGTACGAGATGCGCTCGATGCTGCTGTCGGCCAAGTGGGTGGACACCATGCGGGACGTCATCGACGAGGTGCCCGCGCCGGTCTACGCGGTGAGCCCGGAGCTCGCCGAGCGGGTGACGGGCTATCACGTGCACCGCGGCGCCCTGGCCTCCATGCAGCGCAAGCAGCTCCCGGAACCGGCCGAGCTGCTGCGTGACGCCCGGCGCGTCGCCGTGATGGAGAAGGTCAACGACCACACCAACATCGGGGCGATCTTCCGCAGCGCCGCCGCCCTGGGCATGGACGCCGTCCTGCTCTCGCCGGACTGCGCGGACCCGCTCTACCGGCGGTCCGTGAAGGTGTCCATGGGCGCGGTGTTCTCGGTGCCGTACGCGCGCCTGGAGACCTGGCCCCGCGACCTGGAGACCGTCCGCGAGGCGGGCTTCCGGATCCTCGCCCTCACCCCGGCCGAGCAGGCCCTGTCCCTGGACGACGTCGCCCCGCACCGGATGGAGCGGGTCGCGCTCATGCTCGGCGCGGAGGGCGAGGGGCTGTCGGCGCGGGCGCTGCGGGCGGCGGACGACTGGGTGCGCATCCCGATGGCGCACGGGGTGGACTCGCTGAACGTGGGCGCGGCGGCGGCCGTGGCGTTCTACGCGGTGGCGACGGGCCGGCCGACGGCCTGAAACGCCCGAGGGGGCTCCGCACGGAGCCCCCTGGAAATCCCTCGGCGAGGGGCCCGACGTTCACCGAGCCCCGACGACCGCACCAGGCCCTAACCAGCGGCCGCGGCGTCCTCACCGTCGGGCCGGGCCTCAAGAGCGTCCACACCCACGGACACCACCGGTTCCACGGACATCACACGGTCCACGGACACCACCGGCACCCGGGAAACCTCCCCCGCACTGTGCGCGGGTCCCTGACACCCCTGGGCCACCGCGATCCCCAGCGCCACCAGCAGCGTCACGACCACGAACACCGTCAGCCGCTGCCGCAGCAGCCGCCGGTCCGGCCCGGGCCGCCGCGCCCCCGAGCCCGTACGCGCACCAGGGCGCGCCTTGCCGCGGGCCGCGCCACCGGCGGCCCCGCCGCGCGCCGCACCGCCACGCGCGGCGGAGCCGGGGCGCCGGGCGCCGGGCGGGCGGCCCGTCGCGGGGCGCTGGGCCGGGGGCCGGGCCTGGTCGGGGTGACGGCCGGGGGCCGGCGCCTGCGGGCGCGGCGCGGGGGCCTGGAGGGTGCGCCGCTCGGTGCGCTGCTCCGCGTACTGCGCGGCGCGCTGGCCCGACGGACGGTCAGGCTGACGGGCGGCGGGGGGCCGGCTGTCCGGCAGGCCGTGCGCCTCGCGCGCCGCGATCTCCTTCAGCCGCAGGGACAGCTGGAGGGTGCTGGGCCGCTCCTCCGGGTCCTTGGCGAGGCAGGCGTGCACCAGCGGCGCCAACGCGTCCGGTACGGCCATGAGCTGAGGTTCCTCGTGCACGACGCGGTAGAGCATGACCTCCGAACTGCCCTGGCCGAACGGGGAGTCCGCCGTCGAGGCGTAGGCGAGGGTCGCGCCGAGCGCGAAGACGTCCGTCGCGGGCGTCACGGCCGCGCCGCGCACCTGTTCGGGCGCGAGGAAGCCGGGGGAGCCGACCGCCGTGCCGACGTGGGTCAGGGTGCTCGCGCCGGTGGCCCAGGCGATGCCGAAGTCGATGATCCGGGGGCCCTTGGGGGACAGCAGGATGTTCGACGGCTTGAGGTCGCGGTGCACGACCCCCGCGTCGTGCACGGCGAGCAGACCCTCGGCCAACGCGGCCCCGATGGACGCGGTCTGAGCCGCCGACAGCGGCCCCTCCTCGTTCACCTTGTCGTGCAGCGAGGGGCCGGGTACGTACTGGGTCGCGAACCAGGGGCGGTCCGCGTCGAGGTCGGCGGCCACCAGCCGTGCCGTACAGCCGCCGCGGATGCGCCGGGCCGCGGACACCTCACGCGCGAAGCGCGAACGGAACTCCTGGTCCTCGGCCAGGTCCGGCCGGATCACCTTGAGCGCCACCCGCTGCCCGCGCCGGTCGGAGCCGAGGTACACCACACCCATGCCGCCCGCGCCGAGCCGGCGGTGGAGCCGGAACGAGCCGACGACTCGCGGGTCCTCGCGCCGGAGCCGCATCATCGCCATGTTCATCCCCGCTGCCCGGTCCGTCTGACGTGGCCCAGCTTACGGATTGACGGGCGGGCGCGCTGATAGGCCGCGCATGCGTCGGCAACCGGTTTGCCGGCGTGTGCGCGGAACGGCGACGGCCGGGTGCGGGGCGCCGGTTGCCGCGCGGCGGGTGCCGGCCGAGTGGCCAAGGAGCCGTCCCGGCAGGGGGTTTGGGCGCCGGCGACGCGTCCGGAGGCCGCGGACGCGGGAGGCGGAAGAGGCGCGTGAGGCCCGTGAAGCGGTGGGGGAGGGGGCCGGGGAGATGGGGATGATCTTGATGTGCGGGGGAGCGGCGGAAGTGAGCGAAGTCACCCGGGACGGCGGAAGTGCGCGGAGTGAGGGCTTCCGGGGCGACCCCTCCGGGAAGACCCCGGGGTCCCGGCCGCCCGTCTCCAACCAGAGGAGTAGCCGCCCCCGGATCCGCTCATCCTCGGGGAGGCCCGCGAGCGGTACGCACGCATGACGACCGGCCCGCCGGTCCGCCCCTAATGTGGTGGAAGAGCGGCGGGTGGAGTACTCGTCCCCCGAGGTCATACGCCCGCCGCTTGCCCGGCACGACGGGCGCGACAGGCACGGCGGACAGACATACCAAGCACGGCACGACGGCACGGGAAAGGCGAGGAGAGGGACGATGGCGGACATCGCGGGGCGCACGGTGAGGGCGCGCGGCCGGCAGGCGGCGGACGCCTTCGGCGCCGGCCCGTCCGGCACCCGTCACCCGCTCGTCGCCGCGGCCATGGTGCTCCCCCTCGCGGCGTTCCTCGCCGTGCTCTTCGGCGGCTGGGACGCCGTCGTCATCCAAGCGTCGTCCGTAGCCGGAATGCTGGGGCGCTGAGAGGCGCCCCGGGCCCGGGAGAGCGGCCCGGGCCGGGGACAGTCCCGGTGATCAACCCCGTGGGGACGGGGGTACGGCGGACGGCACGACGGGCCGGGTACCTGGGGAGGTACCCGGCCCGACGCGCGTCCGCACCCGAAGGCAGGGCCTGCCGGCACCGGAGCGCACGGAACGCGAAACGGGATACGAAAACGGGACACGAAAACGGAACGCAAAAGACGGAGGACCGGAGCTCATGGCCCCGGCCCTCCGCCGATCATGTGCGCGATACTGGGATTGAACCAGTGACCTCTTCCGTGTCAGGGAAGCGCTCTCCCGCTGAGCTAATCGCGCGGGGAGATCCGCGAGGATCTCGGTGGACGATACTGGGATTGAACCAGTGACCTCTTCCGTGTCAGGGAAGCGCTCTCCCGCTGAGCTAATCGTCCGGGATCGCACCGCGTTTCCGCAGGTGCAGCGTGCGCGATACTGGGATTGAACCAGTGACCTCTTCCGTGTCAGGGAAGCGCTCTCCCGCTGAGCTAATCGCGCGGGAAGGTCCGTGAGGACCTTGGTGGACGATACTGGGATTGAACCAGTGACCTCTTCCGTGTCAGGGAAGCGCTCTCCCGCTGAGCTAATCGTCCTTGGAGGTGGAGACGGGATTTGAACCCGTGTAGACGGCTTTGCAGGCCGTTGCCTCGCCTCTCGGCCACTCCACCAGGAGTGAGGGGGTTCGGGAAGATCCCCCACAGCGAGCGGACGACGAGACTCGAACTCGCGACATCCACCTTGGCAAGGTGGTGCTCTACCAACTGAGCTACGTCCGCAGTGTCTGCCCGGTCCGCTTCCGCGTCCCGGCGACGTGTTGAACTCTAGCGGATTCCAGCGCCAGCTCAAATTCCGTTTCCGCAGCGTGCTGCCGTGATTGTCCGTCCCGGCCGCATCACCCGCCCCCGCCATAGACTCGATGACGTGCGCAAGCCCCCTCCGACGTTCCCCCCGACGTCCTCCCCGACGCTCCCGCCGATGGCCCGCTTCGGCGGCCTCCTCGCCACCGACCTGCGCGATGTCACCCGTGATCCGGCGGCCCTGGACTCCACGGGCTGGTGGGCCGTGGTCGCGGACTTCGAGGGAAGGACCGTGTGCGCGCGCTTCGGCGACGTCCGCCCCGCACCGGCCCCCACCGCCGTGCCCGGCCACTGGCGCGGCCCCGCCCGCGAGGACTGGACCAGCTCCCTGGACCGGGACGCCTACACCGCGGGCGTACGGCGCATACGCGAGCACATCGCGGCCGGCGAGGTCTACCAGGCCAACCTCTGCCGCGTCCTCGGCGCACCGCTTCCCCCCGCCCCCACCGGCGCCCCCGCCGACATCGACGCCCTGACCGCCCTGCTGGCCCGCGGCAACCCCGCCCCCTACGCGGGCACCGTCCGCCTCCCCGCGCACGGCGTGGAGGTCGCCACCGCCTCGCCCGAGCTCTATCTGCGCCGCACCGGCCGCGTCGTCGAGTCCGGGCCGATCAAGGGCACCGGCCGCACCGAGGCGGACCTGCTGGAGAAGGACCACGCCGAGAACGTCATGATCGTGGACCTGGTCCGCAACGACCTCGGGCGTGTCTGCGCCACCGGCTCCGTGACCGTCCCCGCGCTCTGCGCGGTCGAACCCCACCCCGGCCTCGTCCACCTCGTCTCCACCGTGCGCGGCGAGCTCGCCCCCGGCACCGGCTGGGCGGACCTCTTCGCCGCCACCTTCCCGCCCGGCTCCGTCACCGGCGCCCCCAAGGCCAGCGCCCTGGAGATCATCGGCGCCCTGGAGACCGCGCCCCGCGGCCCGTACTGCGGCGGCGTCGGCTGGGTCGACGCCGACCGCGGCACCGGGGAACTGGCGGTCGGCATCCGCACCTTCTGGATCGACCGCGCGGCCGGCCCCGCGCCCGTCCTCCGGTTCGGCACCGGCGCCGGGATCACCTGGGGCTCCGACCCCGAGCGCGAGTGGGCCGAGACGGAGCTCAAGGCGGCCAGGCTGCTCGCGATAGCGTCGGGCACACATCAGCCGCTCGAAGGGACGAAACGGTGAAGATCTGGCTGAACGGCTCCCTCCGCGACCCCGACAGCGCCCGCGTCTCGGTCTTCGACCACGGGCTGACCGTCGGCGACGGCATCTTCGAGACCCTCAAGGCCGAGAACGGGCGCCCCTTCGCGCTCACCCGCCACCTCACCCGGCTCGCCACCTCCGCCCAGGGCCTCGGCCTGCCCGAGCCCGACCTCGACGAGGTGCGCCGGGCCTGCGCCGCCGTCCTGGAGGCCAACCCCATGCCGCTCGGCCGGCTGCGCGTCACCTACACCGGCGGCCTCTCCCCGCTCGGCTCCGACCGCGGCACCGGCGGACCCACCCTCTGCGTCGCCCTCGTCCCGGCCGACCCCCGCCCCGCCGCCACGGCCGCCGTCACCGTCCCCTGGACCCGCAACGAACGCGGCGCCCTCACCGGCCTCAAATCCACCTCGTACGGCGAGAACGTCGTCGCCCTCGCCCGCGCCCGCGCGCAGGGCGCCACCGAGGCGCTCCTCGCCAACACCACCGGCGCCCTCTGCGAAGGCACCGGATCCAACGTCTTCGTCGTCCTCGACGGCGAACTGCACACCCCGCCGCTCACCTCCGGCTGCCTCCCCGGCATCACCCGCGCCCTTGTGACCGAGTGGACCGGAGCCGCGGAGACCACCCTCCCCATGGACGTCCTCGACCGCGCCGAGGAGATCTTCCTGACCTCGTCCCTGCGCGACGTCCAGGCCGTCCACCGCCTCGACGGACGCGAACTGCCCACCGCCCCCGGCCCGGTGACCGCCAAGGCCATGCGGATCTTCGACGAGCGGTCGACGGCCGACCTCGATCCGTAAAGGGCGTGACGCGCGGCCGCACGGCAGGTACAACACGAAGGTGACCACCACGCTGCGCCCCACCGCACCCGAACAGCGCACACCCGACGGAGGCCGGGCCCGCTCCTACGAGGTCTGCGTCAACAGCAGGCCTGTCGGCCGGATCGACCTCGCCACGGACGCCCGCTTCGGCTCCCGCGTCGGCCGGATCACCCACCTCCGGATAGACCCGCGCGACCGGCACCGCGGCCGGGGCACCGTCGCCGCGCTCGCCGCCGAGGAGGTGCTGCGAGGCTGGGGATGCCGCCGCGTCGAGATCTCCGTCGGCGCGGCGCAGCGGGTCGCCCTGGGCCTGGCCGGTGCCCTCGGCTACGTCGAGCGCAACCGCAACATGGCCAAGACACTGACGGCCGCCCCCCGGCTGCCCGAGGGCACCGACGGGCGGCCGATGACCGCCGACGAGTTCACCGCCTGGGAGCGGCACGCCAAGGAGGCCTACGCCCAGGACTGGGCCCGCCGGGGCGTCCCGCCCGAGCAGGCCCGCGCCAAGGCCGAGGCCGACCACCGCGGCGCGCTCCCCGACGGCCTGGCCACCCCCGGCGCGCTCCTCAGCGTCCTCACCCACGCGGGAGAGCCCGTCGGCACCCTCTGGGTCACCCTGCGCGCCGCCTCGGACGCCGACCCCGGGGACCCGGGCGCGTACGTCTACGACATCGAGGTCGCCGAGGCGCACCGCGGCCACGGTCACGGACGGTCGCTGATGCTGCTGGCCGAGGGCCAGGCGCTGAGGGCGGGGGAGACCCGGCTCGGCCTCAACGTCTTCGCGGGCAACACCCCGGCCCTGCGGCTCTACGAGTCGCTGGGCTACCGGCCGACCGAGTTCCACCTGTACAAGGCGCTGCTCTGACCGCCGGGCCGGCGCACGGGCGTCAGCCCAGCAGCCGGTCGGCGATCTCCTCGATCCGCTCCCGCAGCCCCGACTGGTCCTTGCTGCCGTCGAGCAGCTTCCCGCCGATCTCGTAGGTCGGGGTGCCCCGCACCCCGATCGCCTTGCCCTCGGCCTGGTCCGCGTCGACGACCAGCAGGTGCCTGCCGTCGATCAGCGCGGTGTCCACCTCCTCGGCGTCCAGCCCGAGCTCGGCGGCCACCGCGACGAGCAGTTCCTCGCCCCGCTCGGCCAGCTCCTCGGCGCGGCCCAGCACCGCCTCCGCGTACGCCCAGCCCTTGCCCTGCCCGGCGGCCTCCTCGGCGGCCTGCGCGGCGGCGTAGGAGTGCTTGTGCTTCTCCAGCGGGAAGTGCCGCAGCCGGATCTCCAGCCGGTCCCCGTAGCGGGCGCGCAGCGCGCGGAGGTCGTCGAGGGCGCTGCGGCAGTCGGTGCACTGGAGCTCGCACCAGACGTCGAGGGTGGCGCGGGCGGAGTCGGAATCGCTCATGGGGCCAGTCTCCCAGGCCCGGGGCCGGGCGGCCCCGGGAGGGGACCGTCTCCGGGGCGACCCGGAGATCTCCCTGAGGCCGTCGTCCGGACCTGGCTGCCGGGGTACCGGCCGGTGCAGGATGGGAGAAGAGCCCCATTTCCGTACGGGAGCAGGAGAGCCGGATGCTGACCACGATCATCTGCGCCGCGGTGACCGCGGCCGGCCTGGGCCTCGCGGTGCTGACCGCCCGGCGCCGCCGCTACCGGGCCGCCACGCGCACCGCCGCCTACGCCCTGGTGCCCCTCGGGCTCCTCATGACCGGGATCCTCGACTGGATAGCCGGCCTGGTCCTCAAGCCCACCGTCTGGGCGGGCTTCGGGGTGCTGGCGCTCTCCGCCCTGCTGTTCACGGTGAGCAGGGTCGCCGAGCGGCGCGCCGTCGCCGCCACGGGGAGTGACGCCGTGGCCCCCGCCGCCTCCGCTCCGTCACTGGGCCCGGGCCGCCGGACGCCCGCCCCCCGCCCCGCCGAACGGAAATCCGGCACGGGCGAGGACTTCTCCGACATCGAGGCAATTCTGAAAAAGCACGGAATATAAAGCGAACCCGCCCGCACGCCCGGCGCACTGCCGGGGCGTCAGCTTCCGGGATGCGCTCCGCGCTCTCTCCGGCACCTGTTTCCGTACATTTATCGGGGCACTACACATTCCCGGCCGGCGTGAATCGCCGCGGAACGCCGCCGTCAGCCCGCCGCGCCCTTGCGCCGCGCCCGGTACGCCGCCACATGCAGCCGATTACCGCACGTACGCCCGTCGCAGTAGCGCCGCGAACGGTTCCGCGACAGGTCCACGAACGCCCGCCCGCAGTCCGGCGCCTCGCACTGCCGCAGCCGCTCCCGCTCACCCGCCACCACGAGGAAGGCCAGCGCCATCCCGCCGTCCGCCGCGAGGTGCTCGGCCACCGCGGCGCCCGGCGCGAAGTAGTGCACATGCCAGTCGTAGCCGTCGTGGTCCGTCAGCCGCGGCGTCGTACCCGCCTCCGCGACCATCGCGTTCAGCAGCTCCGCCGCGGCCGCCGTGTCCTTCGCGGCGAACACCTCGGCGAACCGGCCCCGCACGGCCCGCACGGCCGCGAGGTCCCGCTCCCGGAGCTCACCGACCCCGCTGACGTCGTTGCGCTCGACGAAACCGCGCAGCGCCGCGAGGTCCGCGAGCCCCTCCCGGACCGTGCCGTCCGGCCCGGGGGCCGCGGTGTTCACGAGATCGACGACGGCGTCGAGCGCGCACCGGGTGTCATGGTTGATCAGCACGGTTCGTTCGCTCCCTGGCCGACTGGAGTGGCGCGGCGGCTGTTCGATCGGTTCGATCAGGGAGACGACTCTAGCGGCTCCGCAGCGCGACGGCGCCGTCGCCCGCGGTGGATCCGCGGCGACGGCGCCGTCGCGCCACGCCCTTCGTGCCGGCCGGCGCGCCCGACCCCCGAGTGGGCGGGCGCGCCCGGTGTCACACCGTCCGGACTCAGCTCTCCGCGAGGATGTGCGAGAGCTCCGTGTCCAGATCGAAGTGACGGTGTTCGGTGCCCGGCGGCACCGCGGCGTCGGTCCGCTTCAGGAACGACTCCAGGGCCCGCGCCGGGGCCTCCAGCAGCGCCTCCCCCTCGGGGGAGCTCAGGGCGATGCACACGACGCCCTGACCGTGGCTGCGGGACGGCCAGACACGGACGTCTCCGGTACCGGTGGGCCGGTGCAGGCCTTCGGCCAGCAGATCTCTGGCGAAGACCCACTCCACCGTCTCCTCGGCTCCGGTGTGGAAGGTGGCGTGAACGGCATACGGATCGGCCGTGTCGTACCGCAGGCCTGCGGGGACAGGCAGTGAGGATTCACTCGACACGACGAGGCGCAAGTGCAGCTCGCAGCTGACCGTGGTGTTCATAAGCGCCAGGGCCTTTCGCTCAGTGTGCGCTCGGGGATTCGCACGTCGGCGAAATCGACATGCCACCTACGGTGCCGTTGTAAACCCCTCTGACCGTTTTGAGACTCTTCGGATACCTCGTACGGCCCAGCCGCTCGCCCGCTAATACCGCCATTCCAGTGAGTTCCGGTTCGGTCCGGTAGGTTAGGGCGTATGAATGCGGAGAGTGACGAGCGGCGGCCCGCCGCGAAGGCCGGAACCCCGGGAACCCCGGGCACGGACGCGGATGGCGCCACGGCCGACGGGGACAACGGCACGACGGCGGAACCCGCCCTCGGATCGCGCGCTCCCCACTTCATCAAGCGCTCCCGGCCCCTGCACGTCAGCTGGCAGGTCGGCGTCTTCGTGGTCGGCCTCGCCGTCGTCGTCGCGGGCATCATCATGCTGCCCCTGCCCGGCCCCGGCTGGCTGGTGATCTTCGGCGGCATGGCGATCTGGGCCACCGAGTTCGTCTGGGCCCAGCTCGTCCTCCGCTGGACCAAGCGCAAGGTCACCGAGGCCGCCCAGCGCGCCCTCGACCCCGCGGTCCGCCGACGCAACATCATCCTCACCACCGTCGGCCTGGTGATCGTCGCGGCCCTCGTCGCCGTCTACGTCTGGAAGTACGGCATGACCATGCCGTGGAAGGCCGGCCGCTGACCCCTCACCCTGGTTCGGAACACCGTCTGACATGCGGTAATGTTTGCGGTGCGCCCGGGCGATTAGCTCAGCGGGAGAGCGCTTCGTTCACACCGAAGAGGTCACTGGTTCGATCCCAGTATCGCCCACGTCGAAACCGGCGGTACGCAAGGAAGACCCCTTGCGTACCGCCGGTTTTTTGTGTGCCCTGAAGCCGTGACCGTCGAACCCCGCACCTCCCGGACCGGCCGCCACCACTACCGCTTCCACAGCGAGTGGGACCTCGCCGTGGCACCCGCCACCGTCTACGCCTGCCTCGGCACCCCCGACGACTACCCGGCCTGGTGGCCCCAGATACGCCAGGTGACCCGCACCGGAACCGGCCCCGACACCGGCACCGCCCGCATCCGCTCCTTCCTCCCCTACGAGCTCACCGTCACCGTCCGCGCCGGCCGCCAGGACCCCGCCGCCCGCGTCCTGGAGATCACCATGACCGGCGACGTCGAGGGCTGGGCCCGCTGGACCGTCCTGCCCCGCCACCCCACCGGCACCCACCTCCGCTACGAACAGGCCGTCGAGGCCCGCAGACCCCTCCTGCGCCTCCTCGCCCTCCCCGCCCGCCCCCTCCTGCGCGCCAACCACACCTGGATGATGCGCGGCGCCCGGCGCGGACTCAGGGCCCGGCTGGCACCCCACACGGAAGGAATTTGATGCGGCGGCGCCAGGGCCTGTATTGTTCAGTGCGTCGCCGGGGGAAACACCGGGGACAGACCCGGGCGATTAGCTCAGCGGGAGAGCACTTCGTTCACACCGAAGGGGTCACTGGTTCGATCCCAGTATCGCCCACCCCGGCAAGGCCGGTCCGTCACCAGACGGACCGGCCTTGCGCGTTCCACCCGAAGGACACCGACCGGACCGGACCGCCGGACACGGGCCGGCCCGCCACGACCCGCCACCGCTCACGCCGCCGCCGACATCGCCGGCCGCAGCGGCCACGCCGGATCGCACGCCTCCTCCGTACCGTTCCGCGCGAACCACGCCTGGAGCCCCCGCGCCTGCGCCGCGTGCCACACCGCCTGCCGGGCGTGCAGCTCCGCCGGACTCAACCGCTCCAGCCGCTCCGCGAACCTGCGCCCCACCGCCCGTACGACCTCCAGCGCCGCCAGCGCGTCCGCACCCGCGTCGTGCGCGCCCGCCAGCTCCACCCCGTACTGCGCGCTCAGATCCGAAAGCGTCCGCCGGCCCTTCCGGTACCGGTCCAGATGCTTGTCCAGCACCCAGGGATCCAGCACGCACAGCGGGGCCGCCGCCAGATAATCCGCCAGCGTCGACGCCCGGTGCCGCCGCAACTCACGGTCCAGCAACGTCAGATCGAACGGCGCGTTCATCACCACCAGGGGTATCCCCCGCGCCGCGTGCCCCGCGAGCGCCCGCGCCACCTCCTCCATCACCGGCGCCGGCCACCGCCCCTGCCGCTGGAGGTGCTCGTCCGTCAGACCGTGTATCGCCGTCGCCCCCGGCGGCACCGGCACCCCGGATTCACCAGCCACCGCGTCGTGATCGGCTGTGCGCCCGCCGCCGACTGCACCACCAGCGCCGCCGACACGATCCGGTCACGCTCGACGTCCACCCCGGTGGTCTCGGTGTCGAACGCGGTGAGCGGCCCCTCGAACCAGCACATGTCCCAACTCCTCGCGCTTGCCAGGGGACTGGCGTGATTCCGCCCTCCCGGCCAGGTGATACCCGGCCCACAGGTCCGGCGAACCGCCTTTGTTTGCAGTGGAGTTGCAAAGGAGACAACACATGTGTACGGACCGAAGGTCCTGACGCCCGGAGGGATTCGGACATGGCGTTCCCGCGCCCCGAACCGAGCGGGCTGCTGCCCGGACGGACCGCCCCACCGCGCGGCGCGCTCGCCACCACCGCCTGCATGGAGACGCTCCAGGTCGGCTATCTGCACGCCGTCGCCGCCGCGGCGGGCTGCTCACTGGCCCAGCCGTTCCCCGACTACGGCATCGACTGGCACATCAGCCACACCGCCCCCGGCGGCCATGGCATAGACGACGAAGTCACCATCAAGGTGCAGCTCAAGAGCACCTACCAGCTCACCCCCGCCCCCACCACGCCCACCTTCTCCTTCACCCTCGACAACGACCACCTGGCCAAGCTCGCCCGCACCCCCGTCTCGGTCCACAAGATCCTCGTCGTGATGATCGTCCCGCGCGCCCGCGACGACTGGCTGCGCGCCGGCCACGACCGCCTCGAACTGAGGCACTGCTGCTACTGGACCAACCTCGCAGGCCACCCCGTGACCGGCAGACGCAGGACCACCGTGCGGATACCGACCGCACGCGTCTTCGACGACCGCGCGCTCTGCGAGATCATGACGCGGGTCGGAGCGGGAGGGAGACCCTGATGCACCGGCCACCGCACGAGCCCGTACGACCCGCCCGCACCCCCGCCCCCGAGCAGGCCGACCCCCTGGTCCTGGGCGCCCTGCTCGCCCGCCACGGCTGGCGGCGGCGCGGCGGGAGCTCCGGCGCCTCCTACAGCCGCTGGACCCCGCCCGAAGGAGGCGGCACCAGCCTCCTCCTCCCCGCGAGCCGCTCCTTCCCCGACAGCGCCGACCTGCTCGCCGAGGCCCTCACCGCACTGGAGCGCAGCCCCGCCCCGTCGGCCCGCGACATCCTGCTGTCGCTGCGCGTGCCCGGCGACGAGATCCACTGGACGCGCGACGTACCCGAACCCGCCGTCCCGGCCGCCGCCTGGGCCGCCCAGGAACGCCTGCGGGCCGGCGCCCGCGCCCTGCTCCTCGCCGCCGCGCTCGCCGCCCACGACCGCGCCGGCTACCACGGGGCCCGCCACCGCCGCCCCGCCGAGGCGACCCTCGACGGCCTCCTCACCGGCCCCGCCCCGAGCGGCCGGGAACTCACCGTCTTCCTGCCCGTCGGCCCCGGCGACCCCGGACCGGAACCCTCCGGCCGGACGGTCACCACCACCCTGCTGCGCGCCCTGTACGCCACCCGCGACGCCACGGACCACCAGCGCGCCACAGGAGGCCGGGACGCCTTCGCCGCGGCGGTCGAGGACGGCGTCTGCCAGGAGCTGACCGAGGCCCTCGGCACCCTCCTCCGCGGCTCGGCGGGCATCCGCATCGCCCTGCACTGGTCCCCGGCCGCGGGCCCGCCCGAGGGCTTCGCCGCGCACCCCGAGCCCGTGGAGTTCACCCCCGGCGACCTCCCCGCGCTCCGGGAGGCCGGCGCCCGCTACATACGCGACGAACCCTCGGTACCCGTGCGGCTCACGGGCGCCGTGGTGCGCATGCGCCGGGACGACCCCGCCGGGCCGGGCGTGGTGCGGCTCCGCGTCCTCGCGGGCGCCGAGGTCCCCCAGGTCCGCGTCGCCCTCGGCGAGGACGACTACCGCATCGCGGGCCACGCCCACCTCGTCGGCGTCCCGGTCCGGGTCAGCGGCCGGCTGGAGAGCCGGGCCGGCTTCCGCCGGCTGGCGGAGGCCTCCGACGTCACGCCCGTAGAGGTGGACGAGGCCGAGCGGGACCGCTTGCTGAAGTCCCTCCACGAGAACCTCGACCTCTTCCAGGACTCCCGCGAGGACGACCGCCCCGAGGGCTGACCGGGCACAGGCGGGGACGGCGCTCCCGGCGGCCCGCCGGGAGCGCGACGCAACCGTTTCGCGACCAAGGGGCCGGGCTCGGTACGATTCAGGCGCGCGGCATCCGCCCGCGCGACCCCTTGAGTCAGGAGAGACCGGTGTCAGACGTCCGTGTGATCATCCATCGCGATTCCGAGCGGGAAGAGCGCGTGGTGACGACGGGCACTACTGCCGCCGACCTGTTCGCCGGGGAGCGCACCGTCGTGGCCGCACGCATCGCGGGCGAGCTGAAGGACCTCGCGTACGTCGTGCTCGACGGCGAGGAGGTCGAGCCGGTCGAGATCTCCTCCAAGGACGGCCTCGACATCCTGCGCCACTCGACGGCCCACGTCATGGCCCAGGCCGTGCAGGAGCTCTTCCCCGAGGCCAAGCTGGGCATCGGCCCGCCGGTCAAGGACGGCTTCTACTACGACTTCGACGTCGAGAAGCCCTTCCACCCCGATGACCTCAAGGCCATCGAGAAGAAAATGCAGGAAATCCAGAAGCGCGGGCAGAAGTTCTCCCGCCGCGTGGTGACCGACGAGGCGGCGCGCGAGGAGCTCGCCGGCGAGCCCTACAAGCTGGAGCTCATCGGCCTCAAGGGCTCGGCCTCGCACGCCGACGGCGCGGACGTCGAGGTGGGCGCCGGCGAGCTGACCATCTACGACAACCTGGACCCGAAGACCGGCGAGACCTGCTGGTCGGACCTGTGCCGTGGGCCGCACCTGCCGACGACGCGGTTCATCCCGGCGTTCAAGCTGATGAGGAACGCCGCCGCGTACTGGCGCGGCAGCGAGAAGAATCCGATGCTCCAGCGCATCTACGGCACCGCGTGGCCGACCAAGGACGAGCTGAAGGCGCACCTGGAGTTCCTGGCCGAGGCCGAGAAGCGCGACCACCGCCGCCTGGGCTCCGAACTGGACCTCTTCTCCATCCCCGAGGAGATCGGTTCCGGTCTGGCCGTCTTTCACCCCAAGGGCGGCATCATCCGCCGGGTGATGGAGGACTACTCGCGCCGGCGTCACGAGGAGAGCGGCTACGAGTTCGTCTACACGCCGCACGCGACCAAGGGCAAGCTTTTCGAGAAGTCCGGCCACCTGGACTGGTACGCCGACGGCATGTACCCGCCCATGCAGCTCGACGAGGGCACGGACTACTACCTGAAGCCCATGAACTGCCCGATGCACAACCTGATCTTCGACGCGCGCGGGCGTTCGTACCGTGAGCTGCCGCTGCGCCTGTTCGAATTCGGCACCGTGTACCGGTACGAGAAGTCGGGCGTCGTGCACGGTCTGACCCGTGCCCGTGGCTTCACGCAGGACGACGCGCACATCTACTGCACCCGCGAGCAGATGGGCGAGGAGCTCGACACGACGCTCACCTTCGTCCTGGACCTGCTCCGTGACTACGGTCTGACCGACTTCTACCTGGAGCTGTCCACCAAGGACCCGGAAAAGTTCGTCGGTAGCGACGAGAACTGGGAAGAGGCCACCGAGACCCTGCGCAAGGTCGCGGAGAAGCAGGGCCTGGAGCTCGTCATGGACCCGGGCGGCGCGGCCTTCTACGGCCCGAAGATCTCGGTCCAGGCGCGGGACGCGATCGGCCGTACGTGGCAGATGAGCACGATTCAGCTGGACTTCAATCTGCCGCAGAGGTTCGATCTCGAGTACACGGCGGCTGATGGCACCAAGCAGCAGCCGGTCATGATCCACCGTGCGTTGTTCGGCAGCATCGAGAGGTTCTTCGCCGTTCTGCTGGAGCACTACGCGGGCGCGTTCCCGGCGTGGCTGGCCCCGGTCCAGGCGGTCGGCATCCCGATCGGTGACGCCCACGTCGAATACCTTCAGGAGTTCGCGGCCGACGCGAAGAAGAAGGGCCTGCGGGTCGAGGTGGACGCGTCCTCGGACCGGATGCAGAAGAAGATCAGGAACCACCAGAAGGCCAAGACCCCGTTCATGATCATCGTCGGTGATGACGACATGGCGGCGGGCACGGTGTCGTTCCGCTACCGGGACGGGTCGCAGGAGAACGGGGTTCCCCGTGACCGGGCGCTCGCCAAGCTCGTTGATGTGGTGGAGCGTCGCGTGCAGGTGTGACGCTGGTCCCCGTGTGAGCGGGGGTGCTCCGAGGGCGCCTTTAGTGGCGTGCAGAGTGTAGACGTCGTCCCCGCTTCTGCGGGGTTAATGAAGGGGCGGCCCATCAGGGCCGCCCCTCGGCGCATCCTCACCCACACGGGGAATATGCTGCTCACCATGACGACTGAGCCGGAGCAGCAGATCGGAGTCGGCGCACCGGACGCGTTCCAGCGCCTGTGGACGCCCCACCGGATGGCGTACATCCAGGGTGAGAACAAGCCCACCGGGCCGGGCGCCGACGACGGCTGTCCGTTCTGTTCGATTCCGGCCAAGAGTGACGAGGACGGGCTGATCGTCGCCCGGGGTGAGTACGTCTACGCCGTGCTGAATCTTTACCCCTACAACGGCGGCCACCTCATGATCGTCCCGTTCCGGCACGTCGCCGACTACACGGAGCTGGACGGGCCCGAGACGGCCGAGCTCGCGGACTTCACCAAGCGGGCCATGACCGCGCTCCGCAAGGCGTCCGGGGCGCACGGCTTCAACATCGGGATGAACCAGGGGCAGGCCGCCGGTGCCGGCATCGCCGCCCACCTGCACCAGCACATCGTCCCCCGCTGGGGCGGCGACACCAATTTCATGCCCGTCGTCGGCCATACCAAGGTGCTGCCCCAACTGCTCGCCGACACCCGCAAGATGCTCGCGGACGTCTGGCCCGAGGCGTAGCCACCCTGCCCGCCTGCGTACCCCGGGGACACGCGTGAGGCAAAATCGGGCAAATATCCCCAAGCATTAATAAAGAGAAGTTCTAATGGTGCGGTGACTTTCCTTCACCGCCGCACCGTGCTGCGCGCGGCCGCGGGCGGTGCCCTCGCCGGGGCGGGCGCCGTCGGCTGCGGCCGGTCCGATGGGGACGAGGTCCGCGCGGCGGACCCGTCCGCGCGGGCGCCCGCGTCGCACGCCTCGGCGTCCGCGCCCTCGCCCGCCGCCTCTTCCCCGCCGCCCGGTCCGCGCGCCCCCGCGCTCGTAGGGCCGGTGGCTCCGGGCGTGTCCGCCCTGCCCCCGCTTCCGCCGCTGCTGCCCCCGCAGATCGAGTACGGGTCCCGCAAGGGTTCCGCCGTAGCGCTCACCTTTCATGGGCAGGGTGACCCGAAGGGTGTCACCGCGCTGCTGGCCGAGGCCGAGCGGGCCGGGGCGCGGGTGACCGTGCTGGCGGTCGGTTCCTGGCTGGACGCCGAGCCACGGATGGCGCGCCGGGTTCTCGACGGGGGGCACGAGCTGGGCAATCACACGATGCACCATCTGGACATCTGCACGATGGGGGAGCGCGCGGCCACCGCCGAGATCGTCCAGTGTGCGGAGCGGCTGCGCAGGCTGACGGGCGGGATCGGCCGGTGGTTCCGGCCGTCGCGGGCCCGGCTCGCCACCGATCGGGTGGTCCGGCTCGCGCGTAAGGCCGGATATCCGCACGTCCTCTCGTACGACGTGGACTCCCTCGACCACACCGACCCGGGCGCGGAAGCGGTCCGGCGTACGGTGCTGGGCGCGGTGCGGCCGGGGTCGGTGGTGAGCCTGCACTTCGGGCACGCCGGCACGGTCGCCGCGCTGCCCGCGATCCTCGACGGCCTGCACCGGCGCGGTCTGCGCGCGGTGACGACAACGGAGCTGCTGACCCGATGAGCCAGTCCTCGATCCAGTCCTCCCAGCCCGCTCAGTCCGCCCAGTCCGCCCGGGGCCGGCGGGGCGCGCGTTCCGGTCCGTGTCCCGGCCGGTCGCGGCCGCGCCGGGTCCGCCGGGCCCTGCTGTTCGCCGCGGCGGGTGTCCTGCTGGCGTCCGGCTGCGGCGGTTCGGGTGACGACGGGCCCGGCACCGCCGCCCGTGAGGGCGGGACCCGTAAGGCCGGTGCCGCTCCGGCGGGCCTGCCGGGGATGCCGCCGCTGCTCGATCCGAACGACCTGTACGCGGCGGACCGGCCGAACGCCCTGTCGCCGGTGGTGAAGGACTTCCCGTCGCGGGTGTACGTGCCCAACACCGAGTCGGACACGGTCAGCGTCATCGACCCGAAGACGTACAAGGTCATCGAGACGATCCCGGTGGGCAGGCAGCCGCAGCACGTGGTGCCGTCGTGGGACCTGAAGACGCTGTGGGTGAACAACGACCGGGGCCACACCCTCACGCCCATCGATCCGGCGACGGGCAAGGCGGGGAAGACGGTCGACGTCCACGATCCGTACAACCTCTACTTCACGCCGGACGGGAAGTACGCGGTGGTGATGGCGTCGATGGACCGGGAGCTGGTCTTCCGGGACGCGCACACCATGAAGCGGATGAAGACGGAGCCGGTGAACTGCAAGGGGGTGAACCACGCGGACTTCTCGCCCGACGGGAAGTACTTCATCGTCTCGTGCGAGTTCTCGGGGGAGCTGCTGAAGGTCGACACGGCGCGGATGAAGGTGATCGCCAAGCAGAAGCTGCCGTTCGAGGGGCGATGCCGCAGGACGTGAAGATCTCCTCGGACGGGAAGACCTGGTACGTCGCGGACATGATGGCGGACGGGATCTGGGTGCTGGACGGGGACAGGTTCACCGAGCCGTCGCTGATGCGGACGGGCAAGGGGGCGCACGGGCTGTACGTCAGCCGGGACTCCCGGTCGATGTACATCTCGAACCGGGGTGAGGGTTCGGTGTCGGTGCTGGACCTGCCGAGCCGCAAGCTGGTGAAGAAGTGGGAGCTGCCGGACGGGGGGAGTCCGGACATGGGCGGGGTGTCGGCGGACGGCAAGGTGCTGTGGCTGTCGGGGCGTTACGACGGTGAGGTGTACGCCATCGACACCCGGGACGGGCACCAGATCGCGCGGATCCCGGTGGGGTCGGGGCCGCACGGGCTGGCGGTGTATCCGCAGCCGGGGCGGTATTCGCTGGGCCACACGGGGATCTTCAGGTGAGCTGAGGGAAGGGGGAGGGGCCGCCGTCCGGGGACGGCGGCCCCTCCCTGTCGTTTTCTGCCGTCAGGCGTTGTAGACGTCGGCCTGGCCGGGTTTGGGGTCCTGGACGGCGCCGCTGAGGGACATCGCGCGGCCGGCGAAGCGCTCGGTGTTCACGCCGTTCTCGGCGAGGACGCGCAGGGCCGCCTCGTGGACGACGCGGAGGACGGGGGTGGTGGCGCGCAGGGCGTCGTCGGCCATGAAGCGGTGGCGCCAGGGCTTGTCGGCCCAGGCGTGGCGCAGGCCGAAGGGCTCGGGCAGGACGAGCTTGCCGCCCCAGTACTCCAGGAGGGGCGGGTACCAGGTGAGGGGGGCGCGGGCGGCGAGCCGGACGACCTCCTTGGCGGGGACGATCGACAGCTTGCGGGTCCTGGTCTCCCAGAACTTGACGGTCTTGGTGACCGTCTTGGTGCGGGGGGAGGGCTTGCCCATGAAGAGGCCGTGGACGGGGCCGAGGGCGTGGCCGGTGACCTCGATGCGGAGGGTCTTGTGGAGGACGGTGACGGTGATCAGGAGGGTGATGACCAGCTGGCCGTCCCAGAGGACGAACTGGACGCCGAGGTAGTGCCGGCTGCCGGCGCCGAACTGCTGTTCGTTGCAGATCTTCTGGAGCTCCGCGCCCCTTATCTGGAAGCCGTCGGTGCCCTCGGGGCGGGAGACGGCTCCGGCGCCCTCGCCGACGGGGGAGACGACCCAGTGCTCGACGGAGGGGGTGGGGAATCCTCCGGTGTGCAGGGGGCTGCGCTCCAGGAGGCGCAGCTGGTCGTGGATGGCGCGGACGACGTCCCAGCTGCGGAAGGGGTTGATCTCCTTGTCGGGGTCGGCGGGGACGAGCTCCTCGGCGAGCTGCCAGCTGCCCCAGCGGGTGCCCATGCCGAGGATGCCTTTGGGGCCGGCGTAGAAGGCGACGTTGCTGTGCTGTTCGGCGGCGAGCCGTTCCAGGGACTGGCGGAGCCGCTCGGCGGCGGTCTCGCCGGGGTTCTTGGGGACGGCTTCGGGGATCTTGGCGCCGATGCCGCCGCCGGAGAGGAGGCCGGTCCAGCGGTCGCGGAGGTCCTTGGCGGTGTTCTCGCAGACGGTCTTGGCCCAGAGGCCGCCGATGAGGGGGGCGATGAGCATGGCGCGGAGGTAGAGGCTCCAGAAGCCGTGGAAGGGCATCTTGACCATGAAGATCACGGCGAACACGGCGAGGGCGGCGAGCAGGGCCATGCCGAGGGCGCCGGCCCGTTTGTTCTGGGCGCCGGCGAGGGAGCGGCGGAGCTGGAAGGCGCCGAGCCAGAGGAGCACGCCGGGCAGGAAGAGGAGGCCGCAGACGAGCATGATGACGGTGAGCCGGGTGTCGCGCTGTTTGCGGATGCGGCTGGCCGCCAGACAGTGCTCGACGACGGGCTGGGGGTCGAGGCCGAAGGACTGGATCAGCGGCTTGCGGCCGCCGCCGAGGACCCTCAGCTGGACGGCGCGGGAGAAGGCCTCGCCGAGGTTCGGCTCGAAGAGCGATATGCGGGGCGGCTTGACCTCGGAGGTGGCCCAGTCGGAGTTGGCCTTGAGGAGCTGGTCCACCGGGCCGTCGCGGTAGGCGGCCGAGGCGAGTGCCTGGGTCGCCGCCGTCTGCCCGGAGGAGCCCGAGAGCGGGATCTGTGCACCCGGGCTGAAGTCGAACGCGTCCCCTGCTGCCACCGCTGCCCCCAATGCCGCGCATGCCCGATCCTGCGGCCTGCCTGACGACGGCCGCCCGTGTCATACGTGTTGGTCCGCGTGCCCAGCGTATCCGTGCGGGGTACCGGCTGTCGCCGGAGATCGGAAAGCCGCCCGTCTCCTTGGAGTTGGGACGGGCGGCTTGTGAACTATGCTCCGTTTTCGGGGAGTTCGCGGAGCCGGTCGGCGACCTGGGCGGGCATCGGCTCGTGGCGGGCGTAACTCCGCGCGAACCGGCCGGTGCCGTGCGACAGGGAGCGCAGGTCCACCGCGTACCGGACGATCTCGATCTCGGGGACCTCGGCCCGGACGAGGGTGCGGCCGGCGCCGGACTGCTCGGTGCCGACCACCCGGCCGCGCCGCCCCGAGAGGTCGCTCATCACCGGGCCGACGTAGGCGTCGGGAACCAGGACCCGGACCTCCGCGACGGGTTCGAGGAGGTGGATGCGGGTCTCGGTGGCGGCCTCGCGCAGGGCGAGGGCGCCCGCGGTCTGGAAGGCGGCGTCGGAGGAGTCCACCGAGTGCGCCTTGCCGTCGAGGAGCGTCACCCGCACGTCGACCAGGGGGTAGCCGGCGGCGACGCCGCGCGCCGCCTGGGCCCGGACGCCCTTCTCCACGGAGGGGATGAACTGCCGGGGCACCGCGCCACCCACCACCTTGTCGACGAACTCGATACCGGAGCCGCCGGGCAGCGGCTCGACCTCGATCTCGCAGATGGCGTACTGGCCGTGGCCGCCGGACTGCTTGACGTGCCGCCCGCGCCCGGTGGCCCTGGCGCCGAAGGTCTCGCGCAGCGACACCTTGTACGGCACGGCGTCGACGCGGACGCCGTAGCGGGTGCGCAGCCGTTCCAGGGCGACGTCGCGGTGCGCCTCGCCCAGGCACCACAGGACCACCTGGTGGGTCTGGGCGTTCTGCTCCAGGCACATGGTGGGGTCCTCGGCGACCAGCCGGGCGAGGCCCTGCGAGAGCTTGTCCTCGTCCGCCTTGCTGTGTGCCTGGATGGCCACGGGCAGCAGCGGGTCGGGCATCTGCCACGGCTCCATGAGCAGGGGCTCGCCGCGTGCGGAGAGGGTGTCGCCGGTCTCGGCGTGGGTGAGCTTGGCGACACAGGCGATGTCCCCGGCGATGGCCTGGCTCAGCTGGCGCTGGTGCTTGCCGAAGGGTGAGGAGAGGGCGCCGACGCGCTCGTCCACGTCGTGGTCCTCGTGGCCGCGGTCCTCCAGGCCGTGGCCGGAGACGTGCACGGTCTCGTCCGGGCGCAGGGTGCCGGAGAAGACCCGGACGAGGGAGATCCGTCCGACATAGGGGTCGGAGGAGGTCTTGATCACTTCTGCGGCCAGGGGTCCGGCCGGGTCGCAGGTCAGGGGCGCGCGGGGACGGCCGTCGGGGGTGGTGACCGCCGGGACGGTCCGCTCGGGCGGGGTGGGGAAGCCGCCGGTGACCAGCTCCAGCAGCTCGATGGTGCCCAGCCCGTGCCGGGCGCCCTCCGCCGCGGGCGCGGCGGCGAGGACGGGGTGGAAGGTGCCGCGTGCCACGGCCCGCTCCAGGTCCTCGACGAGCGTCTTGACGTCGATCTCCTCGCCGCCCAGATAGCGGTCCATGAGGGTCTCGTCCTCGCTCTCGGCGATGATCCCCTCGATGAGCCGGTTGCGGGCCTCCTCGATCAGCGGCAGCTGGTCGGGGGCGGGCGGGTGCTCGGCGCGCTCGCCGGAGGAGTAGTCGAAGACGCGCTGCGACAGGAGGCCGATCAGGCCGGCCACGCCGCGGTGCCCGTCGGGGCCCTCGGGCCCGTGCAGGGGGAGGTAGAGCGGCAGCACGCTGTCGGGGGAGTCGCCGCCGAAGGCGGTGCGGCAGTTCTCCGTCATCTCGGAGAAGTCCGCGCGGGCGGCCTCCAGGTGGGTGACGACGATCGCGCGGGGCATGCCGACGGCCGCGCACTCCTCCCACACCATGCGGGTCGCGCCGCCGATGTTCTCGGCGCCCTCGGCCGCCGAGACGACGAAAAGGGCCGCGTCCGCGGCGCGCAGACCGGCCCTGAGCTCTCCGACGAAGTCGGCGTAGCCGGGGGTGTCCAAGAGATTGATCTTGATACCGGCCCATTCCACGGGGACCAGCGAGAGCTGCACCGAGCGCTGCTGGCGGTGCTCCATCTCGTCGTAGTCCGAGATCGCGCAGCCGTCCTCCACCCGGCCGGCGCGGTTGACCGCGCCCGTCGCCAGCGCCAGTGCCTCCACCAGCGTGGTCTTGCCGGAACCGCTGTGGCCGACCAGCACCACGTTGCGTACGTGGCTCGGCCGGTCGGCCGACACTGCTCTGCCCGCGGCCCCTGGGTACGTGCCCGTCTTCTCGCCCATGTGTCCCGCCTCCCGGTCGACACCTGCGGTCCTTCGAGCTTTCCACCGCCGTAACGCTGCGTCCATACGTCGCACACGGAGGCGTACCCGCGGCGGTGCCACCGGCGCGCCGTCGGCGGCGCGCGGGCGGGTGCGCGCGCGGGGCGGCGGCGGCCCCGGCCGGTGTGCGAGCGGTGCGTGCGCGGGCGCCCCCGGCCGCCTGGCTACGATGGGCCAGCCGGTGGCCTTCTGACCACCCGGCCCGATTCGACCCTCCGGGAAGGCCATGCTGAACAAGTACGCGCGTGCGTTCTTCACGCGTGTTCTCACGCCGTTCGCCGCCCTGCTCATCCGCCTCGGCGTCAGCCCCGACGCGGTGACCCTCATCGGTACCGGCGGTGTGATGGCGGGTGCGCTGGTCTTCTACCCCCAGGGGGAGTTCTTCTGGGGCACGGTCACCATCACCCTGTTCGTCTTCTCCGACCTGGTCGACGGCAACATGGCCCGCCAGCTCGGCCGCTCCAGCCGCTGGGGCGCGTTCCTCGACTCCACGCTCGACCGGGTCGCCGACGCGGCGATCTTCGGCGGGCTCGCCCTCTGGTACGCGGGGCGCGGCGACAGCCTCACCCTGTGCGCGGTGACGATCTTCTGCCTCGCCAGCGGCCAGGTGGTGTCGTACACCAAGGCGCGCGGTGAGGCCATCGGCCTGCCGGTCGATGTGAACGGCCTGGTCGAGCGGGCCGAGCGGCTCGTGATCTCGCTGGTGGCGTGCGGCTTCTCGGGGCTGCACAAGTTCGGCGTGCCGGGCATCCAGATCCTGCTGCCCATCGCCCTGTGGATCGTGGCGGTCGGCAGCCTGGTGACCATGGTCCAGCGTGTGGTGACCGTGCGCCGTGAGGCGGACGAGGCCGACGCGGCGGCGAGCGGAGGCGGGGCCGGGTGAAGGAGAAGCTGACCGACGCGCTGTACGGGCTCGGCTGGGGCGCGGTGAAGAAGCTCCCCGAGCCGGTGGCCACGCGGCTCGGACAGCGGATCGCCGACACCGCCTGGAAGCGGCGCGGCAAGGGCGTGCTGCGCCTGGAGGCCAATCTCGCACGGGTGCTGCCCGACGCGGGCCCCGGGCGGCTGGCCCAGCTCTCGCGGGCGGGCATGCGCTCGTACATGCGCTACTGGATGGAGTCCTTCCGGCTGCCGGCGTGGAGCCCGCAGCGGATCCGGGACGGCTTCACGCCGGAGGGCCTGCGCATCCTGGAGGAGGCCCTGGCCGCCGGTCGGGGCGTCGTCGTCGCCCTGCCGCACATGGGCAACTACGACCTGGCGGGCGCCTGGGTCACCACCCGGCTGGGGGTGCCCTTCACGACCGTCGCCGAGCGGCTCAAGCCCGAGACGCTCTACGACCGGTTCGTGGCCTACCGCGAGGGGCTCGGCATGGAGGTGCTGCCGCACGCAGGCGGCAGCGCGTTCGGCACCCTCGCCCGCCGGCTGCGGGCCGGCGGGCTGGTCTGCCTGGTGGCCGACCGCGACCTGTCCTCCTCCGGCATAGAGGTGAAGTTCTTCGGCGAGGCGGCGAAGATGCCCGCCGGGCCCGCCATGCTGGCGGTGCAGACCGGTGCGGCGCTGCTGCCCGTCACTCTCTGGTACGACCGGTCGCCGGTGATGCGGGGGCGGATCCACCCGCCCGTCGACGTGCCCGAGACGGGCACCCGGCAGGAGAAGGCCGCCGCGATGACCCAGCAGATGGCCGACGCCTTCGCGAGCGGCATCGCCGAGCACCCGCAGGACTGGCACATGCTCCAGCGACTGTGGCTCGCGGACCTCCCGCAGGCCGGGGAGGGGAAGCCATGAGGATCGGGATCGTCTGTCCGTACGCGTGGGACGTGCCGGGCGGGGTGCAGTTCCACATCCGGGACCTGGCGGAGCACCTCATCCGGCTGGGGCACGAGGTGTCGGTGCTGGCGCCGGCGGACGACGAGACGCCGCTCCCGCCGTTCGTCGTCTCGGCCGGCCGGGCCGTGCCGGTGCCCTACAACGGCTCGGTGGCCCGGCTGAACTTCGGCTTCCTGTCCGCCGCCCGGGTGCGGCGCTGGCTGCACGACGGCGACTTCGACGTCATCCACATCCACGAGCCGACCTCGCCCTCCCTGGGCCTGCTGACCTGCTGGGCGGCGCAGGGCCCGATCGTGGCGACCTTCCACACCTCCAACCCCCGCTCCCGGGCGATGATCGCGGCCTATCCGATCCTCCAGCCGGCGCTGGAGAAGATCAGCGCCCGGATCGCGGTGAGCGAGTACGCCCGGCGGACGCTGGTCGAGCACCTGGGCGGGGACGCGGTCGTCATCCCCAACGGTGTCGACGTGGACTTCTTCGCCCGCGCCGAACCCCGCAAGGAGTGGCAGGGTGGTGTCGAGGGCGGCACGATCGGCTTCATCGGCCGGATCGACGAGCCGCGCAAGGGGCTCCCCGTCCTGATGCGCGCCCTGCCGAAGATCCTCGCGGAGCGCCCCGGCACCCGGCTGCTGGTGGCCGGGCGCGGTGACGAGGAGGAGGCCGTCGCGACCCTGCCCGCGGAGATGCGCGAGCGGGTGGAGTTCCTCGGCATGGTGAGCGACGAGGACAAGGCGCGGCTGCTGCGCAGCGTGGACGTGTACGTGGCGCCCAACACCGGCGGCGAGTCGTTCGGCATCATCCTCGTCGAGGCGATGTCGGCGGGCGCGCCCGTCCTCGCGAGCGACCTGGACGCGTTCGCGCAGGTCCTCGACAAGGGCGCGGCGGGCGAGCTGTTCGCCAACGAGGACGCGGACGCGCTGGCCGCGGCGGCGGTGGGTCTGCTGGGCAACCCGGACCGCCGGGCGGAACTGCGCGAGCGCGGCTCGGCGCACGTGCGCCGCTTCGACTGGTCGCGGGTCGGCGCGGACATTTTGGCGGTCTACGAGACGGTGACGGCGGGCGCGGCGTCGGTGGCCACGGACGAACGCACGGGCTTCCGGGCCCGGTTCGGGCTGGCGCGGGACTGAGGCCGGTCGGCGGGGGTCGTACGCCACGGGCCAAGGGCGGGCTCCACTCGTGCCGGCCACGTTCCGGGCCGGGGTGCACTCGTGCCGGCCACGTTCCGGGCCGGGCTCCACTCGTGCCGGCCACGCTCCGGGCCGGGCTCCACTCGCGTCGGCCACGTTGCGGGCCGGGCCTGCGGCCCGCTCCGCGTCCAGGGGCTCGACGCAGTGCGAGCGGGGGGCACGATCAGGTCCGTGCCCGGCCACACTCCAGCCCGTCCGGCGTTTGAGGACATCGGTAAGGCGCGCCCGCCACTCGGCGGCACCCTTACGGCGGCCCGTAAGCCCCCGCACCGTCGCGGCAGCGGCAACGCGGCAGCGGCAACGCGGCGAGCGGCGTCGCGGCGAGCGGTAACGTGAGCTCGCGTGACCACAATGATCTGGATCGTCGTCGCGCTGGTCGTCATCGGCGTCTACCTGAGCTGGACCGCCGGCCGTCTCGACCGGCTGCACAGCCGTATCGACGCGGCGCGGGCCGCGCTCGACGCCCAGTTGCTGCGGCGCGCCTCGGTCGCGCAGGAGCTCGCCACCGCGGGGGTGCTCGATCCGGCGGCCTCGATCGTCCTCTACCAGGCGGCGCACGCCGCCCGGCAGGCGGAGGAGGAGCACCGGGAGGTCGCGGAGAGCGAGCTGAGCCAGGCGCTGCGGGCCGTGTTCGCGGAGCCGCCGCAGGTCGAGGCGGTGCGGGCGGCGCCGGGCGGTGAGGAGTCGCTGACGGAGCTCGGGGAGGCCGTGCGCCGGGTGCCGATGGCGCGGCGGTTCCACAACGACGCGGTGCGCGCCGCGCGCGCGGTCCGCAAGCACCGGGTGGTGCGCTGGTTCCGGCTGGCGGGCCACGCGCCGTTCCCGCTCGCGTTCGAGATGGACGACGAGCCGCCGGCGGTGCTCGGGGACCGCACAAGCCACTGACCTCGAATTGGCTCTTTTTTCGCCCATCGGGCGGCGGATTGGATGACCGTGCAGCATCACCGCCCTTGATAGTGAGGTCACCACGTGTCCAGCACGGCCCCCAGCACGTCCACGAACCCCGAGACCGGCACCGCACGCGTCAAGCGCGGCATGGCCGAGCAGCTCAAGGGCGGCGTGATCATGGACGTCGTCAACGCAGAGCAGGCGAAGATCGCCGAGGACGCGGGCGCCGTCGCGGTCATGGCGCTGGAGCGGGTTCCGGCCGACATCCGCAAGGACGGCGGCGTGGCCCGGATGTCCGACCCGAACATGATCGAGGAGATCATCGGCGCGGTCTCCATCCCGGTCATGGCCAAGTCCCGCATCGGCCACTTCGTCGAGGCCCAGGTGCTCCAGTCCCTCGGCGTCGACTACATCGACGAGTCCGAGGTGCTCACCCCGGCCGACGAGGTCAACCACTCCGACAAGTGGGCGTTCACCACCCCCTTCGTCTGCGGTGCCACCAACCTGGGCGAGGCCCTGCGCCGCATCGCCGAGGGCGCGGCCATGATCCGCTCGAAGGGCGAGGCCGGCACCGGCAACGTCGTCGAGGCCGTCCGCCACCTGCGCCAGATCAAGAACGAGATCGCCCGCCTGCGCGGCTACGACAACAACGAGCTCTTCGCCGCGGCCAAGGAGCTGCGCGCCCCGTACGAGCTCGTCAAGGAGGTCGCCGAGCTCGGCAAGCTCCCCGTGGTCCTCTTCTCCGCCGGTGGCGTCGCCACCCCCGCCGACGCCGCGCTGATGCGCCAGCTCGGTGCCGAGGGCGTCTTCGTCGGCTCCGGCATCTTCAAGTCCGGCGACCCGGCCAAGCGCGCCGCCGCCATCGTGAAGGCCACCACCTTCTTCGACGACCCGAAGGTCATCGCGGACGCCTCCCGCAACCTGGGCGAGGCCATGGTCGGCATCAACTGCGACACCCTCCCCGAGTCGGAGCGCTACGCCAACCGCGGCTGGTAGTCCGCCCCGCGTTCCCCCCGGTGGGCGGCCCGTTCCCAGGGCCGCCCACCGTCCGTACACCGCGTCCCGCTGTGAGAGGTACCCCGTGACAAGCCCCGTCGACAGCCCGGTCATCGGCGTACTCGCCCTCCAGGGCGACGTCCGCGAGCACCTGATCGCCCTCGCGGCCGCCGGGGCCGTGGCCCGCCCGGTCCGCCGTCCCGAGGAGCTCGGCGACCTCGACGGCCTGGTCATACCCGGCGGCGAGTCCACCACCATGTCCAAGCTGGCGGTCGCCTTCGGGATGCTGGAGCCGCTGCGCGAGCGGGTGCGGGCCGGGCTGCCGGTCTACGGCACCTGCGCCGGCATGATCATGGTCGCGGACAAGCTCCTGGACGGCCGGGAGGACCAGGAGACGCTCGGCGGCATCGACATGATCGTGCGCCGTAACGCCTTCGGGCGGCAGAACGAGTCCTTCGAGGCGGCCGTCGAGGTCGCGGGGATCGAGGGCGGTCCCGTCGAGGGCGTCTTCATCCGCGCCCCCTGGGTGGAGTCGCTGGGTGCCCAGGCGCAGGTGCTGGCCACGTACGACGGCCACACGGTCGCCGTGCGGCAGGGGAACGTGCTGGCGACGTCCTTCCACCCGGAGCTGACGGGCGACCACAGGATGCACGGGCTGTTCGTCGACATGGTGCGCGCGGCGTAGCGGTGAGGTCCCGGTAGGATCTCAGTCGTTCGTTCAGAAATGGTTACGCGAAGGAGACAGGCGGATGTCCGGCCACTCTAAATGGGCTACGACTAAGCACAAGAAGGCCGTGATCGACGCCAAGCGCGGCAAGCTCTTCGCGAAGATGATCAAGAACATCGAGGTCGCGGCCCGGACCGGCGGTGCCGACCCGGCGGGCAACCCGACGCTGTTCGACGCCATCCAGAAGGCGAAGAAGAGCTCGGTCCCGAACAAGAACATCGACTCGGCCGTCAAGCGCGGCGCCGGCCTGGAGGCCGGTGGCGCCGACTACGAGACGATCATGTACGAGGGCTACGGCCCGAACGGTGTCGCGGTGCTCATCGAGTGCCTCACCGACAACCGCAACCGTGCCGCGTCCGACGTGCGCGTCGCCATGACCCGCAACGGCGGCTCGATGGCCGACCCGGGCTCGGTCTCGTACCTCTTCAACCGCAAGGGCGTCGTGATCGTCCCCAAGGGCGAGCTCACCGAGGACGACGTCCTCGGCGCGGTCCTGGACGCGGGCGCCGAGGAGGTCAACGACCTGGGCGAGACCTTCGAGGTGCTCAGCGAGGCCACGGACATGGTCGCGGTGCGCACCGCGCTCCAGGAGGCGGGCATCGACTACGACTCCGCCGAGGCCAACTTCGTCCCGACCATGCAGGTCGAGCTGGACGAGGACGGCGCGCGCAAGATCTTCAAGCTGATCGACGCGCTGGAGGACAGCGACGACGTGCAGAACGTCTTCGCCAACTTCGACGTCTCCGACGACGTGATGGCCAAGGTCGACGCGTAAGCGACGATCCGCCACGCGCCGCGGACACCGGCCGTGAACGGGCCGACGGGACACCGCCCCGTCGGCCCGTCGGCATGACCGGGCGTTGTCAGTGGCAGCCGATAGTCTGCGGACGGACGACGGAGGAGGGGGCGCGATGCGCGTGCTGGGCGTGGACCCGGGGCTGACCAGGTGCGGCATCGGCGTGGTCGAGGGCGTCGCCGGGCGGCCGCTGCGGATGCTCGGCGTCGGCGTCGTGCGCACCCCGGCCGAGGCCGAGGTCGCCGACCGCCTCGTCCTCATCGAGCGCGGCATCGAGCAGTGGCTCGACGAACACCGCCCCGAGTTCGTCGCCGTGGAGCGCGTCTTCAGCCAGCACAACGTGAGCACGGTCATGGGCACCGCCCAGGCCAGCGCGGTCGCCATGCTCTGCGCCGCCCGCCGCGGACTGCCCGTCGCCCTGCACACCCCCAGCGAGGTCAAGGCCGCCGTCACCGGCAGCGGCCGGGCCGACAAGGCCCAGGTCGGCTCCATGGTCACCCGCCTGCTCCGGCTCGACGCACCGCCCAGGCCGGCCGACGCCGCCGACGCCCTCGCCCTGGCCATCTGTCACATCTGGCGGGCCCCCGCGACCAACCGCCTCCAGCAGGCCGTCGCCGCCCACCGCCGCACCGCGCGTCCCCAGGACGCCACCGCACGAACCCTGAAGGGCAGCGCATGATCGCCTTTGTCTCCGGCCCGGTCGCGGCCCTCGCCCCGGACACCGCCGTCGTCGAGGTCGGCGGCGTCGGCATGGCCGTCCTGTGCACCCCGGACACCCTCTCCACCCTCCGGGTCGGCGAGCACGCCAAGCTCGCCACGTCCCTCGTGGTCCGCGAGGACTCCCTCACCCTCTACGGCTTCGCCGACGACGACGAGCGCCAGGTCTTCGAGCTGCTCCAGACGGCCAGCGGCGTCGGCCCCCGCCTCGCCCAGGCCATGCTCGCCGTGCACCGGCCGGACGCCCTGCGGCGCGCGGTCGCCACGGGCGACGAGAAGGCGCTCACGGCCGTGCCGGGCATCGGCAAGAAGGGGGCGCAGAAGCTGCTGCTGGAGCTGAAGGACCGGCTGGGCGCCCCCGTGGGCACCGGCGCGGCCCCCGCGCCCGCGGCCGCCGCCGGCTGGCGCGACCAGCTGCACGCGGCGCTCGTGGGGCTGGGATACGCGGCCCGCGAGGCGGACGACGCGGTGGCGGCGGTGACGCCGCAGGCGGAGGAGGTCGTCGCGGGCGGCGGCACCCCGCAGGTCGGACAGCTGCTCCGGGCCGCGCTCCAGACCCTGAACCGCGCCCGCTGACGGTGGCCGCCCCCCGGCCCCGCCCCTTTCCGGCCCGGGACCCGGTCCCGGCCCACGGCCCTCGCATGCCCGACGGGCCGGCTCGTCGTCCGGACCGGGCGGAGATCCAGCCCGTCCGGCGTTCGAGGACACCGCGCGTCAGCGCGGAAGGGGGGCCCGGGAGCCCGCCCCCGGTCATGGGAAAGGGCGGGTAGGGGAAAGACCCGCCCCGACCCACCCACCCGCACCCGACCCCGCTCCCCAGAGAGGCCCCTGTGAACTGGGACGACGAAGCCCCCACGACCACCCCCGGCGACCGCCTCGTCGGTGCCGCCGCCGACCGCGAGGAGCAGGCCGTCGAGGCCGCCCTGCGCCCCAAGGACCTGGAGGAGTTCGTCGGGCAGGAGCGGGTCCGGGAGCAGCTCGACCTGGTGCTCAAGGCCGCCCGGCAGCGCAACGCCACCGCCGATCACGTCCTGCTCTCCGGCGCCCCCGGCCTCGGCAAGACCACCCTCTCGATGATCATCGCGGCGGAGATGGGCGCGCCCATCCGCATCACCTCCGGCCCCGCCATCCAGCACGCCGGCGACCTGGCCGCGATCCTGTCCTCCCTCACCGAGGGCGAGGTCCTCTTCCTCGACGAGATCCACCGCATGTCCCGGCCCGCCGAGGAGATGCTGTACATGGCGATGGAGGACTTCCGCGTCGACGTGATCGTCGGCAAGGGCCCCGGCGCCACCGCGATCCCGCTGGAGCTGCCGCCCTTCACCCTCGTCGGCGCCACCACCCGGGCCGGCCTGCTGCCGCCCCCGCTGCGCGACCGCTTCGGCTTCACCGGGCACATGGAGTTCTACGCCCCCGCCGAGCTGGAGCGCGTCATCCACCGCTCCGCCCGGCTCCTCGACGTCGGCATAGACGCGGACGGCGCGGCCGAGATCGCGGGCCGCTCCCGCGGCACCCCCCGCATCGCCAACCGCCTGCTGCGCCGTGTGCGCGACTACGCCCAGGTCAAGGCCGACGGCCTGGTCACCAGGGAGGTCGCCGCCCAGGCCCTCGCGGTCTACGAGGTCGACACCCGCGGCCTCGACCGGCTGGACCGGGCCGTGCTCACCGCCCTGCTGAAGCTCTTCGGCGGCGGACCGGTGGGCCTGTCCACGCTCGCCGTCGCGGTGGGGGAGGAGCGCGAGACGGTCGAGGAGGTCGCCGAGCCGTTCCTGGTCCGGGAGGGTCTGCTGGCCCGCACGCCCAGGGGCCGGATCGCGACCCCGGCGGCCTGGAACCACCTCGGTCTGGTGCCCCCGCAGCAGGCGGCGGGCGCCCCCGGCCAGCAGGGACTCTTCGGCGGCTGAACGGCGCGGGTACTGGTCCGGTCAGGAACCACGGTGCCATGCTGGGCGTTGTTCCCTAGGCGCGGACTCGCTTAGACTCCGCCGATGCCCGTCCGTACAGACGCGGCATACCACCCCCGTAGACCAGGCCGCGTCCTCCCGTGGTCGTGCGAAGGAAACCCCGTCCCGTGAATATCATGACTCTCCTGCCGTTCATCGTGCTTATCGGGGCCATGTTCCTGATGACCCGGTCGGCCAAGAACAAGCAGCGCCAGGCGGCGCAGATGCGCGACCAGATGCAGCCGGGCACCGGCGTGCGGACGATCGGCGGCATGTACGCCACGGTCAAGGAGGTCAGCGACGACTCGGTCCTCCTCGAGGTCGCCCCGGGCGTCCACGCGATCTACGCGAAGAACGCCATCGGCGCCGTCCTGGAGGACGAGGAGTACAACCGCATCGTCCACGGGATCGAGCCGGACGAGTCCGACGCCCCCGTCGTCCCGGACGACGCCTCCTCGCTGACCGAGGCCGCCGAGGGCGACGCCCCGGCCGAGAAGAAGATCGACCTCGGCAAGGACACCGCGGCCGGCGCCACGGACGAGGCCGCGAAGGCCGAGAAGACCGAGGACGCCAAGCGGGACGGCAAGCAGGACGGCGACGCCGACGCGAAGTAGCCCCTTCAGGGAACCGCGGAGCACTGCGTGAGCGGTGCGCCGCGGTTCCTTTACGGTCTAGGCTCCGGCGGGGGGCACGTCCCCACAAGACTTCGTGGCCGTCCGGCGAACACCCGACGCCGGGCGGTTGGACAGGGAGAAACGACAAGGTGGCAGCACCGAAGAAGGGCCGCAGGTCCCCGGGCGGCCAGGGCAGGCCGGGCCGTGTCCTGGTCCTGATCCTGATCGCCATGGTGGCGCTCACGGCGGGGATGTTCGCCTCCGGGCGCACCACTCCACGACTGGGCATCGACCTCGCGGGTGGCACCAGCTTCACGCTGGAGGCCAAGAACGAGCCCGGCAAGCCCAACGCGATCAATCAGACCAACATGAACACGGCGGTCGGCATCATCGAGCGCCGTGTCAACGGTCTCGGTGTCTCCGAGGCCGAGGTCCAGACGCAGGGCGAGAACCACATCATCGTGAACATCCCCAAGGGGACGAACGCGAAGCAGGCCCGTGAGCAGGTCGGTACCACCGCCAAGCTGGGCTTCCGCCCGGTGCTGAGCATCGCCGACGCCGCCGCCCCCGCGCCCGCCCCGTCCCCCAGCTCCTCCGCCTCGGACAAGGACGGCAAGAACGGCGACAAGAGCAAGGACGACAAGACCAAGCCGTCCGGCTCCCCGTCCGCCTCGGCCTCCGCCTCCGCGAGCACGGCCCCGAAGGGCCGCGCGGTCTCCGACGCGCTGAAGGCCGACGGCACGCCGAGCCCGAACGCGACCGCCTCCCTCAAGGACGGCGCGAAGGACGACAAGGCCAAGGACGACAAGGCCAAGGACAAGGACGCCAAGAAGGACCCCACGCCGTCCCCGGCCGACATCGCCGCGCTCCAGAAGAAGCTCGGCGCTCTCGACTGCACCACCAAGGAGGGCATGGCCGCGGCGAGCAAGGCCGCCGCGAGCGCCCTCCCCACCGACACGATCGTCGCGTGCAAGCGGGACGGCTCGGCCAAGGAGATCCTCGGCCCGGTGGCCGTCGAGGGCACCGGCGTCACCGACGCCGACGCCGTCTTCGACAGCCAGCAGGGCAAGGGCTGGATCGTCCAGCTGAAGTTCGACTCCAGCGGCTCCAAGAAGTTCGCCGACATCACCGGCCAGCTGGCCACCAAGGCCCCGCCGCAGAACCAGTTCGCGATCGTCCTCGACGGCTCGGTCGTCTCCGACCCCTCGGTGTCCACCTCCATCTCGGGCGGCCAGGCGGAGATCTCCGGCGGCTTCACCCAGGAGAGCTCCCGCGACCTCGCGAACGTGCTGTCCTACGGTGCCCTGCCGCTGTCCTTCGACGTCGTCACCGAGCAGACGGTCACCGCCGCGCTCGGCGGTGAGCAGCTGCGCGCGGGTCTGCTGGCCGGCGCCATCGGCCTCGTCCTGGTGATCGTCTACCTGGTGGCGTACTACCGCGGTCTCGCGCTCGTCGCGCTCGCCAGCCTCCTGGCCTCCGCGATCCTCACCTACACGATCATGGTGCTGCTCGGTGAGGCCATCGGCTTCGCGCTGAACCTGCCGGCCGTCTGCGGTGCGATCGTCGCGATCGGTATCACCGCCGACTCCTTCATCGTCTACTTCGAACGCATCCGGGACGAGATCCGGGAGGGCCGGACGCTGCGCCCGGCCGTCGAGCGGGGCTGGCCGCGCGCCCGCCGCACGATCCTGGTCTCCGACTTCGTGTCCTTCCTCGCCGCCGCGGTGCTCTTCATCGTGACCGTCGGCAAGGTCCAGGGCTTCGCGTTCACGCTGGGTCTGACCACCCTCCTCGACGTGGTCGTGGTCTTCTTCTTCACGAAGCCGCTGATGACGCTCCTGGCCCGGCGGAAGTTCTTCGCCAGCGGCCACCCGTGGTCCGGGCTCGACCCCAAGCGGCTCGGCGCCCGCCCGCCGCTGCGGGCCCGCCGCCGCCCCTCCGCCCCCGTCGACCCCAAGGAGGCGTGAGATGTCCAAGCTCGGCAATCTCGGCGCCCGGCTCTACCGCGGCGAGGTCGGCTACGACTTCGTCGGCAAGCGGAAGATCTGGTACGGCATCTCGATCCTGATCACCATCACGGCCATCGTCGGCCTGGCGGTGCGCGGCCTCAACATGGGCATCGAGTTCTCCGGCGGTGCCGTCTTCACCACCCCGAAGACGTCCGTCTCGGCCACCCAGGCCCAGCACACGGCGGAGGAGGCCTCCGGCCACACCGCCATCGTCCAGAAGCTCGGCGGCGGCTCGCTGCGCGTCCAGGTCAGCGACCTCACCACCGAGCAGTCGCGGGAGACCCAGGACGCGCTGGCCAAGAAGCTGGGCGTCTCCACGGACAAGGTCAACACCGACATCGTCGGCCCCAGCTGGGGTGACCAGATCGCCAACAAGGCCTGGATGGGTCTCGGGATCTTCATGGTTCTCGTGGTGATCTATCTGGCGATCGCCTTCGAGTGGCGCATGGCCATCGCCGCGCTGATCGCCCTGATCCACGACCTCACCATCACCGTCGGTGTGTACGCACTGGTCGGCTTCGAGGTCACCCCGGGCACCGTGATCGGTCTGCTGACCATCCTCGGTTACTCCCTCTACGACACCGTCGTCGTCTTCGACGGTCTCAAGGAGGGCTCGAAGGACATCACCAAGCAGACGCGCTTCACCTACAGCGAGATCGCCAACCGCAGCCTCAACGGCACCCTGGTGCGCTCCATCAACACCACCGTCGTGGCGCTGCTGCCGGTCGCCGGCCTGCTGTTCATCGGCGGCGGCTTCCTCGGCGCGGGCATGCTCAACGACATCTCGCTCGCCCTGTTCGTCGGCCTCGCGGCCGGCGCCTACTCCTCGATCTTCATCGCCACCCCGCTGGTCGCCGACCTCAAGGAGCGCGACCCGCAGATGAAGGCCCTGGCCAAGCGGGTGCGCGCCAAGCGCGCCGCCGCTGCCGCCAAGGGCGAGTCGGTGGAGCAGGAGCCGCAGGACGCCGGGTACGGCGACGAGCCGGAGGACGCGTCCCCGGCCGGTGTCGTCCCGCAGACCGACACCCGTAGCCGCGGTGGCCGCGGCCGTCCGTCGGGCAAGCGCCGATGAGCGCCGTGAGCGTCGGCACCGCCGACGAGAAGCTGCGCGACCTGCTCCTGGCGCACATCCACGACGTGCCGGACTACCCCAAGCCGGGCGTGATGTTCAAGGACATCACCCCGCTGCTCGCCGACGCCAAGGCGTTCGCCGCGCTGACCGACGCCCTCGCCGGGCTGTGCGAGAAGTACGGCGCCACCAAGGTCGTCGGCCTGGAGGCCCGGGGCTTCATCCTGGGCGCCCCGGCCGCCGTCCGCGCGGGGCTCGGCTTCGTGCCCGTCCGCAAGGCCGGCAAGCTGCCCGGTGCCACCCTCGCCCAGGCCTACGACCTGGAGTACGGCACCGCCGAGATCGAGATGCACGCCGACGCCGTGGGTGCCGGCGACCGCGTCCTGGTCATCGACGACGTGCTGGCCACCGGCGGCACCGCCGAGGCGTCCCTGCGGCTGATCCGCCGGGCCGGCGCCGAGGTCGCGGGCGTCGCCGTGCTGATGGAGCTGGGCTTCCTGCCCGGCCGCGCGCGGCTGGCCGAGGCGCTCGGCGGGGCGCCGCTGGAGGCGCTGATCACCGTCTGAGCCGACGGCGTACGACAGGGGGCGGGCCCGGGGGAGAACCTCCGGGCCCGCCCCCTGTCGTACCGGGGCACAGCCGGGCGCGCGGCGGTCGGCCGCCGTGGCTCGATACCATGGCAGTCCCGGACCTGATCGGGGGCCGGACCCCGCTTGAGGAGTGCTCTTGCCAGACGAGGCCCAGCCGCTCACCGCCGCACAGCAGGACAAGCCGTCTCCCGAGGCCGCGGCGGCCCCGGGCACGCCCCAGGGCCGCCCGCAGAGCGCCCCTGAGCCCCCGGACGCCACCGGCGGCCCGGACCAGGCGGGCCGGACGCGTCCGGCCCCCACCACGGCCCCCCAGGCGGCCCCCTCTCGAACAGCCGCCCCGCCGCCGACAAGCCGGCCGGCGGCGCCCCGGCGGGCGCCTCACCCGTCCGGCCCACGCCGACGCCGGGACCTCCGCCCCGCTCCGGCTCCTCCAGCCGCGTCCGGGCCCGCCTCGCCCGCCTGGGCGTCCAGCGCTCCAGCCCGTACAACCCCGTGCTGGAGCCCCTGCTGCGGATCGTCCGCGGCAACGACCCCAAGGCCGACGCGGGCACCCTGCGCCAGATCGAGCGCGCCTACCAGGTCGCCGAGCGCTGGCACCGGGGCCAGAAGCGCAAGAGCGGCGACCCGTACATCACCCACCCCCTCGCGGTGACCACGATCCTCGCCGAGCTGGGCATGGATCCGGCCACCCTGATGGCCGGGCTGCTGCACGACACGGTCGAGGACACCGAGTACGGCCTGGACACCCTCCGCCGCGACTTCGGCGACCAGGTCGCCCTGCTGGTCGACGGCGTCACCAAGCTCGACCGCGTGCAGTTCGGCGAGGCAGCGCAGGCCGAGACCGTCCGCAAGATGGTCGTCGCCATGGCCAAGGACCCCCGGGTCCTGGTCATCAAGCTCGCCGACCGCCTGCACAACATGCGCACCATGCGCTACCTCAAGCGGGAGAAGCAGGAGAAGAAGGCCCGCGAGACGCTGGAGATCTACGCCCCGCTGGCGCACCGGCTGGGGATGAACACCATCAAGTGGGAGCTGGAGGACCTCGCCTTCGCGATCCTCTACCCCAAGATGTACGACGAGATCGTCCGCCTCGTCGCCGAGCGGGCCCCCAAGCGCGACGAGTACCTGGCCATCGTCACCGACGAGGTCCAGGCCGACCTGCGCGCCGCCCGCATCAAGGCCACCGTCACCGGCCGCCCCAAGCACTACTACAGCGTCTACCAGAAGATGATCGTGCGAGGCCGCGACTTCGCCGAGATCTACGACCTGGTGGGCATCCGCGTCCTCGTCGACACCGTCCGCGACTGCTACGCGGCGCTCGGCACCGTCCACGCCCGGTGGAACCCGGTCCCGGGGCGGTTCAAGGACTACATCGCGATGCCCAAGTTCAACATGTACCAGTCGCTGCACACGACGGTCATAGGCCCCAGCGGCAAGCCCGTAGAGCTCCAGATCCGCACCTTCGACATGCACCGGCGCGCCGAGTACGGCATCGCCGCGCACTGGAAGTACAAGCAGGAGGCCGTCGCCGGCGCCTCCAAGATCCGCACCGACGTCCCGAAGAACGCCGGCAAGAACCAGGACACCGTCAATGACATGGCCTGGCTGCGGCAGCTCCTGGACTGGCAGAAGGAGACCGAGGACCCGGGCGAGTTCCTGGAGTCGCTGCGCTTCGACCTCTCGCGCAACGAGGTCTTCGTCTTCACGCCCAAGGGCGATGTCATAGCGCTGCCGGCCGGCGCCACCCCGGTCGACTTCGCCTACGCCGTCCACACCGAGGTCGGCCACCGCACCATAGGCGCCCGGGTCAACGGCCGGCTCGTCCCGCTGGAGTCCACGCTCGACAACGGCGACCTGGTCGAGGTCTTCACCTCCAAGGCGCCCGGCGCCGCCCCCTCCCGCGACTGGCTGGGCTTCGTCAAGTCGCCCCGCGCCCGCAACAAGATCCGCGCGTGGTTCTCCAAGGAGCGCCGCGACGAGGCCATCGAGCAGGGCAAGGACGCCATCGCGCGCGCCATGCGCAAGCAGAACCTGCCGATCCAGCGGATCCTCACCGGCGACTCGCTCGTCACCCTCGCGCACGAGATGCGCTATCCCGACATCTCCTCGCTCTACGCCGCGATCGGCGAGGGACACGTCGCGGCGCAGGGCGTCGTGCAGAAGCTCGTCCAGGCCCTCGGCGGCGAGGACGCGGCGACGGAGGACATCGAGGAGGACGCCCCGATCCGGGCGCGCTCCAAGCGCCGCTCCAGCGCCGACCCCGGCGTCGTCGTCAAGGGCGTCGACGACGTGTGGGTGAAGCTCGCCCGCTGTTGCACCCCGGTGCCGGGCGACCCGATCATCGGCTTCGTCACCCGCGGCAGCGGCATCTCGGTGCACCGCGCCGACTGCGTCAACGTCGACTCGCTCTCCCAGCAGCCCGAGCGGATCATCGACGTCGAGTGGGCGCCCACCCAGTCCTCCGTCTTCCTGGTGGCCATCCAGGTGGAGGCGCTGGACCGGTCGCGGCTCCTGTCGGACGTCACCCGCGTCCTGTCCGACCAGCACGTCAACATCCTGTCGGCCGCCGTGCAGACCTCCCGGGACCGGGTGGCCACCTCGCGCTTCACCTTCGAGATGGGCGACCCCAAGCACCTGGGCCACGTCCTGAAGGCGGTGCGGGGCGTGGAGGGCGTCTACGACGTCTACCGCGTCACGTCGGCCCGCCGGCCCTGAGCACCACTTCGGCCCGCGCATGAGTGAGGGGCTCCGGCAATCGCCGGAGCCCCTCACTCACGCGTGACGCCGCGTTCAGCCGCCGAACTCCTCAAGACCCTTCAGGGCCTGGTCCAGCAGGGCCTTGCGGCCCTCCAGCTCACGGGTGAGCTTGTCCGCCTTGGCGGTGTTGCCCGCGGCCCGCGCCTTGTCGGCCTGCTCCTGGAGCTTGTCCACGGCGGCCTGGAGCTGCCCGGTCAGACCGGCCGCACGGGCCCGCGCCTCCGGGTTCGTACGCCGCCACTCGGACTCCTCGGCCTCCTGGAGGGCGCGCTCGACGGTGTGCATCCGGCCCTCGATCTTGGGCCGGGCGTCCCGCGGCACATGGCCGATGGCCTCCCAGCGCTCGTTGATCGAGCGGAACGCGGCCCGCGCCGCCTTCAGGTCCGTGACGGGGAGCAGCTTCTCGGCCTCGACGGCCAGCTCCTCCTTCTGCGTCAGGTTGACCTGCTGCTCGGCGTCGCGCTCGGCGAACACCTCGCCGCGCGCCTGGAAGAAGACGTCCTGGGCGCCGCGGAAGCGGGTCCACAGGTCGTCCTCCGACTCGCGCTGCGCCCGGCCCGCGGCCTTCCACTCGGCCATCAGCTCGCGGTAGCGCGCGGCCGTCGGTCCCCAGTCCGTGGACCCGGAGAGCGACTCGGCCTCGGCGACCAGCTTCTCCTTGGCCTTACGGGCCTCCTCGCGCTGCGCGTCCAGCGACGCGAAGTGCGCCTTGCGCCGCTTGGAGAACGCCGAGCGGGCGTGCGAGAAGCGGTGCCACAGCTCGTCGTCCGCCTTGCGGTCGAGGCGCGGCAGGCCCTTCCAGGTGTCGACCAGGGCGCGCAACCGCTCACCCGCCGACCGCCACTGCTCGCTCGCCGCCAGCTCCTCGGCCTCGGCGACCAGCGCCTCCTTCGCCGTACGGGCCTCGTCGGACTGCTTGGCCTTGGCGGCCTTACGCTCCTCGCGGCGGGTCTCGACCGTGGCGACGAGCTGGTCGAGCCGCTTGCGCAGCGCGTCCAGATCGCCGACCGCGTGGTGCTCGTCCACCTGCGTGCGCAGATGGTCGATCGCGGTCGTCGCGTCCTTGGCCGAAAGGTCGGTGGTCCTGACCCGGCGTTCGAGGAGGCCGATCTCGACGACCAGGCCCTCGTACTTGCGCTCGAAGTAAGCGAGGGCCTCCTCGGGGGAGCCCGCCTGCCACGATCCGACGACCTTCTCCCCGTCGGCGGTACGCACGTACACAGTCCCCGTCTCATCGACGCGGCCCCATGGGTCGCTGCTCACAGCGCCTCCTCCACATGATGCCGGGGCCGGTGCGCGGCCCCTCGGGCATCGTCCACAGTTGTTCCGGCAGGGCCGCGCCCTGACCGGTCCGACGGCCTGATCGATTCGGGTGTCGATGGGTGCTTCGCAGCCGTCGGAGCAGGCACCCTACACAACGCCAACATAGGCGACCGGCGGCCCGGCTGTCCGTATCCCGCGCGACCGAAATTTCGCCGGGCGGGCATGTGACGGACGGCCGGCGGCCACCGGAACGGGCTCAGGACTTGGTCACCGCCGCCTTGTTGACGACGACCGTCGCGTTCGGCGGGCCGTCCCCGCCGCCGCGCTGCTCACCCGCGGCGGCGATCTTCTGGAGCACCTTCATGCCCTCGGGGCCGACCTTGCCGAACGGGGTGTAGTTCGGCGCCAGCTTGCTGTCCTTGTAGACGAGGAAGAACTGGCTGCCGCCGGTGTCCGGACCGGCGTTGGCCATCGCGACCGTGCCGGCCGGGTACACCCCGTCCTTGACGGCCGGGTCCTTCAGGTTCTCGTCCTTGAGGCGGTAGCCGGGGTCGCCCATGCCGGTGCCCTTGGGGTCGCCGCACTGGAGCACGAAGATCTGGGACGGGTCCGTGGTCAGCCGGTGGCAGGTGGTGTGGTCGAAGTAACCCTGCCCGGAGAGGAAGTTGAAGGAGTTGACCGTGTGCGGGGCCTTGGCGGCGTCCAGCTTCAGGTCGATGGTGCCGCAGGTGGTGTCGAGCTTCGCCGCGTACGACGCCGAGGTGTCGACGGACATCTCCGGCTCGGTCTTCCACGTCTTGGCGGCGGGCGCGCCCGGGGCCGCCTTCGCGCACGGGTCCGGGCCGCGGCTCGGCGTGGCCGACGGGGCCGCCGCGTCCGCCGCGGTGTCCTTCTTGTCGTCGCCCGACAGCGCGCCCGTGGCGAACGCGGTCGCGCCCGCGGCCACCACGACGGCGAGCCCGGCGGCGATCACCGCGTTGCGGCGGCGGACCTTGCGGCGCGCCGCCTCCCGGCGCTCCTGCTGGCGCTCGAACTTCTCCCGGGCGAGCTGCCGCCGCCGCTGCTCGTTACTGACCACCGGGTGTCTCCTCGTGCCGTCTCGTCCAGATGGTGAGCCCGTGTTGCGTGTGTGCCCGTACCGTATACGGGTTCGCGGTGGCGGGAGTGCCGCCGGTAGGCTCTGTAGCGGCCGGGTTCCCCGCCAGGGGCCCCCGGTGATCCACTGCTGGATTCTCCGCTGGTCGATCTCTAAGGACGAACGTGCTCATTGCCGGGTTCCCCGCCGGGGCCTGGGGGACCAATTGCTATCTGGTCGCCCCTGCCGCCGGTGAGGAGTGCGTGATCATCGATCCGGGCCACCAGGCGGCCCAGGGCGTCGAGGACGCACTGAAGAAGCATCGGCTCAAGCCCGTCGCCGTCCTCGTCACCCATGGCCACATCGACCACGTCGCGTCGGTCGTCCCGCTGTGCGGCGCGCACGACATCCCGGCCTGGATCCACCCCGGGGACCGCTACATGCTGAGCGACCCCGAGAAGGCGCTGGGCCGCTCCCTGGGGGAGCGTCTGATGGGCGAGCTGACGGTGGGAGAGCCGGATGACCTCAAGGAGCTGTCCGACGGCACCCGTCTGGAGCTCGCGGGCCTGGAGTTCACCGTCGCGCACGCGCCCGGCCATACCAAGGGGCTGGTGACCTTCAGGATGCCCGAGACCGCCGACGTCCCGTCGGTGCTGTTCTCGGGGGACTTCCTGTTCGCCGGCTCCATCGGACGCACCGACCTGCCCGGCGGCGATCACGCCGAGATGCTCCGGTCGCTGGCCCGCGTGGCCCTGCCGCTGGACGACTCGACCGTGGTGCTGTCCGGCCACGGCCCCCAGACGACCATCGGCCGCGAGCGCGCCACCAACCCGTTCCTGCGGGAGGTCGCCGACGCGCAGCGCGGCATCGGAAGCGGTTCTACCGCCGCTCCGCGACGAGGAATGTGACGATTTTTCCGTGAGTACGTTCAAGGCCCCCAAGGGCACCTACGACCTGACCCCGCCCGACTCCGCGATCTACCTCGCCGTGCGCGAGGCCATCGCCGCGCCGCTCAAGCGCTCCGGATACGGCTACATCGAGACGCCCGGCTTCGAGCAGGTCGAGCTGTTCTCCCGCGGCGTCGGCGAGTCCACCGACATCGTGTCCAAGGAGATGTACACCCTCACCACGCGCGGCGGCGACGAGCTCGCGCTGCGCCCCGAGGGCACCGCCTCCGTGCTGCGCGCGGCCCTGGAGGCCAACCTGCACAAGGCCGGCAACCTGCCGGTCAAGCTCTGGTACTCCGGCTCGTACTACCGCTACGAGCGCCCGCAGGCCGGCCGCTACCGGCACTTCTCGCAGGTCGGCGCCGAGGCCATCGGCACCGAGGACCCGGCGCTGGACGCCGAGCTGATCATCCTGGCCGTCGACGCCTACAAGTCGCTCGGCCTGAGCGACTTCCGCCTGCTGCTGAACTCGCTGGGCGACAAGGAGTGCCGTCCGGCCTACCGGGAGGCCCTCCAGGGCTTCCTGCGCGGCCTCGACCTCGACGAGGACACCCGGCGCCGGATCGAGATCAACCCGCTGCGGGTCCTCGACGACAAGCGCGAGGCCGTCCAGAAGCAGCTCGTCGGCGCCCCGATGCTCCGCGACCACCTCTGCGAGGCCTGCAAGGCCTACCACGAGGAGGTCCGCGCGCTGCTGACCGCCGCCGGCGTCGACTTCGTGGACGACGAGAAGCTGGTCCGCGGCCTGGACTACTACACCCGCACCACCTTCGAGTTCGTCCACGGCGGCCTCGGCTCGCAGTCCGCGGTGGGCGGCGGCGGCCGCTACGACGGCCTCTCCGAGATGATCGGCGGCCCCGCGCTGCCGTCCGTCGGCTGGGCGCTCGGCGTCGACCGCACGGTCCTGGCGCTGAAGGCCGAGGGCATCGAGCTCGACCTGCCGGCCGCCACCCAGGTCTACGCGGTGCCGCTGGGCGAGGAGGCCCGCAAGACGCTCTTCGGCCTCGTGACCGAGCTGCGCCGGGCCGGCGTCGCCACGGACTTCGCGTTCGGCGGCAAGGGCCTGAAGAACGCCATGAAATCGGCCAATCGTTCCGGTGCCCGCTTCGCGCTCGTCGCGGGCGAGCGGGACCTCGCCGAGGGTGTCGTGCAGCTCAAGGACCTGGAGAGCGGTGAGCAGACCGCCGTCGCGTTCGACGCGGTGGTGGGCGAACTCCTCGCCAAGCAGGGCTGATTCCCGGGCGCTTGGGGCAGAATGGGCGGCGACGACCGACTGATGGGATCAACGGCGCTATGACCACTTCGGCACTTGACCGCTCGGCGACCGACGGAGCGGAACGGGACGGCCCGCCCACGGGGGCTGTCGGAGGCAGCCGCGCGTTCGCACTGCTGCTGGTGATCACCGGCGCGCTGGGGCTGCTCGCGGCCTGGGTCATCACGATCGACAAGAACAAGATCCTTGAGGCCAAGGTCGCGGGCAAGACCTACACCCCCGGGTGCAGCCTGAACCCGATCGTCTCCTGCGGCAACATCATGGAGAGCGAGCAGGCGCACGCCTTCGGGTTCCCCAACCCGATGCTGGGCCTGGTCTGCTACGGCGCGATCATCGCGATCGGGCTGGGTCTGCTCTCCGGCGCCCGTTACCGCCGCTGGTACTGGCTGGGCATGGAGGCCGGCACGCTCTTCGGCGTCGGCTTCTGCACCTGGCTCCAGTACCAGTCGCTGTACGTCATCGGCTCGCTCTGCCTGTGGTGCTGCCTCGCCTGGGTCGCCACGATCGTCATGTTCTGGTACGTCACCGTGCAGAACATCCGGCACGGCTTCATCCCCGTCCGCGGGGCGGTGAAGAACGGCCTGCTGGAGTTCCACTGGGTGGTGCCGGTGCTGTGGATCGGCGTCATCGGGATGCTCATCCTCACCAAGTGGTGGGACTTCTGGACGGGCGGCTCCGCCTGACCACCCCCGCACCTCACTGACAACGCCGCCGGACAGGGATGTCCGGCGGCGTTGTCAGTGGGGTGGCATAGGGTTTTCGACGTGGAACCCGACCTGTTCACCGCCGCCGCGGAGGACCGCCAGGAGAAAGACCCGGCGAGCAGTCCTCTGGCCGTCCGCATGCGCCCGCGCACCCTCGACGAGGTCGTCGGCCAGGGGCACCTCCTCAAGCCGGGCAGCCCCTTGCGGCGCCTGGTCGGGGAGGGCAGCGGCGGTCCGGCCGGCCCGTCCTCGGTGATCCTCTGGGGCCCGCCCGGCATCGGCAAGACGACGCTGGCCTATGTCGTCAGCCAGGCCACCAACAAGCGCTTCGTGGAGCTGTCCGCGATCACCGCCGGGGTCAAGGAGGTGCGCGCCGTCATCGACAGCGCCCGCCGCGCCTCCGGTGGCTACGGCAAGGAGACCGTCCTCTTCCTGGACGAGATCCACCGCTTCAGCAAGGCCCAGCAGGACTCCCTGCTGCCCGCCGTCGAGAACCGCTGGGTCACCCTCATCGCGGCCACGACGGAGAACCCCTACTTCTCGATCATCTCCCCGCTGCTCTCCCGCTCGCTGCTGCTCACCCTCCAGGCGCTCACCGACGACGACCTGCGCGGCCTGCTGCGCCGCGCGCTCACCGACGAGCGCGGCCTCGGCGGCGCGGTCACCCTGCCCGAGGACGCCGAGGGGCACCTGCTGCGGATCGCCGGCGGCGACGCGCGGCGGGCGCTCACGGCGCTGGAGGCGGGGGCCGGGTCGGCCCTCGCCAAGGGCAAGGCCGAGATCACCCTGGAGACCCTGGAGGACGCCGTCGACCGGGCGGCGGTGAAGTACGACCGCGACGGCGACCAGCACTACGACGTCGCCAGCGCCCTGATCAAGTCCATCCGCGGCTCGGACGTGGACGCCACGCTGCACTACCTCGCTCGGATGATCGAGGCGGGGGAGGACCCCCGGTTCATCGCGCGGCGGCTGATGATCTCGGCGAGCGAGGACATCGGCATGGCCGACCCCACGGCTCTACAGACGGCGGTCGCCGGCGCCCAGGCCGTGGCGCTGATCGGATTCCCGGAGGCCCGGATCGTGCTGGGCCAGGTGGCCGTGGCCCTCGCGCTCGCCCCCAAGTCCAATGCCGCGTACCTCGCGATCGACGCGGCCCTCGCGGACGTGCGCGCGGGTCTCGCGGGCCCGGTCCCGCCGCACCTGCGCGACGGGCACTACAAGGGCGCGGAGAAGCTGGGCCACGCCCAGGGCTATCTCTATCCGCACGACCTGCCCGGCGGCATCGCCGCGCAGCAGTACGCGCCGGACGCGATCCACGGCAAGCGGTACTACGAGCCGACGCGGTACGGCGCGGAGGCGCGGTACGCGGACGTGGCGGAGCGCGTCCGGGCCCGCCTGCGCGGCGAGGCCCCGCCGGGGGCGGGTGAGTGACTCCGAGGGCTGTGCCCCGGGGCCCCTGCCGCGCTGCGCGCGGTGCCCTCACACGCCGGACGGGCTCGATCGCGCCCGGTCCGGGCGATCTGCACTCAAGCCTGTCCGGCGTGTGAGGACCGGGCCCGGGGCGGAGCCGGTATGCGGCCCGTACCTATCCCAGTGCCGCCTCGAACAGCGTGTGCATCGCCCTGCGGAGCTGGGCGATGTCCCGCACCGGCTCCGGGAACTCGAAGCGCGCGTCGAAGGTGCGGTCGGCCGCGCCGACGCCCCCGCCCTCCGTGAAGCGGACGCGCAGCCCGAAGCGGTCCAGCGACAGCGGCACCGCCCGGTGCTCACCCTCCGAGCCGCGCTCGCCGAGCAGCACGGACAGCCCGCGCACCTGGTCCCCGTGGGCCGAGTGCAGGTGCTGGAGCAGCTCCGCCTCGTGCGTGACCAGCGGATCGGGCTCGGCCCGCGCGAAGTCGTCCGGCTCGACGCTCTCCGCGCCCCACAGGTCGTCCACACTGGTCTCGCCGACCTCCAGCCGCAGCATCATCCGGCCGGGCTCGGTGACCCCGGGCACGCAGGTCAGCCAGCCGGAGATCCAGGCGCGGCCGCGGATCCGGTGGGGCACGGAGACCGGTGCGACGTCCGTGATCTCCAGCACGGCCGACAGCTCGTCGTCCTGTGCGTGCGTGGCGGCCCGGACGGCCGGGGAATCGGCCGGGAAGACCAGGAAGATCTCGCCGTCGGGGCCCACGCTGCGGGCCTCCGGGGTCAGCTGGTCCACGCGCGTGGCGGCGCCCCCGGTCAGCCCCGGGATGAGGAGCACCGCGGAGCATGTACTCTGTACGAGAGTTCGTGTGCGCTCGGCTGCTGACGGCATCCGCGCGATTTCAAGCCCGCTGGGACGCGGCAGACCATGAGCTGATCGGACCTCCGTCGAGTCGATGCGCTGTGCCGCGTCGACATTCTCGTCTGTGTTGTCTGTGGCGCGCGTGGTTTTCCCAGGGCGAGACATGCGATCTCCTTGAGTAAGGTGAGCCTAACCTAACCTACAACGGAGGTCTGGAGAACGTGCCTAACCAGTCGCGTCCCAAGGTCAAGAAGTCCCGTGCGCTCGGTATCGCGCTGACCCCGAAGGCTGTCAAGTACTTCGAGGCCCGCCCCTACCCGCCGGGTGAGCACGGCCGCGGCCGCAAGCAGAACTCGGACTACAAGGTTCGTCTGCTCGAGAAGCAGCGTCTGCGCGCCCAGTACGACATCAGCGAGCGCCAGATGGCCCGCGCCTACGACCGTGCCAAGAAGGCCGAGGGCAAGACGGGCGAGGCGCTGGTCGTCGAGCTCGAGCGCCGCCTCGACGCCCTGGTCCTGCGTTCGGGCATCGCCCGCACCATCTACCAGGCCCGTCAGATGGTCGTCCACGGCCACATCGAGGTCAACGGTGGCAAGGTCGACAAGCCGTCGTTCCGCGTCCGTCCCGACGACGTCGTGATGGTCCGCGAGCGCAGCCGCGCCAAGCACCCCTTCCAGGTGGCCATGGCCGGCGGCTACGCCGGTGAGGGCGAGACCCCGCGCTACCTCCAGGTGAACCTCCAGGCTCTGGCCTTCCGCCTGGACCGTGACCCGAACCGCAAGGAAATCCCGGTCATCTGCGACGAGCAGCTCGTCGTCGAGTACTACGCCCGCTGATCCCGGGGGCGCCCCCCGGCCTCGGCCGGGGGAGCCGCTCCAGTGAGATCGGTTTCAGCCCGCCGTCTCCCCGGTCCCCGTGACCGGAGAGCCGGCGGGCTGGTGCGTTTCCGGGGACCGCGAGCGGGTGCGCGCGCCCGGCACCCTGCCCCGGTCCGGCAGGGCCTCGTGGTCCGGCCGCGGCCCGCGCAGCGCCCGCGCCGTCACCGCGTCCAGATCCAGCCGGGCCCCCTCGCGGACGTGGTTCTCGTACCGCCGGGCGCCCAGCCGGTCCCGCAGCCGCCGCTCGCACAGCGCGTGCGGACCGTTGAAGTACCGCGACCCGAACAGCGGCAGCCCCACCGAGCGCCACAGCCGCCCCGCGGCCCCCTGGAGCACCGCGGCCTCCACCGCGTCGCCCTCGTGCGCCCCGCCCTCACCCTCCAGGGTGATCAGCGCCAGCAGCTCCAGCGCCAGCACCGCGCCCACCAGGTCGTGGAAGGCGTAGTCGATCGCCAGGCACTCCTCCAGCAGCGCCCGCGCCCGCGCGCTGTCGCCGCCGCTGAACGCCGCGAACCCCAGCACGTACAGCGCGTAGGCCAGCGTCCACCGCTCGCCGTGCTCGTCGCAGGCCGCCCGCACCTCCTCGCACAAACGCACCGCGCCCGCCAGGTCGCCCTGGAACGCCACCGCCATCGCCAGCTCCACCTTGCCCATCAGCACATTGCTGTTGAGCTCGCCGATCGCCTCGTAGCGGGCCAGCGCGCCGCGCAGCAGCGCCTCCGCGCGCGGCATGTCGTCCGAGACCAGCGCCAGACAGCCGGTGCGGTGCTCGGCGTAGGCCAGCGCGCGGGCGTTCCCGGCGCGCTCCGCGGCCTCCCGGCACTCGTCCAGCGCGGCCACCGCGCCGGCCTGGTCGCCCTGGAGCACCGCCACGTGGCCGAGCACCCACAGCGCCTTCAGCCGGGTCTCCTCGGTGGCCGGGTTGTCGGCCGGCACCGCCACGGCCCGGTCCAGCCAGTACCGGCCCTCCGCGAGCCGTCCGCAGCCCACCCAGCAGAACCACAGCGTCCCCGCCAGGTACTGGCCGATGTGCGCCTCCGCGCTGTCCTCCAGGCTGTGCTCCAGGGCGAGCCGCAGGTTCGGCAGCTCGGCGTCGACCATGGCCGCCACCTCCGCCTGCCGCGGACTGAACCAGTCCAGCTCGCACCAGGTCGCCAGGCCCATGTACCAGTCGCGGTGCCGGCGCCGCATCCGCCCGGAGTCCGCCAGCGCGTCCAGCCAGCCCGCCCCGTACATCCGCACGCTGTCCAGCAGCCGGTAGCGCGGGCCCGCCGGGGTGTCCTCGCGGACCACCACGGACTGCGCCACCAGCTCCGCCAGCACATGCGGGAGCTCCTCCGCGGGCAGCTCGGGGCCCGAGCAGACGTACTCCGCCGCCTCCAGGTCGAAGAGGCCCGCGAAGACCGTCAGCCGGGCCCACAACAGCCTCTCGGCGGGCGTGCACAGCTCATGGCTCCAGCCGATGGCCGTGCGCAGCGTCTGGTGGCGCGGCAGCTCCCCGCGCGCGCCCCCGGTCAGCAGCCGGAAGCGGTCGTCCAGCCGCTCCAGCACCTGGGTCACCGACAGCGCGCCCAGCCGCGCCGCCGCCAGCTCCAGGGCCAGCGGGATGCCGTCGAGCCTGCGGCACAGCTCGGCCACGGCGCCCGGCTCGGCGCGGGCGGAGCGGGACCGCAGCGAGGACGGCCAGGCCGCCGCCGCCCGGTCCTCGAACAGCGCGGCGGCCTCCGCCTCCGCCATCGGCCGCAACGGGAAGACCTGCTCGCCCGCGATCTCCAGCGGGCGCCGGGAGGTCACCAGGACCCGCAGCCGGGGCGCCCGCCGCAGCAGCTCCCGGACCAGCGGCGCGCACTCCTCCACGAGGTGCTCGCAGCCGTCGAGGACGAGCAGCAGCCGGCGGTCGGCGAGCTGCTCCAGCAGACAGGCGCGCGGCGGGCGGTCCGTGTGGTCGGTCAGGCCCAGCGCGCCGGCCACCGCGTGGTCCAGCAGGGCCGGGTCGGTGAGCGTCGACAGCTCCGCCAGCCACACCCCGTCGCAGAAGCGATACTGCACCTCTCTGGCCACCCGGCCGGCCAGCCGCGTCTTGCCCACGCCGCCGACCCCCGTGACCGTCACCACCCGGGATCGCGCCAGCTCGTCCGCCAGCGCCGCCAGCTCCTCGGCGCGGCCGACGAAGCGGCCGGGCTCGGCGGGGAGGTTGCCCGGCGGCGCGAACCGGCCGGGGCCCGGCGTCGCGCCGTCGGACGAGGAGCCCGGTCGTGGGGGGAAAGGCGGGAACGGTGGGAACGCGGAGCCGGAGTGCGGTGACATGGCACACAGAGCGTACTGATGAGGATGCGCACCGTAAACTCCGGCTGGTGAGCACCCGTTCCGCCCGCGGCGGGGCGCCGACAATGCGGTACGGCTGCCGAGGCCCGGCGCGATAAGGTCGTACCGGACGTCCAGGGACGTCCGCAGACGTCATTGAGCAAGCAGCAGGCAACCGACGACGACCAGCAGGGAGCGGTGCAGCGTGTCCGGTGGAGAGGTGGCCGGGATCCTCGTGGCCGTCTTCTGGGCGATCCTCGTGTCCTTCCTCGCCCTTGTGCTGGCGCGCCTCGCGCAGACGCTGAAGGCCGCCACCAAGCTGGTGGCCGACGTCTCCGAGCAGGCCGTGCCCCTCCTCGCCGACGCCTCCGCCACCGTCCGCTCCGCCCACACCCAGCTCGCCCGCGTCGACTCGATCGCCGCGGACGTCCAGGAGGTCACGGCGAACGCCTCCGCGCTCTCCTCGACCGTCTCCTCCGCCTTCGGCGGTCCGCTGGTCAAGGTCGCCGCGTTCGGGTACGGCGTGCGGCGCGCGATGGGCCGCAAGGCCGAGCCCGCCCCCGAGCGCTCCGCGTTCGTCGGCCGGACCGTCGACCGGACCCTGCCGTCCGCCCGGCGCGGCAGCCGCCGCGCCCGTGGGAAGGGTTGACCCCAGAAATGTTCCGCCGCACCTTTTGGTTCACCACCGGTGTAGCAGCCGGTGTCTGGGCCACCACCAAGGTCAACCGGAAGCTCGCCAAGCTCACCCCCGAGAGCCTCGCCCTCCAGGCCGCGGACCGCGCGGTCATCGCCGGCCGCCGGGTCAAGCTCTTCGCCCTCGACGTACGCGACGGCATGGCGCACCGCGAGGAGGCGCTCAAGGACGCGCTCGGCCTCGGCGCCGCGCCCGGCCCCGAGCACCGCGAACTGCCCGAGCAGCGCCGCCTGGCCGCACTCGAACCGAACCACACCTACCACTTCACCCGGAAAGAGGACCACTGATGGAGTCGGCTGAAATCCGCCGCCGCTGGCTGCGCTTCTTCGAGGAGCGCGGGCACACCGTCGTGCCGTCGGCGTCGCTCATCGCGGACGACCCCACGCTGCTCCTGGTCCCCGCCGGCATGGTCCCCTTCAAGCCGTACTTCCTCGGCGAGGTCAAGCCGCCCTTCCCGCGCGCCACCAGCGTGCAGAAGTGCGTCCGCACCCCGGACATCGAAGAGGTCGGCAAGACCACCCGCCACGGCACGTTCTTCCAGATGTGCGGCAACTTCTCCTTCGGGGACTACTTCAAGGAAGGCGCCATCAAGCACGCCTGGGAGCTGCTCACCAGCTCCGTGGCGGACGGTGGCTACGGCCTGGAGCCCGAGAAGCTCTGGATCACCGTCTACCTCGACGACGACGAGGCCGAGCGGATCTGGCGCGACGTCATCGGCGTGCCCGCCGAGCGCATCCAGCGCCTGGGCAAGAAGGACAACTTCTGGTCCATGGGCGTCCCCGGCCCCTGCGGCCCGTGCTCCGAGATCAACTACGACCGCGGCCCCGAGTTCGGCGCCGAGGGCGGCCCCGCCGTCAACGACGAGCGGTACGTGGAGATCTGGAACCTGGTCTTCATGCAGTACGAGCGCGGCGCCGGCGAGGACAAGGAGAACTTCCCGATCCTCGGCGACCTGCCCAGCAAGAACATCGACACCGGTCTCGGCCTCGAGCGCCTCGCGATGATCCTCCAGGGCGTACAGAACATGTACGAGACCGACACCCTGCGCGTCGTCATGGACAAGGCCACCGAGCTCACCGGCGTGCGCTACGGCGCCGCCCACGGCACCGACGTCTCGCTGCGCGTGGTCGCCGACCACATGCGCACGTCCGTCATGCTCATCGGCGACGGCGTCACCCCCGGCAACGAGGGCCGCGGCTACGTCCTGCGCCGCATCATGCGCCGCGCCGTGCGCAACATGCGTCTGCTGGGCGCCACCGGCCCGGTCGTGGCCGAGCTGGTCGACGTCGTCATCCGGACGATGGGCGAGCAGTACCCGGAGCTGCTGACCGACCGCAAGCGCATCGAGACCGTCGCGCTCGCCGAGGAGGCCGCCTTCCTCAAGGCCCTCAAGGGCGGCACCAACATCCTGGACACCGCCGTCTCCGAGACCAAGGCCGCGGGCGGCACGGTCCTCGGCGGCGACAAGGCGTTCCTGCTCCACGACACCTGGGGCTTCCCGATCGACCTCACCCTGGAGATGGCCGCCGAGCAGGGCCTGTCCGTGGACGAGGACGGCTTCCGCCGCCTGATGAAGGAGCAGCGGGAGCGCGCCAAGGCCGACGCCAAGGCCAAGAAGACCGGCCACGCCGACCTGTCCGCCTACCGCGAGGTGGCCGACAGCGTCGGGGAGACCGTCTTCACCGGCTACACCGGCACGGAGAACGAGGCCACCGTCGTCGGCCTGCTGGTGGACGGCGTGCCCTCGCCCGCCGCCACCGAGGGCGACGAGGTCGAGGTCGTCCTGGACCGCACCCCCTTCTACGCCGAGGGCGGCGGCCAGCTCGCCGACCAGGGCCGCATCAAGCTCGACAGCGGCGCCGTGATCGAGGTCCGCGACGTCCAGAAGCCCGTCCCGGGCGTCAACGTCCACAAGGGCGTCGTCCAGGTCGGCGAGGTCACCGTCGGCGCCACCGCGTACGCCGTCATCGACGTCGCCCGCCGCCGGGCCATCGCCCGCGCCCACAGCGCCACCCACCTGACCCACCAGGCGCTGCGCGACGCCCTGGGCCCGACGGCCGCCCAGGCCGGTTCGGAGAACTCCCCGGGCCGCTTCCGCTTCGACTTCGGCTCCCCGGCCGCCGTCCCCGGCAGCGTCCTCACCGACGTCGAGCAGCGGATCAACGAGGTCCTCTCCCGCGAGCTGGAGGTCCACGCCGAGGTCATGAGCCTCGACGAGGCCAAGAAGTCCGGTGCCATCGCCGAGTTCGGCGAGAAGTACGGCGAGCGCGTGCGCGTCGTCACCATCGGCGACTTCTCCAAGGAGCTGTGCGGCGGTACGCACGTCGCCAACACCGCCCAGCTGGGTCTGGTGAAGCTGCTCGGCGAGTCCTCGATCGGCTCCGGCGTGCGCCGCGTCGAGGCCCTCGTCGGCGCCGACGCCTACAACTTCCTGGCCAAGGAGCACACGGTCGTCGCCCAGCTCCAGGAGCTGGTCAAGGGCCGTCCGGAGGAGCTCCCCGAGAAGATCTCGGGCATGCTCGCCAAGCTCAAGGACGCCGAGAAGGAGATCGAGCGGTTCCGCGCGGAGAAGGTCCTCCAGGCCGCCGCGGGTCTCGCCGAGGGCGCCAAGGACGTCAAGGGCGTGGCGCTGGCCGTCGGCCGGGTGCCGGACGGCACCGGCGCCGACGACCTGCGCAAGCTGGTCCTGGACGTGCGGGGCCGGATCCAGGGCGGCCGGGCCGCCGTGGTCGCGCTGTTCACCGTGGTGAACGGCCGCCCGCTGACGGTCATCGCCACCAACGACGTCGCCCGTGAGCGCGGCCTCAAGGCCGGCGACCTGGTCCGTACGGCCGCCAAGACCCTCGGCGGCGGTGGCGGCGGCAAGCCGGACGTCGCCCAGGGCGGTGGCCAGAACCCCGAGGCCGTCGACGAGGCCATGGCCGCCGTCGAGCGTCTCGTAGCGGAAGCGGCCTGATCGTGCGACGAGGCAGGCGTATCGCGGTGGACGTCGGGGACGCCCGGATCGGGGTCGCCTCGTGCGACCCCGACGGGATCCTCGCCACCCCGGTCGAGACCGTGCCGGGCCGTGACATCCCGCAGGCCCACAAGCGGCTCGTGGCGATCGTCGCGGAGTACGAGCCGGTCGAGGTCGTCGTCGGTCTGCCCCGCTCCCTCAAGGGGGGAGAGGGGCCGGCCGCGGCCAAGGTGCGGACCTTCGCCCGGGAGATGGCCCGGCGCATCGCGCCGGTGCCGGTCCGGCTGGTCGACGAGCGCATGACGACCGTCACAGCGACACAGGGTCTCCGCGCCTCGGGGGTGTCCTCGAAGAAGGGCCGCTCGGTCGTTGACCAGGCGGCGGCCGTGGTGATTCTCCAGAACGCGCTGGAGATCGAGAAGGTCTCGGGACGGCCTCCGGGCGAGGCAGTCGAAGTGGTCATCTGATCGCAATACGGTAACGTTCCGCGCGACATGGCAGCCGTCCGCGCGTCGTCCCTATAGAACCGGACGATTCGGACTCGCGCTCGCGAGAACGCGCCGGCTGCCGCTGTGCGGCTCTAGGGGATCGATGACTGAGTACGGCCGGGACTCCGGCTCCCACCCGTGGCACCCCGGGGACCCTCTGTACGGGGACCAGGGGTACGGCGGACAGCAGCAGCACCCGCAGTCGCAGCAGCAGTCCTCGTACGGTCAGCAGCAGTACGACTGGGACCCCTCGCAGACCGCGGGGGGCCAGTACGGTCACCAGCAGCCGGGCGACCCGCAGCAGTACGGGCGGTCCGCCGGCGGCTACGCCGGCGGCGGCCCCGACTACTACGCGCAGCAGGACGCCTCGTACCCGCCGCACCCCCAGCCCCAGCAGCCGGGGCAGCAGCAGGGGTACGAACAGCAGGGGCAGCAGGGGCAGCAGGGGTACGAGCAGCAGGGGGCGCCCGAGCCGGAGCCGGCCCTCCGCTGGAACTCCGAGCCCGACGAGGAGAAGATCTCCCTCTTCGACGATGAGCCCGCGGCCCCCGTGAAGCCCGCCGGCGGTTCCGGTGACGCCGACGACGAGCCCCGCGAGGAGTCCCGGCGGGACCGGCGCGGCAAGAAGCCCAAGAAGAACAAGCGCCGCAGCGGCACCGCCTGCCTGCTGGTGGCGGTCGTCCTCGTCGGCGTCGTCGGCGGTGGCGGCTACCTCGCCTACGACTACTGGCAGAGCCACTTCGGCGCCGCGCCCGACTACGAGGGCGAGGGCACCGGTCAGGTGCAGGTCGAGATCCCCAAGGGGGCCGGCCTCGGTCAGATGGGCGAGGTCCTCCAGAAGGCGGGCGTCGTGAAGAGCGTCGGCGCCTTCACCGAGGCGGCCGGAAAGAACCCCAAGGGCGGGGCCATCCAGCCCGGCACGTACTCCCTGCACAAGGAGATGTCCGGCAAGGCGGCGGTCGAGATGATGACCAACGCCGCGAACTTCCTCGTCATCGCCGAGGGCCGGCGTGCCGTGCAGATCTACGCCGCCATCGACCAGAAGCTCGGTCTCCCGGCGGGAACGACCAAGGGCGTCGCGAAGAGCGAGGCGAAGAACCTCGGGCTGCCGGACTGGGCGAACAGCGACCCGAAGATCGAGGACCCGCTGGAGGGCTTCCTCTTCCCCTCGCAGTACAGCGCGGGCAAGGGCACCAAGCCGGAGGCCGTCCTCAAGCAGATGGTGGCGCGGGCCAAGGAGAACTACGCCAAGCAGGACCTGGAGGGCAAGGCCAGGGAACTCGGCCTGAAGTCCCCGCTCCAGCTGATCACCGTGGCGAGCCTGGTCAACGCCGAGGGCAAGACGCACGACGACTTCCGCAAGATGTCGCGCGTCATCTACAACCGCCTCAAGCCCAGCAACACCCAGACGAACGGCAAGCTGGAGTTCGACTCGACGTACAACTACGCGACGAACCAGAGCAAGCTGAACATGAGCCAGTCGGCGATGCGTGCCCTGGACCACCCGTACAACACGTACTTCGCCAAGAACAAGGGCCTGCCCCCGGGCCCCATCGGCAACCCCGGCGAGGAGGCGCTCAAGGCGGCGATGGACCCGGAGGCCGGTGACTGGTACTACTTCGTCTCCCTGGACGGGAAGACCACGACGTTCACCACCACCTACGCGGAGCACCAGAAGCTCGCGGACGAGTTCGCCAGGAAGCAGAAGCAGGGATGAGTGACCTGAGGGAGCACCGCCGCCGGGCGGCCGTGCTCGGTTCGCCGATCGCCCACTCGCTCTCCCCGGTGCTGCACCGGGCCGCCTACGCGGAGCTCGGCCTGAAGGAGTGGTCGTACGACCGCTTCGAGGTCGACGAGGCGGCGCTGCCGGCCTTCCTGGACGGGCTGGACGCCGGCTGGGCCGGGCTGTCGCTGACCATGCCGCTCAAGCGGGCGGTGATCCCGCTGCTGGACGAGGTGCGGGAGACCGCCGGTTCCGTCGAGGCCGTCAACACCGTGGTGTTCACGCCGGACGGTCGCCGCGTCGGCGAGAACACCGACATCCCGGGCATCGTGGCGGCCCTGCGCGAGCGCGGCGTCGGCTCCGTGCCCTCCGCCGCCGTCCTCGGCGCCGGGGCCACCGCCTCCTCCGCCCTGGCCGCCCTCGCCCGGATCTGCACCGGCGAGGTCACCGCGTACGTCCGCAGCGAGGCGCGGGCCGCCGAGATGCGCCGGTGGGGCGAGCGGCTCGGCGTGTCCGTGCGCACCGCCGACTGGTCCCGCGCCGCCGAGGCCCTCACCGCGCCGCTTGTCGTCGCGACCACCCCGGCGGGTGCCACCGACGGCCTCGCGGGCGTCGTCCCGGACCGCCCCGGCACCCTCTTCGACGTGCTGTACGAGCCCTGGCCGACCCCGCTGGCCGCGGCCTGGTCCGGGCGCGGCGGGGCCGTCGTCGGCGGCCTCGACCTGCTCGTCCACCAGGCGGTGCTCCAGGTCGGGCTGATGACCGGCCGCGCCACGGCGCCGCTGGCGGCCATGCGCGCCGCGGGCGAGGCGGCGCTCGGCGCCCGCGCCGCGGGACGCGAGCTGACGGAGTAGCCGCCTCCGGCCGCTCCTATCTGACGCAGTAGGTCCGGTGGACGGACCTGCGGCGGGGAACGCCCTCCCGGCATGGGAGGATCAGAGGTGGCGGGCCAGGGCCGCGCGCCCCCAGCTGGGCTGGGCGGCGCCCCCGCGGCGCGCCACTGCATGATCCGTGGTGCGAGTAGAGGAGTCCCGTTGAGCAGGTTGCGCTGGCTGACGGCCGGGGAGTCGCATGGTCCGGCACTGGTGGCGACGCTGGAGGGTCTCCCCGCCGGTGTGCCGATCACCACCGACTTGGTGGCGGACGCCCTCGCCCGGCGCCGGCTCGGCTACGGCCGCGGCGCCCGGATGAAGTTCGAGCGCGACGAGGTCACCTTCCTGGGCGGCGTGCGCCACGGTCTGTCCCTGGGTTCCCCGGTCGCCGTCATGGTGGGCAACACCGAGTGGCCCAAGTGGGAGAAGGTCATGGCGGCCGACCCGGTCGACCCGGCCGAGCTCGCCACGATGGCCCGCAACGCCCCGCTGACCCGCCCGCGCCCCGGCCACGCCGACCTGGCCGGCATGCAGAAGTACGGTTTCGACGAGGCCCGCCCGATCCTGGAGCGCGCCTCCGCCCGCGAGACCGCCGCCCGCGTCGCCCTCGGCGCCGTCGCCCGTTCCTTCCTCAAGGAGACGGCCGGCATCGAGATCGTCTCCCACGTCGTGGAGCTGGCCGCCGCCAAGGCCCCGTACGGCGTCTACCCGAAGCCCTCCGACGTCGAGCGCCTGGACGCCGACCCGGTGCGCTGCCTGGACGAGGCCGCGAGCAAGGCGATGGTCGCCGAGATCGACCAGGCCCACAAGGACGGCGACACCCTCGGCGGCGTCGTCGAGGTCCTCGCCTACGGCGTGCCCGTCGGCCTGGGCTCGCACGTCCACTGGGACCGCCGTCTCGACGCGCGGCTGGCCGCCGCCCTGATGGGCATCCAGGCCATCAAGGGCGTCGAGGTCGGCGACGGCTTCGAGCTGGCCCGGGTGCCCGGCTCCAAGGCCCACGACGAGATCGTGGCCACCGACGAGGGCCTGCGCCGCACCTCCGGCCGCTCCGGCGGCACCGAGGGCGGTCTGACCACCGGCGAGCTGCTGCGCGTCCGGGCGGCCATGAAGCCCATCGCCACCGTGCCCCGCGCGCTCGCCACCGTCGACGTCACCACCGGCGAGGCCACCCAGGCCCACCACCAGCGCTCCGACGTCTGCGCCGTGCCCGCCGCGGGCATCGTCGCCGAGGCCATGGTCGCGCTGGTGCTGGCCGACGCGGTGACGGAGAAGTTCGGCGGCGACAGCGTCACCGAGACCCGCCGCAACGTCCAGGGCTACCTCGACAACCTGGCCATCAAGTGACCCCGCCCGTGGTCGTGCTGGTGGGCCCGCCGGGATCCGGCAAGTCCACCACCGGTGCCCTGCTCGCCCAGCGGCTGGGCACCGGTTACCGCGACACCGACGCCGACATCGAGCGGCGGGCCGGCAAGTCCATCCCGGAGATCTTCATCGACGAGGGCGAGCCGCACTTCCGCGAGCTGGAGCGGCAGGCCGTCCGCGACGCCGTGGCCGAGCACCCCGGGGTGCTCGCCCTCGGCGGCGGCGCGATCATGGACGACGGCACCCGCGCCCTGCTCAAGGGCCTTCCGGTGGTCTTCCTCGACGTCGAACTCGCCGACGCCGTGCACCGGGTGGGCCTGGACGCCCCCCGCCCGCTCCTCGCGGTCAACCCGCGGCAGCGCTGGCGCGAGCTGATGGCGGCGCGCCGCCCGCTGTACACCGAGGTCGCCCGCGCCACCGTCAGCACCGGCGACCGGACCCCGGCCGAGGTGGCCGACGCCGTGCTCGACGCGCTGGCCCTGCCCCGGGACCGTACCCCCGACACCACGCAGTGAGGAACGCATGACCGACGCCCCCACCCGCATCCAGGTCGCCGGCAGCGCGGGCACCGCGCCGTACGAGGTCCTGGTCGGGCGCCAGCTGCTGGGCGAGCTGCCCGGACTGATCGGCACCCAGGCCAAGCGCGTGGCCGTGCTGCACCCCGAGGCGCTCGCCGAGACCGGGGAGGTGCTGCGCGCGGACCTGGCCGCACAGGGTTACGAGGCCATCGCGATCCAGCTCCCCAACGCGGAGGAGGCCAAGACCGTCGAGGTCGCGGCCTACTGCTGGAAGGCGCTCGGCCAGACCAGCTTCACCCGCACCGATGTGATCGTCGGCGTCGGCGGCGGCGCCACCACCGACGTGGCCGGCTTCGTCGCCGCCACCTGGCTGCGCGGCGTCCGCTGGATCGCCGTGCCCACCACCGTGCTGGCCATGGTCGACGCGGCCGTCGGCGGCAAGACCGGCATCAACACCGCCGAGGGCAAGAACCTCGTCGGCGCCTTCCACCCGCCGGCCGGCGTGCTGTGCGACCTGGCGGCCCTGGACTCGCTGCCGGTGCACGACTACGTCAGCGGCCTCGCCGAGGTCATCAAGGCCGGTTTCATCTCGGACCCGGCCATCCTCGACCTGATCGAGGCGGACCCGGAGGCGGCCCGTACGCCCGAGGGCCCGCACACCGCCGAGCTGATCGAGCGCGCGATCCGGGTCAAGGCCGAGGTCGTCTCCTCCGACCTCAAGGAGTCGGGCCTGCGGGAGATCCTCAACTACGGCCACACCCTCGCCCACGCCATCGAGAAGAACGAGCGCTACAACTGGCGGCACGGCGCGGCCGTCTCCGTCGGCATGGTCTTCGCCGCCGAGCTCGGCCGGATCGCCGGCCGGCTGGACGACGCGACCGCCGACCGGCACCGCGCGATCCTGGAGGCCGTGGGCCTGCCCGTCACCTACCGCGGCGACCAGTGGCCCAAGCTGGTGGAGAACATGAAGGTCGACAAGAAGTCCCGGGGCGACCGGCTGCGCTTCATCGTCCTCGACGGGCTCGCCAAGCCGACGGTCCTGGAGTCGCCGGACCCGGCGATGCTGCTGGCCGCGCACGCCGAGATCGCGGCGTGACCCCCGTGGCAGGAGCGGCCGGAGCGCGCCGGGTCCTCGTGCTCAACGGGCCGAACCTCGGCCGGCTCGGCTCCCGTGAGCCCGATGTGTACGGCGCGACCTCCTACGCGGGCCTGGTCGAGGAGTGCACCCGGCTCGGCAAGGAGCTCGGCTTCGCCGTCGAGGTCCGGGAGACCAACGACGAGGGCGAGCTGATCCGCTGGCTGCACGAGGCCGCCGACGGCTCGCTCCCGGTCGTCATCAACCCCGGTGCGTTCACGCACTACTCCTACGGGATGCGGGACGCGGCCGCGCAGCGCACGGCCCCGCTGATCGAGGTGCACATCTCGAACCCGTACGCCCGGGAGGAGTTCCGCCACACGTCCGTGATCGCGGCGGTGGCGAGCGGGACGGTCGCGGGGTTCGGCATCGGTTCGTACCGGCTGGCGCTGCGTGCGCTGGCGGAGGAACTCGGGGGCTGACGCGGGCGTTGCCACGACGGTGGTCGCGGGAACGGGCTCGGGTACGCTCCCGTCTGGCCGGGGGGTTGTTTTTTCCCCAGCCCCGCCCCTTCCCGCTGCATCCGATGTGCGGCTCCGCCGCGTGGCGGGGGCAAGCCCCCGGGCCCCCTTTTCCGCGCTGACGCGCGGTGACCTCAATCGCCGGGCGGGCTGAAAATCAGCCCGTCTGGGGGCACCTCCCAGCGGTAGCTGGGGGAGCTTGAGGACCGGGGTCCGGGGCGGAGCCCCGGTATCGGGAAGGGGCGGGGCAGGGGAGAAGGAACCTCCGGCCGACCACCCCGCGCCCCTTCACTTCGCCGCAACGAGACGGAGCCACCGGATGCAGCACCCCGTGGGACCGCCACCACCCCACGCCCCCGGCGTCCCCGCGGGCCAGGGCGGCCATCCCCCGATGCCCCCGCGCCCGCGGTGGGCCCCACCGGTCACTTCACCCTGCCCGCACCCCCGCCCCTCCCCGCCGCCCCGGCACCCCCGCAGCCCATGGCCGTCGCCGACCCCGCGCACGCCCCCGTGGCGGTGCTCCTCATCGGTCCGGCCGGGGCGGGCAAGACGACCGTGGCGCGGCACTGGGCCGACACCCGCCGGGTGCCCACGGCCCACATCAGCCTCGACGACGTCCGCGAATGGGTGCGGTCCGGCTTCGCCGACCCGCAGTCAGGCTGGAACGACCACTCCGAGGCGCAGTACCGCCTGGCCCGCCGCACCTGCGGCTTCGCCGCCCGGAACTTCCTCGCCAACGGCATCTCCTGCATCCTCGACGACGCCGTCTTCCCCGACCGGCCCGTGGTGGGCCTCGGCGGCTGGAAGCGGCACGTGGGCCCCGGTCTGCTGCCTGTGGTCCTGCTGCCGGGCCTGGAGGTCGTCCTGGAGCGCAACGCCGAGCGCTCCGGCAACCGCCGTCTGAGCGACGAGGAGGTCGCCCGGATCCACGGCCGGATGGCCGGCTGGTACGGCTCGGGCCTGCCCATCATCGACAACACCCAGCAGGACGTCGCCACCACCGGCCGCCTCCTGGACGACATCGTCGCCCGCGCCCTGACCGCCCCGCCCGGCCCCGGCCGGTAGCCCGGCCCGCGCGCCCGGTCGGACGCGCTGGGACGGCCGGGTGCCGGGCCCCGCCGTACGCTCGGAGGCATGTCCGAGGTGTACGCGGCTCGCCGCGCGCGGCTGCGTGAGCGCTGCGAGGCGGCCGGGAGCGAGGCCGCCCTGGTGTCCGGCGACGCCAACGTCCGGTATCTGGCCGGTGGTGCCCCGCCGGGTGCCACCCTGCTCGTGGGGGCCGGCCAGGACCTCCTGTGCTGCGCCACGGACCCCTTCGGGGACCGTGCGGCCGACCATCCCGCCGAGGACGTGCGGGTCCTGGTGCTGGCAGCGCCCGACGGCGACCCGGCCGTCGCCGCCGCCGAGCGGGCCGCCGAGGCGGGCGTCCGCTCGCTGGCGGTCGAGGAGCACCACCTCACCGTCGCCCGGCACCGCGCCCTGGGCTCGGTCGCGCCCCGGCTGCGCCTGGCCGACCTGGGCACGGCCGTGGAGCAGCAGCGGCTGGTCAAGGACCCCGAGGAGATCTCCGCGCTGCGGATCGCCTCGGAGATCGCCGATCAGGCCCTCGGCGAGCTCCTGGAGTCGATTCTCGTCGGCCGCACCGAGCGCCATCTGGCGCTGGAGCTGGAGCGCCGGCTGGTGGACCACGGCGCGGTCGGGCCGGCCTTCCCGACCTCGGTGGGTGCCGGGCCGAACTCCGGTCTCGCCGGGCACACGCCCACCGACCGGCGGGTCGAGGAGGGTGACTTCCTCAGCGTCTGCCTGGGTGCCGACTACCGGGGCTACCGCAGCGAGATCGCCCGTACGTTCGTCATCGGCACCGCCCCGGCGGACTGGCAGATCGAGCTGTACGACCAGGTCTTCGCGGCTCAGCGGGCCGGCCGGGAGGCCCTCGCGCCGGGCACTCCGTACCGCGACGTGGACCGGGCGGCGAGGGTCGTGCTGGAGGCCGCGGGGCACGGTGAGCGGCTCGGACCGGGCATCGGACACGGCGTGGGACTCGAAAACGACGAGGACCCTCGGCTGACGCCTTCGGCAATGGGTAAACTGGACGCTTGCGTGCCGGTCACCGTAGATCCGGGGGTTCACCTCCCGGGGCGCGGCGGGGTCCGGATCGATGACACGCTCGTCGTCCGCTCAGAAGCGGACGGCGGACCCGAGCTACTCACCATTACGACCAAAGAGCTGCTCGCGCTCTGACGGGCGCACCGCACTTTCTGGTTCCACCAGCCCAGGAGATACCGCAACCGTGGCATCCACGAACGACCTCAAGAACGGCATGGTGCTCAAGCTCGACGGGGGCCAGCTCTGGTCCGTCGTCGAGTTCCAGCACGTCAAGCCCGGCAAGGGCCCCGCCTTCGTCCGTACGAAGCTGAAGAACGTGCTCTCCGGCAAGGTCGTCGACAAGACCTTCAACGCGGGCGTGAAGGTCGAGACGGCCACCGTTGACCGCCGCGACATGCAGTTCTCGTACATGGACGGCGAGTACTTCGTCTTCATGGACATGCAGACCTTCGACCAGCTGATGGTCGACCGCAAGACCGTCGGCGACGCCGCCAACTTCCTGCTCGAGGGCTTCACGGCCACCGTGGCCGCGCACGAGGGCGAGGTGCTCTACGTCGAGCTGCCGGCCGCCGTCGAGCTCGTCATCGAGCACACCGAGCCGGGTGTCCAGGGCGACCGTTCCACCGGTGGCTCGAAGCCCGCGCGACTGGAGACCGGCTACGAGATCCAGGTCCCGCTCTTCATCACCACCGGTGAGAAGATCAAGGTCGACACTCGCACCGGTGATTACCTCGGTCGGGTGAACAGCTAACCGTGGCCGCTCGCAGCAAGGCCCGTAAGCGCGCCTTCCAGATCCTCTTCGAGGCCGATCAGCGCGGGATCACCGTGCAGAACGTCCTCGCCGACTGGATCCGGCACTCGCGGTCCGACGACCGGCAGCCGCCGGTCAATGAGTACACCATGCAGCTGGTCGAGGGGTACGCCGAGCACGTCGCCCGTATCGACGAGCTGATCGCCACCTACGCGGTCGACTGGGACCTGGACCGGATGCCGGTCGCGGACCGGAACATCGTGCGGCTCGGTGCCTACGAGCTGATCTGGGAGGACGGCACTCCGGACGCGGTCGCGATCGACGAGGCGGTGCAGCTCGCCAAGGAGTTCTCGACCGATGACTCGCCGGCCTTCGTCAACGGCCTGCTCGGCCGCTTCAAGGAGCTCAAGCCGAGTCTCCGCCGGGCATGACGAAACCGCCGTGGGGGGCGGGAAACCCATCGGGTTTCCCGCCCCCCACGGCGGTTCGTTTTTTATGACCGGGACGGCTAGGCGTCCTCGTGCTGGACGGCGCGGCGCGCGTCGGCGTCCAGGACGCCCCAGCTGATCAGCTGCTCGGTGAGCACCGAGGGCGACTGGTCGTAGATCACGGCAAGAGTGCGGAGGTCGTCCTGGCGGATCGACAGGACCTTGCCGTTGTAATCGCCACGCTGGCTCTGGATGGTCGCCGCGTAACGCTGGAGCGGGCCCGCCTTCTCGGCCGGCACATGAGCCAGGCGCTCAAGGTCCAGGACCAGCTTCGGCGGCGGCTCGGCGGCCCCGCCGGGAGTGGTGCCCGGCAGCAGTTCCTGCACCGGAACGCCGTAGAAATCGGCCAGCTCGGCCAGGCGCTGGACGGTCACTGCACGGTCGCCGCGCTCGTACGAGCCCACTACGACGGCCTTCCAACGGCCCTGGGACTTCTCCTCGACGCCATGGAGGGAGAGGCCCTGCTGGGTGCGGATGGCGCGGAGCTTGGCCCCGAGCTGTTTGGCGTATTCGCTGGACATAAAGCTCCCCGGACGAAGACTGGTAACTCACTGTGAGGTTACGCAGCGTAATCTGACTTCGTCAAGCCGAATGGTCCACAGCATCCCCCGTCAGGGGCGATGGCGCCTGTTCAGCGCGGACCCTGGTAACGTGAAACCGTTAATCCGACGTCCTTTAAAGTCCGTCCCGTGAGGCGGAGAAGGAGGTCCGTTTCGTATGGACGCACACCGTGACGCAAACCCTCCGGGTTCCGTCTCCGCCCGTCCCGTGCTCGAAGCACCGGACATCGCCCGGGTCCTGACCCGTATCGCCCACGAGATCGTCGAACGCGCCAAGGGCGCCGACGACGTGGTGCTCCTCGGCATCCCCACCCGCGGGGTCTTCCTCGCCCGCCGGCTGGCCGCCAAGCTCGAAGAGATCACCGGCGGAAAGATGCCGGTCGGCTCCCTCGACATCACCATGTACCGCGACGACCTGCGGCTGCGGCCCGCCCGCGCGCTGGCCCGCACCGAGATCCCCGGTGAGGGCGTCGACGGCCGTCTGGTGATCCTCGTCGACGACGTGCTCTTCTCCGGCCGCACGATCCGCGCCGCGCTCGACGCGCTGGGCGACATCGGCCGCCCGCGCGCCGTCCAGCTCGCCGTCCTCGTCGACCGGGGCCACCGCGAGCTCCCGATCCGCGCCGACTACGTCGGCAAGAACCTCCCCACGTCGCTGCGGGAGACGGTCAAGGTCCAGCTCACCGAGGAGGACGGCCGCGACAGCGTGCTCCTCGGCACGCGCGAGACCACCCCGGCCGAGCAGTAGCAGCCCCCGCGGACCCGGTGCGCCCGGGCCCGTGAAGCCGCATGCCCGGCTGTTGCCCGTTCATATCCCCCCACACCTCCTCGACCACGGAGCAACCGGATGAAGCGCCACCTCATCTCGGCCGCCGACCTCACGCGCGACGACGCCGTCCTGATCCTCGACACCGCCGAGGAGATGGCCCGGGTCGCCGACCGGCCGATCAAGAAACTCCCGACCCTGCGCGGCCGCACCGTCGTCAACCTCTTCTTCGAGGACTCGACGCGCACCCGCATCTCCTTCGAGGCCGCCGCCAAGCGGCTCTCCGCCGACGTCATCAACTTCTCCGCCAAGGGCTCCTCGGTCTCCAAGGGCGAGTCGCTCAAGGACACCGCCCTGACGCTGGAGGCCATGGGCGCGGACGCCGTCGTCATCCGCCACCACGCCTCCGGTGCGCCCTACCGGCTCGCCAACTCCGGCTGGATCGACGGCGCCGTCGTCAACGCCGGCGACGGCACCCACGAGCACCCCACCCAGGCGCTGCTGGACGCCTTCACCATGCGCCGCCGCCTGGTCGGCCGCGACGCCGGCCTCGGCCGGGACCTGTCCGGCCGCCGGATCACGATCGTCGGCGACGTCCTGCACAGCCGGGTGGCCCGCTCCAACGTCCACCTGCTGACCACCCTCGGCGCCGAGGTCACCCTGGTGGCACCGCCCACCCTGGTGCCGGTGGGCGTCGAGACCTGGCCCTGCGAGGTCAGCTACGACCTGGACACCGTGCTGCCGAAGTCCGACGCCGTGATGATGCTGCGGGTGCAGCGCGAGCGGATGAACGCGGCCTTCTTCCCGACCGAGCGCGAGTACGCGCGCCGGTACGGCCTGGACGGCGACCGCATGGCGAAGATGCCCGAGCACGCGATCGTGATGCACCCCGGCCCGATGAACCGCGGCATGGAGATCACCGCCGAGGTCGCCGACTCCGACCGCTGCACGGCCGTGGAGCAGGTCGCCAACGGCGTCAGCACCCGCATGGCCGTCCTCTACCTGCTGCTGGGCGGCTCCGGGCCGGCCGTCAGCACGAACAACGCCCGCACCGAGGAGAACAACTGATGTCCAAGATCCTGATCCGTGGTGCGAAGGTCCTCGGCGGCGAGCCGCAGGACGTCCTGATCGACGGCGAGACCATCGCCGAGGTGGGCACCGGCCTCTCCGCCGAGGGCGCCCAGGTGATCGAGGCCGACGGCAAGATCCTGCTGCCCGGCCTGGTCGACCTGCACACCCACCTGCGCGAGCCCGGCCGCGAGGACTCCGAGACCGTCCTCACCGGCACCCGCGCCGCCGCCGGCGGCGGCTTCACCGCCGTCTTCGCGATGGCCAACACCTTCCCCGTGGCCGACACCGCCGGCGTCGTCGAGCAGGTCTGGCGCCTGGGCAAGGAGTCCGGCTACTGCGACGTGCAGCCCATCGGCGCCGTCACCGTCGGCCTGGAGGGCAAGCAGCTCTCCGAGCTCGGCGCCATGCACGAGTCCGCCGCCGGGGTCACCGTCTTCTCCGACGACGGCAAGTGCGTCGACGACGCCGTGATCATGCGCCGCGCCCTGGAGTACGTGAAGGCGTTCGGCGGCGTCGTCGCCCAGCACGCCCAGGAGCCCCGCCTCACCGAGGGCGCCCAGATGAACGAGGGCGTCGTCTCCGCCGAGCTGGGCCTCGGCGGCTGGCCCGCCGTCGCCGAGGAGTCGGTCATCGCCCGCGATGTCCTCCTCGCCGAGCACGTCGGCTCCCGGGTGCACATCTGCCACCTCTCCACGGCCGGCTCCGTCGAGATCGTCCGCTGGGCCAAGTCCCGCGGCATCGACGTCACCGCCGAGGTCACCCCGCACCACCTGCTCCTCACCGACGACCTGGTCCGCTCGTACAACCCCGTCTACAAGGTGAACCCGCCGCTGCGCACCGAGCGCGACGTCATGGCGCTGCGCGAGGCGCTGGCCGACGGCACGATCGACATCGTCGCCACCGACCACGCCCCGCACCCGCACGAGGACAAGGACTGCGAGTGGGCCGCGGCCGCCATGGGCATGGTCGGCCTGGAGACCGCGCTCTCCGTCGTCCAGCACACGATGGTCGAGACCGGGCTGCTGGACTGGGCCGGCGTCGCCGACCGGATGTCCGCCACCCCCGCCCGCATCGGCAGCCTCCCCGGCCACGGCCGCCCCATCGCTCCCGGGGAGCCCGCCAACCTCACGCTGGTCGATTCGGCTTACCGTGGTGTCGTGGACCCCGCGGGCTTCGCCTCCCGCAGCCGGAACACCCCTTACGAGGGGCGAGAGCTGCCGGGTCGCGTCACCCACACCTTCCTGCGGGGCCGCGCGACGGTCGTGGACGGGAAACTGGCGTGACACCTCTGCACACTCTGACAACGCTCGCAGCTGAGGAGAAGTCCCAGCAGGTGACCGACTGGGCCGCACGCATCGGCTGGGTCGTGGGACTGCTGCTCTTCATCGCGCTCGTCTACTGGCTGATGCGCGAGGGCTGGAAGTGGCGCGGCACGCTCCAGGGCGACCTGCCCGAGCTGCCCACCGCCCCCGCCGAGCCCGGCGCGGCCACCCTGACGATGGCGGGCCGCTACCACGGCTCCACCACCGCCGGGCAGTGGCTCGACCGCATCGTGGCCCGTGGCCTCGGCACCCGCAGCCGGGCCGAGCTCACCCTGACGGACCAGGGCGTCGACGTCGTACGGCCCGGCGCGGAGGACTTCTTCATCCCCGCCGCCGCGCTCCGCGGCGCCCGCCTCGACAAGGGCATCGCCGGCAAGGTCCTCGCCGAGGGCGGCCTGCTGGTGATCACCTGGGAGCACGGCGGCCGGGAGATCGACTCCGGGTTCCGCTCCGACCGGGCCGCCGAGCACGCGGCCTGGGTCGAGGCCCTCACCGCACAGCACCACTCGAACCGACACGACATGGAAGGCGCACGATGACGACCTCCACCAGGGGAGCCGCGCACGCTCCCGCCGTACTCGTCCTGGAGGACGGCCGGATGTTCCGCGGCCGCGCCTACGGGGCCGTGGGGGTGACCTTCGGCGAGGCGGTGTTCTCCACCGGCATGACCGGCTACCAGGAGACCCTGACCGACCCCTCGTACCACCGCCAGGTGGTCGTCATGACCGCCCCGCACGTCGGCAACACCGGCGTGAACGACGAGGACCCCGAGTCCCAGCGGATCTGGGTCGCCGGCTACGTCGTCCGCGACCCCGCCCGGATGCCCTCCAACTGGCGCTCGCGCCGCTCCCTCGACGAGGAGCTGGTCAAGCAGGGCGTCGTCGGCATCAGCGGCATCGACACCCGCGCCCTCACCCGCCACCTGCGCGAGCGCGGCGCCATGCGCGTCGGCATCTTCTCCGGCAACAGCCTGCCCGACGAGGGCACGATGCTCGCCGAGGTCCGCCAGGCCCCCGAGATGCAGGGCGCCGACCTCTCCGCCGAGGTCGCCACCAAGGAGACCTACGTGGTCCCCGCGATCGGCGCGAAGAAGTTCACCGTCGCCGCGATCGACCTCGGCATCAAGGGCATGACCCCGCACCGGATGGCCGAGCGCGGCATCGAGGTGCACGTGCTGCCCGCCACGGCGACGCTCGACGACGTCTACGCCGTCAACCCCGACGGCGTGTTCTTCTCCAACGGCCCCGGCGACCCCGCCACCGCCGACCACCCCGTCTCCGTGATGCGCGGGGTGCTGGAGCGGAAGACCCCGCTCTTCGGCATCTGCTTCGGCAACCAGATCCTGGGCCGCGCCCTCGGCTTCGGCACCTACAAGCTGAAGTACGGCCACCGCGGCATCAACCAGCCCGTGCAGGACCGCACGACCGGCAAGGTCGAGGTCACCGCGCACAACCACGGCTTCGCCGTCGACGCCCCGCTCGACGCGCCGACCGACACGCCCTACGGCCGGGTGGAGGTCTCCCACGTGTGTCTCAACGACAACGTGGTGGAAGGCCTCCAGCTGCTCGACCAGCCGGCTTTCAGCGTCCAGTACCACCCCGAAGCAGCGGCGGGCCCGCACGACGCCGCCTACCTGTTCGACCGCTTCGTGACCCTGATGGAGGGCCAGCGTGCCTAAGCGCACCGACATCCAGTCCGTTCTGGTCATCGGCTCCGGCCCGATCGTCATCGGCCAGGCCGCCGAGTTCGACTACTCCGGCACCCAGGCCTGCCGCGTCCTGAAGTCCGAGGGCCTGCGGGTCATCCTGGTCAACTCCAACCCGGCCACGATCATGACCGACCCGGAGATCGCCGACGCCACGTACGTCGAGCCGATCACCCCGGAGTTCGTCGAGAAGATCATCGCCAAGGAGCGCCCCGACGCCCTCCTGCCCACCCTCGGCGGCCAGACCGCGCTCAACACCGCGATCTCCATGCACGAGAACGGCGTCCTGGAGAAGTACGGCGTCGAGCTGATCGGCGCCAACGTCGAGGCGATCCACAAGGGTGAGGACCGCGACCTGTTCAAGGGCGTCGTCGAAGCCGTCCACGCCAAGATCGGCCACGGTGAGTCCGCCCGCTCGGTCATCTGCCACACCATGGACGAGGTCGTCGCGGGCGTCGACACCCTCGGCGGCTACCCCGTCGTCGTCCGCCCCTCCTTCACCATGGGCGGCGCCGGCTCCGGCTTCGCCCACGACGAGGAGGAGCTGCGCCGCATCGCCGGCCAGGGCCTCACGCTCTCCCCGACCACCGAGGTGCTCCTGGAGGAGTCCATCCTCGGCTGGAAGGAGTACGAGCTGGAGCTGATGCGCGACAAGAACGACAACGTCGTGGTCGTCTGCTCCATCGAGAACTTCGACCCGATGGGCGTGCACACCGGTGACTCGATCACCGTCGCCCCGGCGATGACCCTCACCGACCGCGAGTACCAGCGGCTGCGCGACATCGGCATCGCGATCATCCGCGAGGTCGGCGTCGACACCGGCGGCTGCAACATCCAGTTCGCGGTGAACCCCGAGGACGGCCGGATCATCGTCATCGAGATGAACCCGCGCGTCTCCCGCTCCTCGGCGCTCGCCTCCAAGGCCACCGGCTTCCCGATCGCCAAGATCGCGGCCCGCCTCGCCGTCGGCTACACGCTGGACGAGATCCCCAACGACATCACCGAGAAGACCCCGGCCTCCTTCGAGCCCACGCTCGACTACGTCGTGGTCAAGGCCCCCCGCTTCGCCTTCGAGAAGTTCCCGGCCGCCGACGCCACCCTCACCACCACCATGAAGTCGGTGGGCGAGGCCATGGCCATCGGCCGCAACTTCACCGAGGCGCTCCAGAAGTCCCTGCGCTCGCTGGAGAAGAAGGGCTCGCAGTTCGACTTCGTCTCCGTGCCCGGCGACAAGGCGGAGCTGCTGGCGAAGTCCGTCGTCCCCACGGACGGCCGGATCAACACGGTCATGGCGGCGATCCGCGCCGGCGCCACGCCCGAGGAGGTCTTCGACGCCACGAAGATCGACCCGTGGTTCGTCGACCAGCTCTTCCTGATCAACGAGATCGCCGAGGAGGTCCGCACCGCCGAGAAGCTGGAGCCGGGCATCCTCGCCGAGGCCAAGCGGCACGGCTTCTCCGACGCCCAGATCGCCGGCATCCGCGGCCTGCGCGAGGACGTCGTCCGCGAGGTCCGCCACGCGCTCGGCGTCCGCCCGGTCTACAAGACGGTCGACACCTGCGCCGCCGAGTTCGCCGCGAAGACCCCGTACTTCTACTCGTCCTACGACGAGGAGACCGAGGTCGCGCCGCGTGAGAAGCCCGCCGTGATCATCCTGGGCTCGGGCCCGAACCGCATCGGCCAGGGCATCGAGTTCGACTACTCCTGCGTCCACGCCTCCTTCGCGCTCAGCGAGGCGGGCTACGAGACCGTGATGGTCAACTGCAACCCCGAGACCGTCTCCACCGACTACGACACCTCCGACCGGCTCTACTTCGAGCCGCTCACCCTGGAGGACGTCCTGGAGATCGTGCACGCCGAGACCCTCGCCGGTCCCGTCGCGGGCGTCGTCGTCCAGCTCGGCGGCCAGACCCCGCTCGGCCTCGCCCAGGCGCTCAAGGACAACGGCGTGCCGATCGTCGGCACCTCGCCCGAGGCCATCGACCTCGCCGAGGAGCGCGGCGCCTTCGGCCGCGTGCTCACCGAGGCCGGGCTGCCCGCGCCGAAGTACGGCACGGCCTTCTCCTTCGACGAGGCCAAGGCCATCGCCACCGAGATCGGCTACCCGGTCATGGTCCGCCCGTCCTACGTCCTTGGCGGCCGCGGCATGGAGATCGTCTACGACGAGCCCTCCCTCGGCGGCTACCTGGAGCGGCACGCCGGCCTGATCTCCGAGCACCCGGTCCTCATCGACCGCTTCCTCGACGATGCCATCGAGATCGACGTCGACGCGCTCTACGACGGCGAGGAGCTCTACCTCGGCGGCGTCATGGAGCACATCGAGGAGGCCGGCATCCACTCCGGCGACTCCGCTTGCGCGCTGCCCCCGATCACCCTCGGCGGCCACGACATCAAGCGGCTGCGCGCCTCCTCCGAGGCGATCGCCAAGGGCGTCGGCGTGCGCGGACTGATCAACATCCAGTTCGCCATGGCCGGGGACATCCTCTACGTCCTGGAGGCCAACCCGCGCGCCTCCCGCACGGTCCCCTTCACCTCCAAGGCGACCGCCGTGCCGCTGGCCAAGGCCGCCGCCCGCATCTCGCTGGGCGCCACCGTCGCCGAGCTGCGCGCCGAGGGCATGCTGCCCCGGGAGGGCGACGGCGGCACCCTGCCGCTGGACGCGCCGATCTCCGTCAAGGAGGCCGTGATGCCGTGGTCGCGCTTCCGCGACGCCTCCGGCCGCGGCGTGGACACCGTCCTCGGCCCGGAGATGCGCTCCACCGGCGAGGTCATGGGCATCGACACGGTCTTCGGCACGGCGTACGCCAAGTCGCAGGCCGGTGCCTACGGCGCGCTGCCCACCAAGGGCCGCGCGTTCGTCTCCGTCGCCAACCGCGACAAGCGCTCGATGATCTTCCCGGCCCGTGAGCTGGTCGCCCACGGCTTCGAGCTGCTGGCCACCTCCGGCACCGCCGAGGTCCTCAAGCGCAACGGCATCAACGCCACCGTCGTGCGCAAGCAGAGCGAGGGCGAGGGCCCCAACGGCGAGAAGACGATCGTCCAGCTCATCCACGACGGCCAGGTCGACCTGATCGTCAACACCCCGTACGGCACCGGCGGCCGTCTCGACGGCTACGAGATCCGCACCGCCGCGGTCGCCCGCGCGGTCCCGTGCCTGACCACGGTCCAGGCGCTCGCCGCCGCCGTCCAGGGCATCGAGGCACTCACCCGCGGCGACGTCGGCGTCCGTTCCCTCCAGGAACACGCCGGAGCGCTCACCGCCGCCCGCGAGGCGTAGGGCACAGGAGGGGGACACCGACCGGTGTCCCCCTCTTCATGAAGCCCCTCCACGGGCCCGCACGGGCCCGCTCATGAGCCCTCACGGGCCCCCTTCGCCCGGGGCCCGCCGCCCCCCTCGCCAAGAAGGCTTGAAATGTACCGTCTCCTCTTCGATCTGCTCTTCAAGCGCATGGACCCGGAGAAGGCCCACCACCTGGCCTTCGGCTGGATCCGCGCCGCCGCCCGGGTGCCCGTCCTGCGCACCCTGGTCGCCGCCGTCCTGGCCCCCCGCCACAAGGCGCTGCGCACCGAGGCCCTCGGCCTGCGCATGCACGGCCCCTTCGGCCTCGCGGCCGGCTTCGACAAGAACGCCTCCGCCATCGACGGCATGACGATGCTGGGCTTCGACCACGTCGAGATCGGCACCGTCACCGCCCAGCCGCAGCCCGGCAACCCGAAGAAGCGCCTCTTCCGCCTCGTGGCCGACCGCGCGCTCATCAACCGCATGGGCTTCAACAACGACGGCTCCGCGGCCGTCGCCGAGCGCCTGGCGGCCCGCAAGGCGGCCTTCCGGACGACCGTGGGCGTCAACATCGGCAAGACCAAGGTGGTGCCCGAGGAGGAGGCCGTCGCCGACTACGTCACCTCCACCGAGCGCCTCGCCGCCCACGCCGACTACCTCGTCGTCAACGTCTCGTCGCCCAACACGCCCGGCCTGCGCAACCTCCAGGCCACCGAGGCGCTGCGCCCCCTGCTGGCCGCCGTCCGCGAGGCCGCGGACCGCACGGTCACCTCGCGCCGCGTCCCGCTGCTGGTGAAGATCGCCCCCGACCTGGCCGACGAGGACGTCGACGCCGTCGCCGACCTCGCCGTCGAGCTGGGCCTGGACGGCATCATCGCCACCAACACCACCATCGCCCGGGACGGCCTCGGCCTGAAGACCCCCGCGCGGACCGTCGAGGCCATCGGCGCCGGCGGCCTGTCCGGCGCGCCCCTCAAGGCCCGCTCGCTGGAGGTCATCGGCCGCCTGTACGCCCGCGTGGGCGACCGGATCACCCTCGTGGGCGTGGGCGGCGTCGAGACCGCCGACGACGCCTGGGAGCGCATCCTGGCGGGCGCCACGCTGGTCCAGGGCTACAGCGCCTTCATCTACGAGGGCCCCTTCTGGTGCCGGCGGATCCACCGCGGCCTGGCCGAGCGCCTCGCCGCCTCCCCGTACGCCACCCTCGCCGACGCCGTCGGCGCCGAGACCCGGAAGAAGGCCGCCGCATGACCCTCGCACCCTTCGGTACCCGCCTGCGCCGGGCGATGGACGAGCGCGGCCCGCTCTGCGTCGGCATCGACCCGCACGCGTCCCTGCTGGCCGACTGGGGCCTGTCCGACGACATCGCCGGCCTGGAGCGCTTCACGCGCGTCGTCGTGGAGGCGCTCGCCGACCGGGTCGCCGTGCTCAAGCCGCAGTCCGCGTTCTTCGAGCGGTTCGGCTCGCGCGGCATCGCCGTCCTGGAGCGGGCGGTCGCCGACTCCCGGGAGGCCGGCGCGCTGGTCCTCATGGACGCCAAGCGCGGGGACATCGGCTCCACCATGGCCGCCTACGCCGCCACCTACCTGGACCCGGCCTCGCTGCTCTTCTCGGACGCCGTCACCGTCAGCCCCTACCTGGGCTACGGCTCGCTGCGCCCGGCCCTGGACCTGGCCCGCGAGAGCGGCACCGGCGTGTTCGTCCTCGCGCTGACCTCGAACCCCGAGGGCTCCGAGGTGCAGCACGCGGTGCGGGCCGGGGGAGCGAGCGTCGCCGCGACGATGCTGGACCACCTCCGGGCCGAGAACGCCGCGGAGAACGCGTCCGGTGCCATGGGCTCGTACGGCGCGGTCGTGGGCGCGACGCTGGGCGACACGCTCGGCGCGGCCGGCGCCGACCTGGCGATCGGCGGCCCGCTGCTGGCGCCCGGCATCGGCGCGCAGGGCGCGACCGCGGCGGACCTGCCGAAGGTCTTCGGCGCGGCCGTGCGCGACGTCGTCCCGAACGTCAGCCGCGGCGTGCTGCGGCACGGCCCGGACGTGGCCGCGCTGCGCGCGAGCGCCGCCCGGTTCGCGGACGAGGTCCGGGAAGCGGTGGACGCGAGCGGTACCGGGGCACGCTGAAGCCGCCCCGCCGTCCGGCAGGGCGGCGGGAGGCGGGCCCCGGAGGGCCGCGGGCCGGTCCCGGACGGGTCCGGGACCGGTCTCCGACAGTACCCGGCGGTACCCGGGACAAGATCTCGGACAAGAATTGTCGGTCATTATGTCCGGAAAGGTCCTGGTCGAGCGAGTCTGACCAGGACTTTTCGTCTGTTCTCGCTGACTGGAGCGGGATCGGCCGCTAGTCTCCGACGAGAGCGAACGTGCAAGCGCGTTGCTCGTTGCTCCGCAGGTGTGGGCCGACTAGGTTCCTCACCGGTCCGTTATCCGACAGTTCGATATCCGAGGTGACGTAGGCGTGGCTCTTCCGCCCCTTACCCCTGAACAGCGCGCAGCCGCGCTCGAAAAGGCCGCCGCGGCTCGCCGGGAGCGCGCCGAGGTCAAGAATCGGCTCAAGCACTCCGGCGCCTCGCTGCACGAGGTCATCGAGCAGGGCCAGAAGAATGAAGTCATCGGCAAGATGAAGGTCAGCGCACTCCTGGAGAGCCTTCCGGGTGTGGGCAAGGTCCGCGCCAAGCAGATCATGGAGCGGCTCGGCATCTCCGAGAGCCGCCGGGTGCGCGGGCTCGGCTCGAATCAGATCGCCTCCTTGGAGCGTGAGTTCGGCGGCAAGGCCGCCTGACGTTCCCAGGCACTCCCGGGAACCGGGATAATCACTGCATGAGTACTGCAGTCTCCCGGGGGACGTCCCCCGTACCCCCGGCCAGACAACCGCGGCTGACCGTGCTCTCCGGCCCCTCCGGGGTCGGTAAGAGCACGGTCGTCGCCCATATGCGCAAGGCCCACCCCGAGGTATGGCTCTCGGTATCGGCCACCACCCGCAAGCCGCGCCCCGGCGAGCAGGAAGGTGTCCAGTACTTCTTCGTGGACGACGGCGAATTCGACAAGCTCGTCGCCAACGGTGAGCTGCTGGAGTGGGCGGAGTTCGCCGGCAACCGCTACGGCACGCCGCGCCAGGCGGTCCTCGACCGCCTGGAGGCCGGTGAGCCCGTGTTGCTGGAGATCGACCTCCAGGGCGCCCGGCAGGTCCGCGAGTCCATGCCGGACGCCCAGCTGGTCTTCCTCGCGCCCCCGAGCTGGGACGAGCTGGTCCGCCGGCTCACCGGCCGGGGCACCGAGTCGCCCGAGGTCATCGAGCGCCGACTGGCCGCCGCGAAGGTCGAGCTGGCGGCCGAGTCGGAGTTCGATGTGACGTTGGTCAACACCTCCGTCGAGGACGTCGCGCGCGAGCTGCTAGCCTTGCTGCGTTGAACTGGGGATATCCCCCCGAAGTTCCTGATCTCCACCCCCATCGGAAGGCAGACAGTGTCCTCTTCCATCACCGCGCCCGAGGGCATCATCAACCCTCCGATCGATGAGCTCCTCGAGGCCACCGACTCGAAGTACAGCCTGGTGATCTACGCCGCCAAGCGCGCCCGTCAGATCAACGCTTACTACTCGCAGCTCGGCGAGGGCCTGCTGGAGTACGTCGGTCCGCTGGTGGACACCCACGTCCACGAGAAGCCGCTCTCCATCGCGCTCCGTGAGATCAACGCCGGTCTGCTGACCTCCGAGGCCATCGAGGCCCCGGCCCAGTAGGCCTTCGGTTCCTCACAGCCACAGGCCCGGCAGGGCCCCTCCCGCGTTTGCCGGGGGGAGCGCCTGCCGGGCCTGTGGTGTGTCATGGGACCGTACGGTCGTACGTACGCACGAGATGGCGGGGAGAAGCCAAACGATGGACAAGCCCAAGGTCGTCCTGGGGGTCAGCGGCGGGATCGCCGCCTACAAGGCCTGCGAGCTGCTGCGCCGCCTCACCGAGTCGGGGCACTCCGTACGGGTGGTTCCGACCGCCGCGTCGCTGCACTTCGTCGGCGAGGCGACCTGGTCGGCGCTGTCCGGGCAGCCGGCCGCCACCCAGGTGTGGGACTCCGTGCACGAGGTGCCGCACGTGCGGATCGGCCAGGAGGCCGACCTCGTCGTCGTCGCGCCCGCCACCGCCGACATGCTGGCCAAGGCCGCGCACGGGCTCGCCGACGACCTGCTGACCAACACCCTGCTCACGGCCCGCTGCCCGGTCGTCTTCGCGCCCGCGATGCACACCGAGATGTGGGAGAACCAGGCCACCCAGGAGAACGTGGCGACCCTGCGCCGCCGCGGCGCGATCGTGATCGAGCCCGCCGTCGGCCGGCTGACCGGCGTCGACACCGGCAAGGGCCGGCTGCCCGACCCCGAGGCGATCTTCGAGGTCTGCCGCCGGGTGCTGGCCCGCGGCGCCGAGGGCCGGGCCATGGACCTCACGGGCCGCCACGTGGTCGTCAGCGCGGGCGGCACCCGGGAGCCGCTGGACCCCGTGCGCTTCCTCGGTAACCGCTCCTCGGGCAAGCAGGGCTACGCCCTGGCCCGTACGGCCGTGGCGCGCGGGGCCAGGGTGACGCTCGTCGCCGCCAACAGCGAGCTGCCCGACCCCGCGGGCGTCGATGTGGTGCGGGTGGGGACGGCGGTGCAGATGCGGGAGGCGGTGCTCAAGGCCGCCGCCGACGCCGACGCCGTGGTGATGGCGGCCGCCGTGGCCGACTTCCGTCCGGCCTCCTACGCCTCCGGCAAGATCAAGAAGCGGGACGGACAGGACCCGGAACCGGTCGTTCTGGTGCGTAATCCGGACATCCTCGCGGAACTTTCCGCGGAACGCGCCCGTCCGGGCCAGATCGTGGTGGGCTTCGCGGCGGAGACGGACGACGTCCTCGCCAACGGCCGGACCAAGCTCGCGCGCAAGGGCTGTGACCTCCTCGTGGTCAACGAGGTCGGGGAGCGGAAGACCTTCGGCGCCGAGCGGAGCGAGGCCGTCGTGCTGGCGCCCGACGGCTCCGAGACGCCGGTGCCCTTCGGTCCCAAGGAGGGCCTCGCCGACATCGTCTGGAATCTTGTGACGGACCGCCTTTCCTGAGGCTCCAGGGGCTCCGGAGACGGAAGGTGTCGCAGGTCACTCCGCCGGTGAAGGGGAACCGGATGCCCCAACCACGAGAACGCCGGATAAACTGGCTCAGGATCCGCGTCGAGCGCAGCTCTCGAACCGGGTCCTGCAAATGATCAGCCAGCAGCCGCTGCAACCCCAGGGAGCGATGTGTCCCGCCGCCTGTTCACCTCGGAATCTGTGACCGAGGGTCACCCCGACAAGATCGCTGACCAGATCAGCGACACCATTCTCGACGCCCTCCTCCGGGAGGACCCGACCTCCCGCGTCGCCGTCGAGACGCTGATCACCACCGGCCTGGTGCACGTGGCCGGAGAGGTGACGACCAAGGCGTACGCGCCGATCGCCACCCTCGTGCGCAACAAGATCCTGGAGATCGGCTACGACTCCTCCAAGAAGGGCTTCGACGGCGCCTCCTGCGGCGTCTCGGTGTCCATCGGCGGCCAGTCCGCCGACATCGCGCAGGGCGTCGACACCGCGTACGAGAGCCGTGTCGAGGGTGACGAGGACGAGCTCGACAAGCAGGGCGCCGGCGACCAGGGCCTGATGTTCGGCTACGCCTGCGACGAGACCCCCGAGCTGATGCCGCTGCCGATCCACCTGGCGCACCGGCTCTCCCGCCGCCTGTCGGAGGTCCGCAAGAACGGGACCATCCCCTACCTGCGCCCCGACGGCAAGACCCAGGTCACCATCGAGTACGACGGCAACAAGGCCGTGCGCCTCGACACCGTCGTCGTCTCCTCCCAGCACGCGTCCGACATCGACCTGGACTCGCTGCTGGCACCCGACATCCGCGAGTTCGTCGTCGAGCACGTCCTCAAGGAGCTCGTCGAGGACGGCATCAAGCTCGACACCGACGGCTACCGCCTCCTGGTGAACCCGACCGGCCGCTTCGAGATCGGCGGCCCGATGGGCGACGCCGGCCTCACCGGCCGCAAGATCATCATCGACACCTACGGCGGCATGGCCCGCCACGGCGGCGGTGCCTTCTCCGGCAAGGACCCGTCCAAGGTCGACCGCTCGGCCGCGTACGCCATGCGCTGGGTCGCGAAGAACGTCGTCGCCGCGGGCCTGGCCGCCCGCTGCGAGGTCCAGGTCGCCTACGCCATCGGCAAGGCCGAGCCCGTCGGCCTCTTCGTCGAGACCTTCGGCACCAACACGGTCGAGACCGAGAAGATCGAGAACGCCATCGCCGAGGTCTTCGACCTCCGCCCGGCCGCGATCATCCGCGACCTCGACCTGCTCCGCCCGATCTACGCCCAGACCGCCGCGTACGGCCACTTCGGCCGCGAGCTGCCCGACTTCACGTGGGAGCGCACGGACCGGGTGGACGCCCTGAAGAAGGCCGCGGGCCTCTAAGCCCCGGCTGCCGGCTGTGCCGCGTACGGCCCCGGACCGCAGAATCGGTTCGGGGCCGTACGCGTACCCCCTCCCGCCGGTGCGCCCGCCCCGGCCGAGCGCCCTCCGCTGTCAGTGCGGTCTGCTAAGACTGGAGCTGTGAGCAGCGAGAACGGGCGGTCGGGGGCGGGAGTGCCGCCCGAGGCGGCGGAGCAAGGGGGGGAGCAGCTCGCGTTCATCCGGGAGACGGTCCGCAAGGCGAAGGTGCCGCGGGCGAAGCCGCGGACGTGGCGCGGCGCGCCTCTGGCGAAGTCCCTGCCCATCGCCCGTGTGCTGGTCGACAAGGGCCCCGTCCACCTCGACCAGCTGTGGCACTACGCCGTCCCGGCCGAGCTGGACGCCGCCGCCCAGCCGGGCACGCGGGTGCGGGTCCGCTTCGGCGCGGGCACCCGCAACGTACGGGACGGCCGCCGGGAGGGCGGCGGGCTCCTCGACGGGTACATCATCGAGCGGGTGGCCGAGTCCGAGTACCGGGGGCCGCTCGCGGCCCTGGCGCAGGTCCTGTCGCCCGAGCCCGTGCTCAGCCCCGCCCTGTACGAGCTGTGCCGCTCCGTCGCCGACCGTTACGCCGGCTCGCTCGCGGACGTCCTCCAGCTGGCGGTGCCGCCCCGGCACGCCCGCATCGAGGCCGAGCCGTCCCCCGAACCGCTGCCTTCCCCGGCCCGCCCCGGCCCGGGCACCTGGTCCCGCTATCCGACGGGCCAGGCCTTCCTGGACGCGGTCTCCCGGGGAGACTCGCCGCGTGCCGTGTGGACGGCCCTGCCGGGCCCGCACTGGCCGCAGGAGCTGGCCCGGGCCGCCGGCACCGCCCTCGCCGCCGGGCGCGGCGCGCTGCTCGTCCTGCCGGACGGCCGGTCCGCCGCGCGGGTCGACGCCGAGCTGACCGCGCTGCTGGGGGAGGGGCGGCATGTCCTCCTGACCGCCGACCTCGGCCCCGAGGAGCGGTACCGCCGCTGGCTGGCGGTCAGCCGGGGGTCCGTGCGGGTCGTCGTCGGGACCCGGGCCGCCATGTTCGCGCCGGTGCGCTCCCTCGGCCTCGTCGCGATCTGGGACGACGGCGACGCGAGCCACAGCGCGCAGAACGCCCCGCACCCGCACGCCCGCGAGGTGCTGATGTCCCGGGCGGCCCACGAGAAGGCGGCGTTCCTGCTGGGCGGCTTCGGCTGCACGGTGGAGGCCGCCCAGCTGGTCAACACCGGCTGGGCCCTGCCGCTGGCCGCCGACCGGGACCGGGTCAGGGCGACGGCACCGCTGATCCGCACGGTCGGCGACGCCGACGAGGCACGGGACGAGGCCGCCCGCGCCGCTCGCCTGCCCACGCTCGCCTGGCAGGCCGCCCGGGAAGGCCTCAAGCACGGCCCGGTGCTGGTGCAGGTGCCGCGCCGTGGGTACGTCCCCCGGCTGGCCTGCGAGCGGTGCCGCGAGCGGGCCCGCTGCACGACGTGCGTCGGGCCCCTGGAGGCGCTGAAGGGCGACGGCGGCCTGCGCTGCGGCTGGTGCGGTCAGGGGCAGCCGGACTGGCACTGCGCCGAGTGCGGCGGGAGGCAGCTCCGCGCCCGGGTCGTCGGGGCCGGGCGCACCGCGGAGGAGCTGGGACAGGCCTTTCCATCGGTGCCCGTGCGCACCTCCGGCCGTGACCACATCCTCGACAGCGTTCCCGACCGCCCGGCGCTCGTCGTGTCCACGCCCGGGGCCGAGCCGGTCGCCGAGGGGGGGTACGCGGCGGCGCTGCTCCTCGACGGCTGGGCGCTGCTCGGCTTTCCCGACCTGCGGGCGGACGAGGAGGCGCTGCGCCGCTGGCTGGACGCGGCGGCGCTGGTGCGGAGCCAGGCCGAGGGCGGCACCGTGGTGATCGTCGCCGAGCCGACGCTCCGTCCGGTGCAGGCGCTCGTCCGCTGGGACCCCGCGGGGCACGCCGTGCGCGAGCTCGCCGACCGCGCGGAGCTGGGCTTCCCGCCCGTGTCGCGGATGGCCTCCGTCTCGGGCCCCCCGGCGGCCGTGGCCGAATTCCTCGCGGCGGCCGAGCTGCCGGCGGACGCGGAGGTGCTCGGTCCGGTGCCCATGCCCGTCACGGCACCCGGTCGCCCGCGCCGGCCGGGCGAGGCACCGGCGGGGGAGCGGTGGGACCGTGCCCTGCTGAGGGTCCGTCCCGGGCGGGGCGCCGCGCTGGCCTCGGCGCTCAAGATCGCCCAGGCCGCCCGGCTGGCCCGCCGGGACGGCGAGCCGGTGTCGCTCCGGATCGACCCGCTCAACATCGGCTGAGCGGGGACGCCTCCCGGGCGGCGGCGTTCCGCGACCGGCCCGTACGCGCCCGGCCGGTGCCGGCTTCCCGGAAGGCCGACGGAGCCTTCGGGGACCTCGGGGCCGGTGCCGGCCCGCGCGGGCCGGGCCCGGTGCGGGGCCCCCGCCCGCCGGAGTGCCACGGCCCGCGTCGCTCAGCCGTTGCGCGGGCCGGGGAAGGCCGGGGGCCTCGGTTCGTCGCGGTGGGGGGCCACGCTCTGGACCGGGACGGTGCGGGCCGCGGGGACGACCGGGACCGCCGGGACGGCCGCGGGCTCGGCGGTGCGGACCGCCTCCGCGGGCTCCGGGGTGCTCTGGCCGTTGGACCGGCGGGCGCCGTAACGGCGGTGCACCGCCTGCTTGGTGACGCCCAGTGCCGAACCCACCGCGTCCCACGAGAAGCCCAGCGAGCGGTCGAAGTCGACCGCGGCCGTCACCAGCGTCTCGACGCTGTCCCGCAGCTCCTGCGCCAGCCGTACGGTCGGCGCGGGGGCCCGCCCGTAGACGACGAAGCCGGCCGACGGGCCGGTGCGCCGCGGGCGGTAGACGTTGCCCAGCTGAGCGGTGAGGGTGCGCAGGGCGTCCACCTGCCTGCGGACCCGCTCGATGTCCCGGACCAGAAGATGCAGGCTGGCCCGTGCCTGGGCGTCGTGGGTTGCGTGGTCGGCCATGAAGTAGCCTCTCGGACCGGCGGGGTAAAAGGACTAAAAAAGGCGAGAGTTGACAAGGAACGGAAGCGGGCCGCTGCCGCGGCCCGTTCAGGTCAATCTCTCTTGACCACAACGCGCCACTGGCCGCCGGGTCACGGTATGGGGGCGCACATCCGCCGGAATGGGGCGCGTGAGTGCCCGTACGCCCCCTGGGGGAGCGGGCCCCTAGACTGGTGGGCTGTTCCACTCGGCGCTCGAGGAGAGGTAGTTCGCCACCCATGAGGCTCGTCTTCGCCGGCACCCCCGAGGTCGCCGTCCCCGCCCTCGACGCCCTGATCGCCTCGGACCGGCACGAGGTCGTCGCCGTCGTCACCCGGCCCGACGCCCCCGCCGGGCGCGGCCGCCGGCTGGTCGCCAGCCCCGTCGCCCAGCGCGCCGAGGAGGCCGGCATCGAGGTGCTCAAGCCCGTCCGGCCGCGCGATGAGGACTTCCTCGCCCGGCTGGCGGAGATCGCCCCCGACTGCTGCCCGGTCGTCGCCTACGGCGCGCTGCTGCCCAAGGCTGCCCTGGAGGTCCCCGCCCGCGGCTGGGTCAACCTCCACTTCTCGCTGCTGCCCGCCTGGCGCGGTGCCGCGCCCGTCCAGCACGCGATCCTCGCCGGCGACGAGGTCACCGGCGCCTCCACCTTCCTGATCGAGGAGGGTCTGGACTCCGGCCCGGTCTACGGCGTGCTCACCGAGCACGTACGACCCACCGACACCAGCGGCGATCTGCTCACCCGGCTCGCCTTCGCGGGCGCCGGGCTGCTCTCCGCGACCATGGACGGCATCGAGGACGGCACCCTGGAGGCCGTTCCGCAGCCGGCCGACGGCATCTCCCTCGCCCCGAAGATCAATGTCGAGGACGCCCAGCTGGACTGGTCCGCGCCCGCCCTGCGGGTGGACCGCGTGGTGCGCGGCTGCGCCCCCGCGCCCGGCGCCTGGACGGTCTTCCGCGGCGAGCGGCTCAAGGTGATGGCCGTCGCCCTCGACACCGCCCGCACCGACCTCGCGCCCGGCGCCGTCGCCGCCGCCAAGAACTCCGTGCACGTCGGCACCGGCTCGCACGCGGTGGAGCTGCTCTGGGTCCAGCCGCAGGGCAAGAAGCCGATGAAGGCGGCCGACTGGGCCCGCGGCGTCCGCATCGCCGAGGGCGAGCGGCTCGGCGCGGCGTAGCCCGCGGCGGCTGCCTTCCGTGGGGCGGCTGCCTTCCGTGGGGCGGCTGCCTTCCGTGGGGCGTGCGAGCCTGGCTTCCCGTCACCGCTGTGCGGCCTCCTGCAACGGACGTGTGGCTTCCCGTGACGGACGTATGGCCTCCCGCGAAGGGTGGGCCGCTTCGCCGGGGAGAAGGGCGGGCCGCCCCCCGACGGGAAGAGCGGGCCGCCCCGCCCAGGACGCGCGGCGGCCCCGCCCGGCCCCCGCCGAGGGACGCCGCGCCCCGCCCACCGCGCCCGTCGTACGCTTGACCCCTTCACCACCCCAGCTCCGGAGCACCT